>JAYUKI010000077.1:0-5942 GCA_043764595.1 Myxococcales bacterium | reverse complement strand
GGCAGATGTTCGGATCGGTCGTGTAGACGCCGTCCACGTCGGTGAAAATCTCGCACGCGTCGGCCGAGATGGCCGCGGCGATGGCGACGGCCGAAGTGTCCGACCCGCCACGTCCGAGGGTGGTGATGTTGCCGTCCTCGTCGACGCCTTGGAAGCCGGCGACGACCGCAATTTCGCCCTGCTCGAGCGCCGCTTGGATCTTCGAGTGGTCGATGGAGCGAATGCGGGCCTTGGTGAAAGCACCGTCCGTGAGGACACGCACCTGATGCCCGAGGAGCGAGCGCGCTTTGCCCCCTTCGGCTTCGATGGCGAGCGCGGTGAGGGCCGCCGCGACTTGCTCTCCCGTGGCCGCCAGGGCGTCCATCTCGCGCGCGTTGGGCACCTTCGTGAGCTCGTGCGCGAGGCCGAGGAGCCGGTTCGTCTCGCCGCTCATCGCGCTCACGATCACGACGACCTTGTTTCCTTCGCGCTGGGCCGCGAGGCAGCGCCGCGCGACGTTCTTGATGCGCTCGATCGAGCCGACCGAGGTTCCTCCGAATTTCTGAACAAGAAGCGCCACGACGCGATCTCCTAGAATGCAAGGCGCATCGCGTCAACAGACGTGCGCTCGGGAAGTGCACGAATCGACGCAAGAATCCGGTCGCTTCCCCAGAATCTCAACGAAGGCTCGCGTGACGTGTGTGCGCGCTATCCTCGCGCTTGCCATGCGAATCCCACGAATCGTTGCGTTTCTGTCGATGGCCCTCCCCACGGCGTCGCTGGTGTTGGGCGGACTTGCGGCGTGCAGCAAAAAGGACCCTCCGCCTCCGCCCGCCAAGGTCGTGAGCGACGCCGCCCACGAGCCGCCGGACCTCGGCAAAGGCTTCGTCGCACCACCACCCGGCTTCGTGCCACAAGACGAGCCGGACGCGGGCGAGCCGTTCGGCAAGGTCGCGGACTGGTCGAAGGCCACGTTTCCCGGAACGAAGATCACCTACCGATACCCGGGCGACATCTTCCTCATGGACGAAGACAAGACCGGCATCTTGCTTACGTCGTCGATCTCGGTCGAGCCCGTCCAAGACGACTCGGGCGCGTCGCAACAACCCTACCTTTTCCGCATCAAGGCCTCGATCAAGCCCATGAGCGTCGTCGACTGTGCGAAGGACGAAAAGGTGCCCACCATGTTCCCGGACGGCAAGAAAGAGTCGTTCGTCGAGGTCGTCCGGCTCGCCAGGAAGCTCACGGTCGCATCGCATGAGGCCTACATGCAAAGGCTCATCGTGCACGGATTCAACGCGACCCTCGTCCTGGTCGACCTCGGGCCGAAGAGGACCCTGGTCGCACGAATCGACACGGTCGGAGAAGAGCTTCGTCCTCGAGTGGCCGTCTCGAACTGGCACCCCGAAGCGTGGCAACTGGCCCTCACGGAGGCCGTGCTCGCGTCGTTCGTCGATCCTTCGGCTCCACCTACGCGCGCGCGCAAGACAGACGGCGGCAAATGAGCGACGACGCCGACACCGTCAACGATCCGGACCTCGACGCGGACGTCAACCCCGGCGGGCGCGTGCTGCACGACCAGGCCGAATGGAAGCGCCTCGCGTTTGCCGGGGCAAAAGAAGGCTATTTCGAGCTTCGCACGCGGGACATCGGCGACGTGCCCGTGCGGCTCTTTCTCACGCCCGGGCTCCTCACCGAAGCCGAGCCGACCCTCTACCGCCAGATCGTGAATGCGACGCGCTTTCCTGGAACGAAGCTCGTCTGCATCACCCCCGACGTTCACTACGGCTACGGAGTGCCGGTGGGCTCGGTCATCCTCACGTCGCGCGACGACGGGGCGGTCGCCATGGGCCCGGTCGGATTCGACATCGGCTGCGGCATGATGAGCGCGAAGAGCCAGGTGCCCGCCGAGCGCGCCACGTGGGACGCACGCCTCGCGTTCAACCGCGAGGTCGAAAAGCGCGTGGCGCTCGGAGCTGGAGGCCAGAGCCGCAACGGAGCCCTCTCCAAACGCGAGCTCCAGGAAGTCATTCGCGGCGGCGCCGAGCATTGGCTCTCGAAGCACGAGGGCTCGGTCTCTCACGATCGCGCCGAGCGCCAGAGACTCCCCGTTCGGGACACATGGGACGTCCCTTGGGGAAAAAAGGGCAACCCGGAGCGCGGGCTCGACCAGCTCGGCACGTTGGGCGGCGGAAACCACTTCGTCGAGCTCCAGCGGGGCGAGCCTTCGGGGAAGCTCTTCGTGCAAGTGCACACGGGCAGCCGCGGCTTCGGCCACGGGCTCGCAACGAACTACTTCGAGCTCGCACGGGAAGAGCGCCCCGACGAGATTCGCGACCTCGATCTTGGCTATTTCACGCCCGATTCGCCCCACTTTTTGGACTACCTCGATGCGGTCGGGGCCGGGGGGAACTTCGCCATCGTGAACCGGCTCGTGATCTTCGAGGCCATCGCCGAAGCGTTCCGGAAAGTGTTCCGCGACGACCTCGAGCTGGTCTACGAAATTAGCCACAACTTGGTCCAAGCCGAGGACCACCCCGAGTACGGCCCCGTATGGACGCACCGCAAGGGCGCGACTCGGGCTTTTCCCGCGGGGCATCCGGCGCTCGTCGGAACGCCATGGGAAACGTGCGGCCATCCCGTGCTGATTCCCGGTTCGAACCGGGACAAGAGCTTCATCCTGAGGCCCGAGCCCGGGGCCGTGCGAAGCGGCTACTCGGTGAACCACGGCGCAGGCCGAAGGCTCTCCCGAGGCGAAGCCAAGCGTGTCCTCTCCCAGGACAAAGTGAACGAGCAATACCGCCACGACGGCATCGTGGTGAACACCGACTTCGAGGTCCCTCTCGACGAGTCCGCGGCCTGCTACAAACCGAGCGAAGAAGTCGTTCGAGCCGTGGTGTCGGCGGGCCTCGCACGCATCGAAGAGACCTTGCATCCGCTCGCGTCGATCAAGGGCAACGAAGATGCCCAGCGCCGCGAAGTGGCCCGGGACCATCGCCTCGCGAAAAAGGATCGCGACAAAGCCCGGGGCGCCGAACGCCGCCAAAAAGGACGCTGAAGGACATGCCGACGCCCGCGTCGCCGAACGACTATTTGGCGTCTCTTCCCGAAGACGTGCGAACGGCGCTCTCCGCAGTACGGAAGGTCATTCTGAAGAATCTGCCCGAGGGATTCGAAGAGGTCATCCAATGCGGCATGATCGGCTACCAGATTCCACTTTCGAGGTACCCGAAGACGTACAACGGGCAACCCCTCACCCTCGCCGGACTGGCCTCGCGAAAGGGCCATATGACCCTTCACCTGATGAGCATTTATGGCGATTCGAAGCTGCGTGAGTGGTTCGAATCGGCTTATGCGGCCACCGGCAAGAAGCTCGACCTCGGCAAGGCGTGTGTCCGATTCAAGTCCCTCGACGCGCTTCCACTGGACGTCGTGGGAGAGGCCATCGCGAAAGTGGGTGTCGGCGATTTCATCGCCGCGTACGAACGGTCACGGGCCGAGACCAAAGGGGCCACGGCCCGACCGAAAGACAAGACGGCGCAGCCCAAAAAGCGGACGGCCGTACGGCGCGAAGAGTAGGCCAGTCGTAGGTCAGTCGAGATCGCAGTCCGGAGCGAACGCCTCGGTCGTTGCGTCGAGGCAGGCGTCGATCTGATCGCACGGTTTCTCGAAGCAGGGGTTGAGCTTCGAGAGGATGTCCGAATTCACGCCACGAATCGACGTGCAATAGTCGTTGTCGAACGTCTTCCCGCTGGCTTTGCATTCGGCGTATTTCTTCGCGCATGCGTCGGCATCGCTCGCGTGCGAGCCACTCGCGAGAGCGCTCTCGTCGCACTTGCTGGTGCTGACGGTGCAGTCGGTCGCAGACGCGCAGTCCAAATACGCGTTGACGACCGAAGTCTCCAAAAGCGCGGTCAGACACCGGTGGCCGTTGGTGCACGCCGACTGATTGAACGCAGGCCTCGTGGGGGTGGACACACCACCATCCGCAACGGGAACAGGCTCGGAGCCGCCGGTGCTCCCATTCGGACACGCGTCATAACGAGCCTTCAGCTTCCCGCAGTAGTCCTCGACACTGGGTGCCGACGAACAGGCGATCACGAGCCCTCCCACCAAACCCAAGAGCAAAGTGGCCCGTGCGACAAAACGAAACGTCATGGTCTCTATTCCTTACCGAACGATTGGAAGCGATTGGTTTCCGGGCCGAGCAAATCGTGTGCCGAAACATCTTGCGATGGAACCGGCGGACAAATCCAAAAAAACACCGGCGTTCACGGCTGGGTGACTCTTCGTTCACACATCGTCCCACCCCGGGGACTGTGACCACGAATCAGAATTGTCCGTAGACGAACGGCTCGGACTTGGCGCCCGCCGCCAAGTGGAGACCATACGCGGCGAGGGCCAAGAGGACGCCTTGCACGACGGCGGGGCTCCTGCGAAAGCCGTCCAGGGTGGCGTTGAAGACCTTTTTGGGAACGAAGTGCGTGACGAACCCGAGCGCCAACACGAAGAGCACCTTCGGGGACAAGTTCGGCGACGTGAGCGTGAACGAAACGACCGTCTTGAGCTCGGCGGTGATGGGGTCCATCACCTCGCGGATGCCGACCGTACGAAGCAGCAAGAGCTTCGCTTGGGCGAAGGTTTGCGCCCGGAAAAACACCCAAGCCACGCACACGAAATGGAACGTGGCGGCGACCGACAAAACCGTACGCAGCGTGATGGGCTCGCTCGTCTCGAGCGAGTCCTCGCGGGCACGGAGGATCTTCTTCTTCGCGGGTGCATCGGGAGGAGACGCCGTTCGATAGGCGCTCGCTTCAGGGGCTTTTGCCGGCGTTTTCGTTTCTCGAGCGCGTTGCCAGACCCGGTTCACGGCGAGGGCTGCGCCATGGAGAGCGCCCCAGATGACGAAGTTCCAGCTCGCGCCGTGCCACAAGCCACCGAGCACCATCGTGAGCATCAGGTTCCGGTACGTCTTCCAGGTGCTTCCACGATTGCCGCCGAGCGGCACGTAGAGGTAGTCGCGAAGCCACGTGGAGAGCGAGATGTGCCAGCGCCGCCAGAACTCCTGAAGATCGCGTGACGTGTAGGGTGCATCGAAATTCTTGGGGAGCTCGTACCCGAAGAGAAGCGCACTTCCGATGGCCACGTCGGTGTAACCCGAGAAATCGCAGTAGATCTGGATCGCGTACGCGTAGATGGCGATGAGCCCTTCGAGCGAGGAGTAGCGCTCGGGGTTGTCGAACACGCGGCCAACGAGGTTTACGGCCAGGGTGTCGCCGATCACGATTTTCTTCGCGAGACCCGTGGCGATGAGAAAGAGGCCACGCGCTTTGGTGTCGTCCGTGGCTACGGGCTCGCGCTCGAACTGCGGGAGCATCGAGTGCGGGCGCACGATCGGGCCGGCCACGAGGTGCGGGAAAAACGCGACGAAGAGCAGGTAGTCGAGGTACCGCTTCGCCGGCGGGATCTCCTTTCGATAGACGTCGATCGTGTAGCTCATGGTCTCGAACGTGAAGAACGAGATGCCGAACGGCAGAGCGAGCCGGAGGTGCACCCGCGACACCGAAACGCCGAGGAGCTTCGCGACGTCGGCCACCGTGTCGACGCCGAAATTCCAGTATTTGAAGAGCGCGAGGACCCCGAGGTAGTACGTCACCGACGCGAGCAAGAGGAGCTTTCGCTTCTTCGGATCTTCGGTCGCTCCGAGCTTCTTGCCGATCGCGAAATCGAGCGTGCTGCCCACGAAGATGATGCCCAAACAGAGGACGCTCCAACCGATGGGTCCGAGCGGTACGGGCTGCTCGAGGGCGGCGTCGTAGGTGCCGTAGAAGTAGAAAACGTAGCTCGCGACGACGAGGAACGTGGCCCGCAAGAGGCGCCGCGTGGCGAGCACCTTGACGGGAATGGGCTCGGTTCCGGTGCGTGCGGGCGTGAGCGCCCAGAAGACCGCGTAGACCGCGAGC
>JAYUKI010000076.1:0-1791 GCA_043764595.1 Myxococcales bacterium | reverse complement strand
CCCTTCAGCTTCCACACGTTCTCGCGGTGGTGCATCACGCGGACTTCGAGGTCGAGGCGATCGCCGGGGATCACGGGCCTGCGGAACTTCGCCCGGTCGATGCCGAGAAAGTACATGAGCGAGCTCGAGATATCGAAGGGGTCACTGGCGTAGGCCAAGATGCCGCCGATCTGGGCGAGCGCCTCGAGGATGAGCACCCCCGGCATGACCGGGTGGTGCGGGAAGTGGCCCAAGAACCAAGGCTCGTTCATCGACACACACTTGTGGCCGCGAACGACCTCCTGAGGGATCACCTCGGTCACACGGTCCACCATCACAAAAGGCCAGCGATGCGGCAAGATTTGCAGGATGCGGTCGATCTCGATGATGGTGGGAGGGCTCGTCTGTGTCACTTCGGGCTCCTCGTCCTGGGCTCGGCCTGCCGCCTCGCCATTCGGTACATTGCCGCCAGGCCTCGAAGCCACTTGGCGTTCCCCACCGCGGGATATCCTGCCACGACGGCGTGCGGAGGTACATCGCCGATGACCCCGCTCTTGGCGGCCACCTTTGCGCCTTCGCCGATACGCACGTGGTCGGCCACCCCGACCTGCCCCCCCAGGATGCACGAATCGCCGATAACGACGGAGCCCGCAAGACCGACCTGAGCACACAAGATGGCGTTTTTTCCCACGTCGGCGTTGTGGCCGACGTGCACCTGAGCGTCGAGCTTCGCGCCCGCGCGGATCCGGGTCGGCCCCAAAGCTCCGCTGTCGACGGTGGAGAGCGCTCCGATCCACACGTCGTCTTCGAGAACGACGCCGCCAAGCTGAGGCACGTGAACGAGGCCCGACGGCCCCGCTCGGAAGCCGAACCCTGGTGCCCCAATCACGGCGTTAGGGCCGATGCGCACCCGCTTGCCGAGACGAACCCGCGGATACACGATCGCGCTCGGCGCCACGTCGCAGCCCTCTCCCCACGGACCTGCCGTATCCTCGACCGTTGCTTCCTCCGAAAGCTCTGCGCACACCCGCGAGGGGTCCTCGTGCACCCAGACGGGCACGTCGATCAGCCGACCCCAAATGCGCTCGGCCACAACGAGCACGGCTCCGGACGCCACCGCTTCCCTAGCCAAAGGCACGTATTCCGGACGCGTAAGGGGCAAAAGCGCTCCTTCTCGTGGCCCGTGGACCGCGGCGAGCCCTCGCACGACCAAGCCCGGCGAAAGACCACAAACGACACGCCCCCCGAAGCGACCGATGAGGTGCTCGAGGGGCGTCGGGGCCAGATGGATGCGGGAAGGCACGCCCTGGCTCGTTCTTTCTGGGACTACTTTTTCGGGGGAGCTGCGGGAGCCGCCCCGGCGCCGCCGCTGTTGTACGCTTGGATCGCGCGATCGGTGAGGTCGAGGTCACTCCGGACGTACGCCGTCGTATTCTTGTCGATGACGATGTCGACGTTCTCCGTGGTGGCGATTCGCTTGATGATCGCCATGACCTTCTCGATCACGGGCTCGGTGAGCTCTTTCTGCTTCTTTTCGAGCTCTTTATTGTACTCGAGGAAGATCTGCTGAAGGTCGATCATCTGCTTTTGCCACTCGTCGACGCGCTTCTGGAGCGCCTCCTTCGAGAGCACGCGCGACTGCTTGTCGATCTCTTCCTTCTGCCGCTGTAGGTCCTTTTGCTTCGCGTCGAGCTGCTGCTGGCGGCTCTCGAAGAGCTTCTTCAGCGTGGCCTGGGCGCGAAGGCCGTCCTCGGTCTGGGCGACCGCACGCTGGACGTCGACGACGCCGACACGGACCCCTGCGCCCTCGGC
>JAYUKI010000075.1:0-5953 GCA_043764595.1 Myxococcales bacterium | reverse complement strand
TCGTCCAACCGGGCGATAGACTCACGCCCGCTTCGGGGCGCCCTCGTTCGAGGGTCCTCGTGCGGACCAACCCTGAGGAGCTTTGCCGTGAACGTATCCCTGAAACTCTCCGCGATTGTCGCCCTCACCGCGCTCGCCGCTACGGCTTGCGGCAAAGATGAACCGCCCCCCTCGACCCCCGCCGGCACCTACGGCGCGAATGGCCAACCCGGCTATCCGCAACCCGGACAGCCCGGCTACCAGCCCGGACAGCCCGGACAGCCCCCGCCCGGTTACCCACCGCCTGGCCAGCCCGGACAGCCACCCCCCGGTTACCCGCAGCCCGGCGCCCCCAATACGCAGCCCACTGCTCCCGCCACTCCCGGCATCCCCGGCTTCCCTCCTGCGGCTCCCGCCGGTGCGGGTGGCGGCTCGGCGCAAGCGATCGATCCGAACCTTGCCCAGATGGCGGCCGGACCGATGATGGTCTTCGCGAACAGCGAAGCCCCCGGAATGCAGAAGGAAGGCAACACGGCCGCTGCGAACTTCTCGACGGGCCAGACCCTCGAGGGCAACTTCACGATTCAACCCGGCAAGTGCTACACGCTCGTCGCGGCCGGCGCTGGCGTGTCCTCGATCGACCTCGAGATGTTCCTCATCACCCCCATCCCCGGAATGCAGGGCTCGTTCGCGAAGAACACCAGCAAGGGCGCGCAAACGTCGATTGGCGGCAAGGCCAACTGCGTGAAGCTTGCTCTCTCGCCGATTCCCGTCCAGGCCAAGTGGGTCGCCACGGCCAAGGCCGGCGCGGGTCTCGTCGCGGTGCAGCTCTACTCGAAGTAGCCCACACGGCGAGCCCACGGCTTGTCGACCGGAACGCCGCGGAGCCGAAAGGTCCCGCGGCGTTGCGCATTTCGCGGGAAATTCGCACAAATTCCGTGCTACTTCGGCGAGCGAAATGCTCGATATCGCCTTCATCCGCCAGCACGCCGATCTCGTCCAAGCGGCCGTCACGAACAAGCGCCTCGACCTCGACGTCGCCGAGCTCCTCGCCGTCGACAAGGAGCGGCGCGAAGGCATCGTCACTCTTGACGCCAAACGCGCCCGAAAGAACCAGATCGCTTCGCTCATCCCGAAGGCCAGCAAAGAGGAGCGCCCGACGCTCATCGAAGAAGCCAAGCTCATCCGCACGGAGCTCGAGACCATCGAGCCCAAGATGGCGGAAATCCAGAAGCGCTTCGAAGACCTCATGCTCCGCGTGCCGAGCCTTCCCAGGCCCGAAGTGCCGGTGGGCAAAGGCGAAGAAGACAACGTCGAGATCCGCAAAGTGGGTACGCCCCGGGTCTTTTCGTTCACGCCGAAAGACCACGTCGAGCTCGCGACCTTGCTTGGTCTCGTGAACTGGGACGGACCGAGGAAGTTCGCCGGCGGACGCTCGTACGCGCTCACGGGCATGGGCGCCATCTTGGAAATGGCCGTCACGCGGCTAGCGATCGACGTCTTGGTCGAACGAGGTCTCACGCCCGTGATCCCGCCGGTGATCGTGCGGGAGCGCGCACTCATAGGAACCGGTTTTTTCCCGCTTGGACGCGAGGAAGCCTACGCGCTTCCGGCGGACGACCTCTTTCTCGTGGGCACGAGCGAGGTCGCCCTCGTGTCACTCCACGCGGACGACACCCTCGAGGCTTCCAGCCTTCCCATTCGGTACTGCGGAACGTCTCCTTGCTTCCGCCGTGAAGCCGGGGCCTCGGGCAAAGACACGAAGGGACTCTACCGCGTTCACCAGTTCACGAAGGTGGAGCAAGTCGTGTTCTGCGCAGCCGACGAAGAGGTTGCCGAGAAGGAGCACTATGCGCTTTTGGCGAACGCCGAAGCCATCTTGGCGAAGCTCGAAATCCCCTACCGAGTGGCCATTGCGTGCACCGGCGAGATTGGCCTCGGGCAGACCCGCAAGCACGAGGTCGAGTCGTGGATGCCGGGCCGCAATGCGTACGCGGAGACCCACTCGTGCTCGACGCTCGGGGACTTTCAGACCCGCCGCTCGAACATTCGCGTTCGCCGTGAGGACGGAACCTTGGGCTACCCCTACACGTTGAACAACACGGCGGTGGCCAGCCCTCGCATCCTCATCCCGATCCTCGAGAACCATCAGAACGAAGATGGCTCGGTCACCCTGCCGAAAGCACTCGTCCCGTACATGAACGGAATCGAAGTGCTGCGTCCGAAGGCCTGACACCCGCCCGCAAAGACCCGTGCAGATTACACGGGTCTTGAGCAGGTGGAGGAGGCGGACGTCGAAGGCAGGCCCGCGTGTTTCTTCCACGGCAGCTTCTTCTTCATGGCCAGCCACGCTCCACCACACGAAAGCACGACCACCACGGCGAGGAGCATCAGCACCCACTTGCTCTTGCTGCGTGTGGGGCCTGTGCTTGCTGGCGCCTGGGCGCCTTGACTATTGGGTGAACCGGCTTGGCCTGCCGAGCTCGGCGGGAGTGATCCGGGCGGAAAAGTTCCCTGATTCTGCAGAGGCCCTGGCATGGGTCCAGGTGGGTACCCTTGTCCTGGGCCTTGCTGCATCGGCGCTTGCATCGAGCCGGGTGGAAACGTTCCTTGCGGCTGCATCGGCGCCTGCATCGACCCGGGTGGGAACGTGCCTTGCGGCTGCATCGGCGCTTGCATCGAGCCGGGTGGGAACGTGCCTTGCCCTTGACCGAACGCCCCGCCGCTAGGAGCGCTTGGGTAGGGCCCGAACGGCGGCTGCATGGGACCGGCGGGGGTCTGACCGGAGGGGTATCGCTGAGGCCCGGGACCGACGGGGAAGCCTTGGCCAGGGGTGCCCTGCGGGAACGGATTCCCAGGCGTTCCCTGTGGGAAAACACCGGAGCTTGGCTGCGCTGCAGGCAACGAGCCGGAAGAAGCGAATGGGCCGGCGAGCCGAGGATTGGACCCCGAGCCCGAGAGGTTGATTTCTCCTGACGGTGTGAGGAGAGGCCCCGGCATCATCGCGGTTCCTCCGAAGCCTGCCATTCCGCTGGATCCGTCGGGTTCGTTCAACGAAGGCAACGGGCCAGGCAGACCTGCTCTCTGCGCGTTTGCGGGAGGCCCAGCGGGACTTTGGCCGTGGGCTTCGGCTTGCGCAAGGCCTGCCAGGAAGTCGGCGGGCTTCATGCCGAGAGGCAGCGTGTGGAGCTGGGGCGAGGGCGTCACCTGAGGGGGCGCAGGAGAAGCGGCCACACGCGGAGCCGAGCCACGCTCCGAAGAGAGACGCGTCGACGCGAGCGACGACTGCATCGTGGCCGCTGCACCCGCTGGCTCGCGAGGCTTTGGGCTGGGGGTCGGCGCGAGCTTGGTGAGCACGAGCGCCTCGCTGGGCTCGCGGCCCGAGCTGCTCGGGACGGCTTGGCTGTCCGGAATGAGCACGGGGAGCCCGTCGAGCTCGCTCACGACCTCCGTCTCGAGGGCGGCTCGGCTTCGCAGGATCCTCACCACGTCGGCGGGCACCTGACGCGTAACGAGGCTTCGTGGCTCGAAGTCACGGCTCGACCGCAATGACTCGACGTCGGCGTCGTCGGGGAGGAAGACTGGGCCGCGCTCGGTGAGGTCGTCGAACAGCTCGTGTGGACTGGGCTGCCCGTGGGCCATCGTTTGCGGCTCGAGATCGTGGCCATCGGGCCGTGTCGACGGAACGGACTCGATGGGAAGGTACGCCTCCCGTGGAATGTGCGCGGGCCGGGCAATCGTTGGATCGGCGACCGATGCCGGCTCGGGGGGCACGCGAACGGCGACGTGATTCGGTGCCGAGATCCTTCGTGCACGAAGAAGGGCAGACGCGTCGACGGCGCTGCCTTGGTTGCCTCGCAGGAGCGCAGGTGGCTCCATTCGCTCCGGCACGATCTTCTCGATCCGAGGCAGCTTCGGGCGGGCGATCTTTTGGGTCAGAGCGACGTCGTCGTCCGAATACCCGATGTGCGCCTCTCCCACCCCACGGGGGGACGGCGTCCGAGGATCGTCCTTGCCGTTCCCCGACATCTTTTCATCTTAGCGATTCTTCGGCGGAAAGGGCCAATTCGAACCCCGAGCGGCAAAATCGGGCTCAATGCCTTCCTTTCCTGACATTTCGCGACAAAAACGACCAGTCGCCGAGCGCGAAAACCCACGGATCGATAATCTGAGCCATGCGGTGGACGAAGACGTGGCTCGAAAAGTGCGCCTACTCGAACGCGTGGCTTGCGGCGACGGCGAGTGGATTCTCGATGGCCACGCTCTTCGCGGCGGGAGCCCGAAAGCCCGACGCCCGGTCTCTCGTTGCGGCCCTCCTGCCGGCGCTTTCGATGTACGTCGTCTACACCTTCGACAAGGTCGTCCAATGGGACCCCGTGGCGGACGCCGAGAATGATCCAGAGCGCAGCGCTTTCATCGGCAAACATCGCTCCGTTCTGATGGCGCTGGCCGTCGTGGCGCTCGGGCTCGGCATCGTGCTCGCGTACCAGTCGCCAGGAGGTCTGCGGGCCGTGGCGCTCTTCGGACTGCCGTTTCCGATCGCGTACGCCTACGGGACGAATGTATTGCCGGCGGGCTTCCGATACCGTCGATTGAAGGACGTGACGGGCGGCAAGAGCGTCACGGTGGCCGGAACGTGGGCACTCGTCGGAGTCACCTTGCCCCTCGTCGCGGCGGGCCGAGGGGTGTCCCTTCCGCTCCACGCCGCCCTCTTCGCCTGGCTCTTCGTCCGATTCTTCGTCAACACGGTATTTTTCGACATTGGCGACATCGAAGGGGACACGCGGGCCGGCACACGCACGATTCCAGTAGTCCTGGGTTCGGAGCGTACGTATGCACTTCTCGAAGTGGCCGTGCTCGGCTCGGTGATCGTCGGTCTCGTGTCGGCTGCACTTTCGCCCGCGAGGCTTGCGGTGTCGGGCATCGTCCTTGCCAACGGGGCGTTCGATCTGTGGTTCGTTCGCGAGGGCCAAAGGTCCAAGAGCCTTGGGTTTTTATGCGACGTCGTGGCCGACGGAATGGGTCTTTTCGTGGCGGCAACGGTCGTGGCTGCCGCCCTTTTCGGCGATTGAGCGATTGCGACGTGCCCGAGAAGTTGGGTCTCGGCGGTCGTCCGTATTAGCCCTCGAAGGGTGAGAGCCCTTTCCCGTCGCATCGTCCCGGCCGTGACCTTCGCCAGTTTGTTTTGCCTCGCCTCGAGCGCCTGCGGAAACGGTGCGCCTCAAGACATCGAGGCAAAAAAGGGCCCCGCAGAAGCCTTGCGACCCGCCGTGCCCGAGCCCACGACGCCGGCGAGCAAGCCGGAACAAGCACCGCCCGAAGCCGCGCTTCCAAGCCTTCCGGATTCCCACGGAGCCTGTCCGACCGGAATGGTGATCGTCGAAGGCGACTATTGCACCGACGTGGAGCAGAAGTGCAAAGCCGGCAAGAGCTGGTACGCCAAATGGAACGACAAGACCATTTGTCTCGAGTTCGAGGCCCCGGCGAAGTGCGTCGGCAAGAAAGAGCACCGCCGCTACTGCATGGACCAATTCGAGTATCCGAATCGCGCCGGCGTGCGACCGACGGTGATGAACGATTTTCCACAAGCGCAGCGCCTGTGCGCGGACCAGGGCAAAAGGGTTTGCACCGAAACCGAGTGGACCATGGCGTGCGAGGGGCCCGAGTACAAACCCTACCCCTACGGTTATGCCCGTGATCCGGAGATTTGCCGCGGCGACCAAAAGGGGGTGGAACCCGAGGCCGAGGGAGAGAACGACCGCGGCGATCCGTTCTACAAATTCGCATCGAAAAAGAAAGACGTGCGAAGCGCGGAGCTCGAGCGTTTGTGGCAAGGAGTGCCTTCGGGATCCCAGCCGAAATGCGTGAGCGACTATGGCGTGTACGACATGCCCGGGAATGCCGACGAGCTCGCGGCTTCGGAGACGAAGGACAGCCCCTACGACAATGTGACCACCGGCGGTCCGTGGCGGTA
>JAYUKI010000074.1:0-1792 GCA_043764595.1 Myxococcales bacterium | reverse complement strand
GCCACCTCGCAGCCCGTGCAGCGCGATCGGTGCGCGAGGATGCAGCTCGGCCAAACGCTCGAGGGCGCGCACGACGTCGGCGACGCACGAGTCGATGGTCATGTCCGCGTGCTCGCCCGTGCTTTCGCCCACACCGCGGTAGTCGAAGCGCAACACATCGAGACCGCGTTGCGCGAGGTAGCGAGCCCAGCGCACCCACACGAGGTGGGAGTGCCCGCGCTCGAGGCCCATGGCGCCGACCAGAAGGACCGCGCGAGCGCCTTCGGGGCGGGGGGGGCAGGCGTAGTGGTGGACGTAATAGATGAGGCCGTCGTCGGGCGTGCGCCCGTGCAAGTAGCCGTGCTCTTCGCGTGCCGGGCGGGTGGGCCGAGGGTTTGGCGGCGGGCTCAATGGCCCGCGATTTCTTCGAAAGCGTTGGGCAAGGGCGCGAGGCTGACCGACATTGGTCGAGAAAACTGCAACGTGCGTGCCGTTGGAACGGAATGGGCCTCGTCGAGCACCGCGCTCTTTTTGCCCTATCAACGTGATGGCAAACCCAGCGATTTGAGTGGCGCTCGAGCGCGCGCTGGCCCGCTTCGGGGTCGTTAGTCCGCGAGCGCCGCGACCAACTTGGGAACGTCGCTTTCGGCGACTCCGCAAAGGGCCACGCGCAAGGTTCCTTTGCCTGGGACCACGAAGACTCCCTTTTCGCGCATGCGGGCGGCGCGCTCTTCGGCGTCGGTGGCGAACAGGGTCACGAAGAATCCGCCGTCGTAGCGTGGATACGAAAGCTTGCCCTTCGCGAGCGCGTTGAACGCGTCTACTCGGGACTTCAGGCTCACCTTGAGGGCTTCGCGTTCCTTCGTGCACGTGTCGCGGAGCACCGGATCGGTGAGGAGGGCGTAACACTCCTTCAGATTGGCGTTGTTGGCATCACTTTGGCGAGATCCGCCCATTCGCGTCGTAGTCGTTGGCCGCGTTGCCCCCGCCGGCTGGTCGCTCACTTCTCATTGAGGAGGGGAAATCGAGGTGGCTCTGGGCCCCGTCTTGCATGGGGGGACCATGATGACTCACGACCCGCAGGAACACTCCGCAGTGGCGATTTACGAAACCCATGCCGACGCTGAAGTCGCCGTCAGGGCGCTCCAGCAAGCAGGGCTCGACATGAAGCGACTGTCGATCGTCGGCAAAGACTTCCACACCGAGGAGCAAGCGCTCGGGTTCTACACCTCCGGTGACCGCATGAAGTTCTGGGGCGCCCGCGGAGCGTTTTGGGGAAGCCTCTGGGGAATGCTCTTCGGAAGCGCGATCTTCTTCATTCCTGCGATCGGCCCGATCGTCGCTATGGGGCCGCTCGTTGGTTGGATCGTCGGCGCGCTCGAAGGTGCAGCGCTGGGTGGCGCCGCCGGTGTTCTGGCTGCGGCGCTCACGAGCATCGGGATCCCCGACGAGAGCGTCGTGAAGTACGAGCTCGAAGTCAAAGCCGGAAAGTTTCTCGTCCTCGCACGCGGGAGCGCCGACATGATCGAGCACGCACGTGTGGTTCTTGGAACGACAGGCGCATCGCAACTGACAGCACACGCTGCTTGATAAGAGATCATTAAGAATGACCAATCGCGCCATAGTACGCCGGAGTCGCGAGGAGCGACATTCATGAGCATCGCGGAGCGATCACGAACGCCCATGTGGCCTTCTCGCGCATCTCCGCTCGGCGGGGTCGAGAAGGTCGCCGTCGCGCTCGAGCTCCTTCTGGCGGGCGGCGCGCTCGCGGGCGGCGCGATCCTGTTTTTCTCGCCCGACGGCTCGGCGTTCG
>JAYUKI010000073.1:0-5962 GCA_043764595.1 Myxococcales bacterium | reverse complement strand
CGTCGTGCGTCTCGTAGGCTATCGCAGCGGAGGGAGAAACAAGTGCCGCGTCATTCAAAGAGCTGCGCAGCCGTGCTCGCCGTGAGTGCCTTCCGCAGCCAGCGGTCCAGCACTTCCAGGTCGGTGCAGCGCGAGAGCCTACCTTGCTCGTCTGCAGTGAGCGGAATGCCTCGAAGCTCCAGGATGCGTCGCAGAGAATCGCGCATTCCGACCGCCTGCCCTTCGGCGAGTCCCTCCTGCCGAGCCACGGTGAGCGCCCCGCGAGCGTCCTGCTCAGCCATCTTCGCCCGCTCGTAGGCTTCCCATTCATCCGCCGAGAACGTCGCCGTACGCGCCACTTCCAGCGCGTCCCTGAATGGGCCCTCCGCGAGGGCGGACGGGACGACGTCGAGGTTCTTCGCCTCACGGAAGAAGTAGGCCCACTTATCGACGAGCGCCTCGGGCACGTCGCCCGCCGCGTACTTGGGCAACTCGAGAAACACATACTGGACTTGCGGGAGCCCGCTCTCACCGCTGTGCTGCTCCTGCATGCGCCAGCGGCTTAGCATTGGGACCCTGTACTGACCGGCATCGTCCTTGTCAGGCCACAGGTTGAAGTTGCAGATGCTCACACCGACCACATCGCACAGTGCCGGATACTCCTCGGCCGCGCGGAGCTGCATGACGTACGCCTTGCTGGCGTTGTAGACGACGCGCTTCTCGAAGCCCTCGACCTTGAGGACTTGCATCTCAACCACGAAGCGGCGCCCGGTCGCGTCCGTGCACTTGACGTCGACGATGGAGAGCTTGAGCTCGGCAACATCGACGTGCTGATCCCCTGAGAGATGCTGGACGTTTTGGATACGGCGGTCGCCTTCCAACTCCAGGAGGTGGTTGAGCAGGGCAATAAGTAGAGGCTTGCGCGCTTCGGAGCCGAAGATCCGCTTGAAGACGAAGTCGGTCTTGGGGTCAGCAAAGACGGCGTGCACGAGGAAGTTCTACGCTTGCCGTTGGCGCGGGGCAACTCGTCTCGACCTGCAGAGAAGGGGCAAGGCCGAAGCCGCGAAGCTGGGGGCGAAGATGATTTTTGACGCCTTCGAGTGCGGTCGTTCGGGCGGACGAACGACGATCGGACTCACCGCCGCCCAGGAGCTGCACGCCTCTCGCTTCCCGCTGCACGCCAAAAACTCCCCGTGAAGTCCAAGACCTAACACGAACTCTGCGCTTCCCCCCCGCCCCTCTCTGCCCGCGCTTCCCGCCCCTCGCGACCCGCCTCCCGCCAAAAGCGCCCCGCGACGCCCGCACGCCGCAAGAGCGCGGCGGCCTTCGCCGATCCGAGAATCTCGAGCCAAACCTCAACCCAGGGTTGTGAGCCTCACGGCACGACGAGGTCGAAGTGCACGGCCCAATTGTAGAGCGAGTAGCCGTACATCGAGGGCGTCGTGTCCGAGTCACGTACGTTGCCACGGGGTCCTTGGGTGGGGCCGGGGCACGCCGGCGACGGCGCATTTTGCGCGTACGTGAGGTGCTTGTTCGCGCCCGTGGGCGTCGAGGCCAGCGTGATCGTCACGGTGTCCGGCGCCGTCACGGCGACGCTCGAGATGGCCGGGGTCCCGGCGCTGTCGAGGTAGCGGAAGCCGTAGTTGCCCGGATTCGTGACGAGCGTGGTGTCGAGGACGAGCGGCGGAACGGGCACCGCGAACTTCACCGTGAGCACGTTGTTCACGCGCGTCACGCTCGTGGGGCGAGTGGGCTCCCACGTCTTGCCCTGGAGGACGTGCCGGAGGTACGCCTTGGCGAAGTACTCCCCGAGGCGCCGGTTGCTGTGGGACGTGTAGTGCAGGCAGTCGGTCGCGAACGGCAGCGGGTAGCCGGGGGTGACGAGGACCACCTTGCCCGGCGCGCGCTCGTGCGCGTTCAACTGATAGTTCGCGACGGCGCTCGCGGGCTTGTCGGTCCAGCCGCTCATCTGGGAGATGAACAGCGGCACGGGCAGCGTCTGCCCGGTGCGCGACTTCACCTGGGTCTCGTAGTCGGCCTGCCACTCGAGCATCGCGTCCGAGTAGTTCTGAATCTTCCCGGGCGTGCCGTCCGTGCCGTTCAGCGGGAAGCCCACGTAGTAGTGGTCCGTCTCGCCGTGGACCGCGGTGACGGCGCGCACGACGTAGCTCGAGCCGCGAGCCGTCGCGAGCGCCTTCGCGTCTTGAACCTGCCGCATGCCGTCGTCGAAGGCCTTCACGTAGCCGGTGCCCTCCCACGAGCAGCCTCCCCTGCGGAGGCAGTCGTAGCTGTTTCCGCTTCGGCCGTGGAGGCTCACCATCACGTCGTGGCTGGTGCGGCCCACGGGCTGGCCGACGAGGTACACCGATCGCGCGATGTTCGTGATCTCGTTGGCGATTCCGGACGAGGCGGTCTCGACCGCGTAGTTCAAGAACATGTCGCCCTCGACGAGCGGCACGAGGGACGTGGGGGTCTGGTAGGTCCTGCAGCCCTGGCCGTTGCAGGTGCCTCCCGTCATCACGCCGACGTTGAACATCAAGTTCGCGAACGGCTGCGTCGTGCTGAGCACGGGCGTGCCCGAGTTCGCGACGCTGTTGCTCTGCCCCGTGGAGAGCACGTGGTTGATGTCGAAGTGCTGGTAGAACGGATCGAGGCCCGTTCCGGGGTTCCCGCCATCCTCGTTGAGGCCAATCGTGGTCGGAGTGGAGATGGTCTTCTTCAGCGTGAACCAGAGGGTGGTTCCGTCACGAGAGGCCTCGTAGTCGGTGCCGTCGACGAGCGTCGTCGTGCCCATGCGCACGCCCGTCGGGAGGGTCGTGCGAGAGTAGTCGAGGACCCGGAACACTGGGTTTTTCAGCGACGTCGCCTTCGGATCGAGCGTGAAGACCGCGGCGGCGGTGGTCGGCTCGGCGCGCACTTCCCATGTAGCGTACACATGGTTGTAGCCCGACGGCGTGTAGCTCACCGTGTCGCTACGACCGACGCCCGCGATGCCGCTCGTGACCACCTGACCGCGGGTCACGCTGAGGCTCGAAGCCGTGAGGCGCTCGACCTGGGCGACGTGGTTCGTGGTCGCCGCTTTGGCCCCGAGCACGATGAACGTGCCGTAGCTCTGGTAGGGGTAGCCGCTCCGGTTCCCTTGGTAGCCGTAGCTTGGGAACGAGGTCTGCCCGACCGCGCCGAAGTTCATCCCCCAGCCCATGGTCTTTACGCTCGTGCCCGAGGGCAGGCGGTGCTGGTTCAGGAGGTAGGTCCAGTTCCAGCTCGCCGGCATGAGCTGCCCCGCGGGGCTCCCGCCGTCGATGACGCGGGTCGCGCTGGTCTTGTCCCAGTTCGTGTAGAACCAGCCGTAGCCGCCGTCGTGCTGCGCGTAGCGCTGGCTCTGCACGAGGCCCATCTCGCTGTTCGTGGCGTTGCTCCACGAGCGCAGGTAGGGGACGACGTTGGTCGTGTTGTAGGTCCACGGCGTCTGCACGGTGAGAGGACCTGTGGTGGCCGTCGTCACGAACTTGCGGCGGTCGCCCCACCCTGCGCCGTCGACCGTGCCCGACGAGCCCGTGAACTCGACCTCGCCGTACGGCGACTTCGTGTCGAGCGAGAGGACGTTGGAGCCGGCGGCCGAGCTGTCGTACGTGACCGACCACAAGGGGTAGTCGCGCCCGCTCACGAAGCTCCACTGCACCGTCGCGCGGACAGGGATGGCCACGCCGGCGCTCGTCTTTAGCTGCGCATAGCCGTACTCGACGACCGCGTGTCCAGGCCCGACCGAGCGGAGCGTGCGCGTCCCGGCGAGGTACTTGTTCGAGATGGTGGCGTAGTCCGTGGAGCGCTGCGCCATGACGAAGCCGAAGCCCGGCTCGGTGGTGCCCCCGTTCACGGTGCGCGTCACGCCCGCGGAGGGCTGGTACGTGAACTTGCGAGCGTACCCTCCGTAGGCGCCCGCAGGGTCGATGGCGCTATTTTTCACGAGGAACGCCGTGCGCGGGCGAGCCGCGCTGTCACGCCAGGTCACGCGATCGCCGAGGAAGCCTCCCTCGTTCACGTCCTGCTCGACCGTGACGGTCGCCGCGGCCGCGGTGCGGTTCGGCAGCACGAGCAGGGGCTCGGCGACCGCGACGCTCGGTGCGTCGACCTCCTCATCGGCCGTGGGGCTGTCGGTCTGCGGATCGCCCGGCACGAAGGTCCCCGTGCTCGGATCGTCGGCCTGCCCGCCGTAGGGCGCGCTACACGCGACCGGGACGACGAGAAACGTGAGCAAGGCTACGAATGAGTGGTGAATGCGCATGGGGTCGAGGCTGACTATGAACGAGACAAACCGCGCGCGCAAACGGCATTGTTTGCGCATGCGCGCATGGAATTCGCGTTGAAAATACAAGGCCATTTCGCTCGCCACGCGAGAACGACCGCGTGTCCCAGCGTGCCGCCTCAGCAATAGAGGCCCTCAGCTCCGGACGCTCCCCGCCCCGCTCTGCCCGCTTCTCGCTCCTCGCTTCTCGCTAAAAAGAGCCCGCGACGTCCAAGACCTCGCACGAGATCCAAAGATCCCTCCCCGCCCCTCTCTGCCCGCTGCTCGCTCCCCGCCAAAAGCGCCCACGCCGAACACGAGCCGCAAAGGGCGCGGCCAAACCGCGACTCCCCATTTCGTAAGCTTCCGAAGCCGCGCGGGGCGCTTCTGGCGGGGGGCGGGGAGCGAGAGGCGGGCTGCGGGGAGCGGGAGCCGCGGAGCTCGTGGGAGGTCTTGGACGTCGCTGGGCCCTTCTTGGCGGGGGGCGAGAAGCGAGAAGCGGGCTGCGGGCGGGGCGCGACCGTGAAGAGGCCAATGCTCATGGTGCCGTTTGGGTGGCGAAAGACCGGAAAAAGCCAAACGCTGGCTACGTCGCGTCGAAGGTCCGCCGCGAGCGGACGAACGACGAGCGCAGTCACCGCCGCTTGCTGAGAATCTCGCGACGGACCTCGGTCCAGGGCCGGCCGGCAGCTGGGGTGGCGCGCAAGTCCGCGACGCGCTCGTCGAGGAGCACACGCTCGGCCTCCGCGAGCGGCAACACGTCGGCATCGGCGTCGGCCGGGATGCTGTCCCAGAGGTCCTCGACCAGCAAGCGTTCTTCGATGGTCAGGTGCGAGTAGTCGAACGCGGGATGAGAGGCCACCTTCGGAGTGTGCGGAGAGAAGCGCCGCCTCACAGGACGGCGCAGTAACCATGGGATCGAAAGCGCGCCTCCATCTGCTCTTCGCGTGCTCACGGTGCGCAGACCTTAGGGTTTTGCGAGGTCGCCCAGAGGCGATACAATGAGAGCATGAGTGACGCGGCTCGAAAGCTCTTGCAGGACGTACTTGCTCTCCCAGAGGATGAGCGCCTCGAGCTGGCGTCCGAGATCCTCGCGAGCGTGGGCGGACCGCGCGATGCGGGCTGGGAGGCGGCGTGGCTGGAAGAGCTCGACCGGCGCTCTGATGCGGTCAAGCCCGGCGGCGAATCCGGCGCGGACTGGACCGACGTGCGATCGAGAATCCTGAAGCGCCTCGGGCATGCGTGACACGCCTCCGCGTCGCGCTTGAGGCCGAGGAGGAGCTCGCTGCCGCCGCGGAGTGGTACGAGGCGCGCCGCATGGGCCTCGGCGTCGACTTCGTAGCCAGCATCGACGTTGCCGTCGAGGAGCTCCTCGCTGCGCCGCTCTCGTACCCCGCATGGTGGCCCGACCGTCCGTATCGCAAGAAGGTTGTTCGACGGTTTCCCTATGTGATCTTCTTCACATTCCACGACGACACCGTCTTCGTCGTCGCGATTGCTCACGCGCGGCGCGGGCCAGGGTATTGGGTCGAGCGCGTCGCCCGCTGACCAGAGTGTCCCAGAGCGCCGCGACCGGAAGTCCCTTCAGAACTATCGCCTGGCGCGCTCGTTCCCTTGCCTCGTCGCGGCTTGGTCATCGCCTCGAAGCGCGGTTCGCCGCGCGGCGCTTCATTTCGGAGACGACGGCGGCATGCGAGA
>JAYUKI010000072.1:0-5976 GCA_043764595.1 Myxococcales bacterium | reverse complement strand
GCAACGTGGAAGAGCGACCGCTCCGATCTGGCGTCGTTCACTCCGGGCTTCGCTTTGCCGCAGCCAGGCGCATACGTGCCCCTCGCACTGGACGATGCG
This sequence comes from Myxococcales bacterium, assembly GCA_043764595.1. Lineage (GTDB taxonomy): Bacteria > Myxococcota_A > Polyangia > Polyangiales > Polyangiaceae > JAAFHV01. Next base: position 5,877 of record JAYUKI010000072.1, on the reverse strand, counting down.
TCCGTCTTCGTGGGCGCGGCTACGGAGCGGGACGAGGCTGCGCCCGTTGGCTTCCCCACAGGTCCGCTCGTCATCGTGCGCTCCTCACGAAACCTGAATGAGGGCTGGGCGGTCGGCGCAGGGCCCGCCATCCCCAGCCCACGTGCGACGCTCGCAGCCTCTGGGTCGTTCGTCTTCGTGGTTGGATCGGCGAGCTCGTACGTCGCGCAAGTCGACGCGAAGACCCTCGGCGCAGGCGCCTTTCGCAAGCTCGGAAAACCGCTCGCCACCCCACGCGCGGTCCCCTCGGTCTGCTTCGTTGGCGCGGACGTCTATGCCGTCGGCGGTGAGACTCCTCCAGACGAGCCCAGCGCGGCCGTCGACCACACTCGGCTCGACCCGGCAACCGGCGACCTCGGGGCGTTCGCTGCCCAGCGGCCGCTCACGAACAAGGGCGCACCAAGTGCGGTGGTCGGCGCCACCTGCGTGGGAGCGCAAGGCCGTCTGTACGTTCTCGGAGGTGCGTCGGTCGATACCGTTCTCAGCGCCGCAATCGGCGAGGGCGGGGTGCTGGAGCCGTGGCGCGACGAGGCCCCACTGCCGACGCCTCTCTTCGGCGGGTCGGCTGTGGTGCGAGGCAACGAGCTCATCGTCGTTGGCGGCGTGAAGGCGGGCGGGGCACTCTCGGATCGCGTGCATGTTGCATCCATCTCGACAGCGGGAGCCCTCACCTGGCGGACGCTCGATCGCATTCTCCCGCGCGCCGTCGCCTTCGCGGGCGTTCGATCGTTCTGAGACGGCTCACGTCCGTCGCCGCCCCGGCGACCGAGCTCAGGGCTTGGCCTTCAGCCACTCGTAGTCTCGGGCCATGTCCGCGTCGCTCATGTCGGTCACAGGGTAGGCAGGCATCTCGGGCCGACGGCCCTCACGCACCACGGCCATGTAGGTCTGGAGCGATAGGCGCCCTGGAATGACCGGGGGAATCAACGGGCGCACCCCCGCGTCCTTGTCGACCCGGATCTCGCTCACACCCTTCGGTCCGTGGCAGCCCGCGCACTTCTGGCTGTAAGCGACCGAGGCTCTCGTCGGTGCCGTCCCCAGCGCGCTCGAACCGTCGTTCGAGTCGTCCGCGCCGCAGCCGAACGTGAGCATCGTCGTCGCGACCAATGTCAGGAGAGTGAGGGCACCGAGCTTCGTCATCGCCTCCCGTCCAGCACCTCACGTGCCATGCGACGATCCTGGATTTTCCGGGGTCGCCCTGTGCGACTTCGTGCTGTCGCCGTGGGTGGGTCCCACGGCGACAGAGGTGCCATCGAGTGCACGGACCCCGAGACACGTCGACACCGTGTAGCCGATGTCGGTGTGGCACGCCGTGGGTAGGTCCCACGGCGCTTCGTCACGCGTGTGCACACCAGACCCACGGAAATCTCGGCGAATTTGGCGGCACGTTGCTTGCGAAGGCGACGTGGCACCTTCCAGGAGAGAAACGATGCACCACCCGCCCACCACGAACGCCCCCCCCGCCCGCTACTCCTTTGCGTCGGCGCCCACTCGTACCTTGCGCGCCGCACTTGGTGCCATCGTCGCTGCGCTCTGTGCGGGAGCCTGCGGCTCGGAGTCAGGCACGGGTGCCAGTGCGCCGGGCGGAGGTGCAAATGGCAACCCACCGGAGACCCTCGTCGTGAAGCCCGGCGAGTCGGCGATGGTCCCTCCGGACACTTGCAGCAAGAGCGTGGGCGCATTCACGATTGAAGGAACGCTCGTCGTTCCCGACGAAAAGGACATCGAGATCTGCGCAACCACGATTCTCGTGCACGGAAACGGCCACCTCGTGATCGGGACGGAGGCGGCGCCCTTCAAGCACCGCGCGACCATCACCCTCGTCGGCACGAACCCCGAGCTCGACGTGATGAGCATGGGGACGAAGTTCCTCGGCGTGATGGGCGGAGGCGTGGTCGACATCCATGGCTCGCCCCCAAAGACCACGTGGACGAAGCTCGCGGGGCCCGTCGCCGCGGGTAGCGCCACTTTCGAGGTGCTCGACGCCACGGGCTGGAAGGTCGGCGACGAGATCGTGATCGCCTCGGGGGTGGTCGACGCGTTCCAGGCGGAGACACGTCGGATCACCGACCTCGAGGGCACACGCTTGACGCTGGACAAGGCACTGGTGAACGCGCGCCCGGGCACCCTGCGGACCATCGACGGCCGCGTGGTCGATACGCGGACCGAGGTGGGCGTCCTGACCCGCAACGTCGTCATACGAGGGGACGAAGCATCCGACGCCTTGCGCTTCGGCGGCCACGTGATGGTCATGGGTGGGGGAAAGAGCTTCATCGAAGGCGTCGAGCTGCAGCGCATGGGTCAGTTCGACCACCTCGCGCGCTACCCGTTCCACTGGCACCTCGTGGGAGACGTGACTGGCCAGTACCTGAAGAGCTCGGTCGTCAATCGCTCCTTCCAGCGCGGGGTCGTCGTCCACGGCGTGCAGCACGCAACGGTGGCCGACAACATCGTCTTCGACACCGTCGGGCACAACTACCTCGTTGAAACCCCCGACACGATCGACAACACGCTCGACCACAACCTTGCGCTCCTTCCACGCATCGCGAATTTCACGCAACAGACACTCGTCACTCAGAACGACAACGAGCCGGCGAACTTCTGGATTCGCGCGGCGAAGAACACGTTCACGCGCAACGCGGCAGCCGGCAGTGTCGCGAACGGGTTCTGGTACGACGCAACCGCGGACGGGGGGACGGTCTTCGACGGAAACGTGGCCCACTCGTCCATGGCCTTCGCAACCGACGCTCCGGAGCAGAAGCAGAAGATCGACTTCAACCGCGAGTCGGGGCTGCTCGTCCAGACGACGGGAGAAGTGAACAACAACGAGTCCGGCGATGAGGGCGGGAAGCCGAACACGTTCAAGAACAGTACGTTCTTCCAAAACGGCACTGGCATTTGGCCGCAAGATGGCACTTACCTCACGTTCCAGAACCTCGTCTTCGCCGATTCCGCAGGTCCCGGTATCGTCGCAGAAGGCAGCTACACGACGTTCAAAGACTGCCTCTGGACCAGTGGATCCGCTTCAGCCGTTTTTGTCCAGTACAACGGCAAGGTCGTGCTCGAGAACCCTACATTCTCGCGCATGGGCGGGGCGATCTTCGCAAACGACATCTTCCTCCCATGGATGGCCGACTTCGTGATCAGCGGAGCCAAGTTCCTCGAGATGGACAAGGCAGCGGTAGCGAGTCCCCACGAGCAGTCCGTGCTCGAGCTGAAAGACGACACCTTTCTCCCGAAGGGCTTCTACTTCGAGGACCACGTGTCCATGCGTGGTCCTGGCGCGATGCCGGCCACAGGAATGGCGGGCTTCTCTTGGAGCCCCCAGCGCGTGAGATTCGGCGTCATTGCAACGATGGTTGCGGGCAGGTGGGTGTCGAACGACACCGCTTACGTTCGCCGCAGCGACGGCGTTCGCTACCAGGACCCTGGCCGCCGCGGATTCCGAGCCATCACGAACTCGACTCTCGCGTACCAGCTCGAGTCGATCCCTGCGGGAACCGTCGACTTCTTCCTGGATCTGTCGAACGACCATCAGGTCGCGGCCCCCCCGGCGGTCGACGATGCCTCGGTCGAGGTGGCGGTCCCGGCCACGCGAGCCCCAAGCAAATTGGAGACTGCCGCGCCCGCGGGTGCGGCGCTCACCATGGCTGCGTCTCTTGCCGCATTCCGTGCGAGTCCGGCGACAACGTTCTTCTGGGACGCTGGCGCGAAACTAGCCTACTTCCGACTGACTTCGAAGCCGCTGAGGTTCGTGCCATGAGGCCCTTCGACCTCGCCCCTCGGTTCGCAATTCGCGTACTCGTGGCCATACTCGTCGCGGGGTGCGGCGTCTCGCCGAATGCGAGCGTCGAACAAGGCACTGCCGATTCCAACGCCCTCACTCTGAGTAGTCGGGTGATGCCTGGCGCGGAGGCGCATCGCTGTCAGCTCTTTTCGATGCCCAACGCGCCTTATCTGGTCGGCTTCCGCCACGAGAGCACTCGCGGCAGCCACCACGTCGTGCTCCACCGCACGACCCTTCCGAGCATCCCGGCCTCCCTCCGCGAGCCGTTCGATTGCAACTCACCGGCTTCCAAGTCGCTTGCTGTTGGGGGAGTGCTCTACTCGGCGCAGACGTCGACGGGATCGCTCACCCTACCGGCAGGGGTAGGGCTACCAATCGTCGCGGGCGCAGTCGTGCTGCTCGAGTCGCATGCCATGAACCCGAGCTCGGTTCCGCTGGACGTGGCGGTCCAGCTCGAGCTCATGACGAGCGTAGAGGCGAACGTCCATACCCATGCGGGTGTCCTCGATCTATCTGCCCCCTTCATCCACGTCGCTCCGCGAAGCCGCGCCGAAGCGTCGCTCGCATGCCCGCTCGGCGCCGACATTACCCTGCTCACGGCGGTCGGCTCGATGTCGCAGCGAGGCGCGGAATTCCGGGCCTTCGAGGACAAGACCGACGCGGTCGCGGCTGCGCCATTCTACACATCCGGGGACCATCCAACGACTCTCGCGAAGAACACGCGCCTCACGGCTGGCTCGCAGCTCCGCATTCGCTGCACCTACAACGCCATCCAGGAGACCCAAGATCGCTTCCAGGGGCCTGGCTCCGAGGACGAGCACTGCGCCTTCTCTGCCCTCTACTACCCGACGTCCGCGCGCGTCGACGAACAATGCGTTTCCGCGGCAGACCGCTTCGGCACGGGCGAGTCCTCGTGCGCCGCCGCGCTCGCATGCGCCGATACGTGTCCACCGAGCGCGAACGATGGAACCCCGCGCGTCGACCCCTGCATCCAACGATGCGTTGCGAGCTCGTGTCCGAGCGCAGGGCGGACACTCGTGGCGGCTCTCGCTTGTCGCTCCGGTTCCTGCGCGCCCCTGCGGGATGCGTGCATAGTGCACACGTGCCGATGAACCAAGGCTCGCCAAGGCTCCGGTCCCTCGTGCTTCGCGAACCCACACGGACCGGAGGGTAGCCGTCACCAGACAGCGGGGGCAACGATGACTCCCCGCAACAAAGCCCAAGGCCGATGCCCAGCTCCGAGGACAAATGCGCAATCCAATACTGAGCCACTTCACGGTCGCAACCCTTTTTGGCTTTGTGTACGCGTGCGGGTCGACCTCTCCGACGGACCTTTTCGACGACGCGCAGGATGCAGCTCCGTCGACCACCGGGAACGAGAGCGGCGTATTCTCTAGTCAAGATTCAGGTAGTCTCGACCCAGGAACGCTCGGCAGCAACGGTTCGGGCGACGTCGAAGCGGTAGTCACGACGGACAACGCGTTTAGCTTCGGCTACGGCGATTCAAGCAAAATTAACGTGCTCATTCGCGGGGTTCCGTCAAACGGCCCTGAGATTTTCGACTGTCCCGTGGGGTATGGCCCGGAGCCCTACACGGTGCCCGCCGGCCAAGCACCAGCCGGTGCCTACTTGTATATCATCGCGTGGGCCGACGAAGAGTTTACACAGGGCACGCTTGCGCAGTTCAAGCGCGCAGGGGGAACACCCATTTATAGCGGGGACGGAAACTGGGAAGCATGTGCGACTGGTGAATTTTTCGATGGCGACGGCGACGGTCCGGACCAGTCTCGTGTGAACCTCGGAATCGAGGCGTGCAACACGGGCGGAGCTGGAACGTTCAGCCGCGGCTGGGTCAATACGTCCGGCGCCATCACTGCGGGTGCGGTCGGTAAGCTCGCCTACGGTGAGGCGAACGACAGCGCATCCGGTGACTTCCCTATCGTCTGCCAGAGGGATGCGCAGGGTCGCCAGGGCATTGACGCCGTTGCTCGCTGGATGTGGTTCGATCCCCAAGACGGTACGACGCCATTCCGGGGAAACGACAAGAACCG
>JAYUKI010000071.1:0-1799 GCA_043764595.1 Myxococcales bacterium | reverse complement strand
AATGAATGCCGTAAAGACGCGAATACCCGAAGTGCTCGAACGCCACGAAGCCGAGATCGTGACCGAGTGGGTGCGGGAGCAAAAGGCGTCGGCGGCGTTTCGTCCGGACCTCATCAAGGAACACGAGCTGCGCGAGCAATCTGCCCGCCTCCTTCGCCTCGTGCGCGAGGCGGCTGGCACTGGGGTGCAAGATCTCGCAGGGCAGGGCTGGGCGCCCGTGCGCGAGTACCTCGGCGAGCTCAGTCGCTCGCGCGCGATTCAGGGGTTTAGCCCCACCGAGACGGCGACCTTCGTGCTCTCCTTGAAGCAGCCCCTCTTCACGCATCTCCGAAGGGTGCACGAGGGGCAGCCCGAATTGCTCGCCGACGACCTCTGGAACCTGACCGTGATGGTGGACAAGCTCGCGCTCCACTCGACCGAAATCTTTCAGAAGTCGCGCGAGGACGTGATTCGCCGGCAGCAAAACGAGATGTTCGAGCTCTCCACCCCCGTGGTGGAGCTTTGGCGCGGGGTGCTCGGCCTCCCGCTCATCGGTACCCTCGACTCCAAGCGCACCCAGATCGTGATGGAGACGCTGCTCACCCGCATCGCAGAGACCCAATCGGGGGTCGCGATCATCGACATCACTGGCGTGCCAACGGTCGACACCCTCACCGCGCAGCACCTCTTGAAGGCGGTCAGCGCGATTCGCCTCATGGGCTCGGAGTGCATCATCTCGGGCATTCGCCCGCAGATCGCGCAGACGATCGTGCACCTCGGGATCGACCTCGGAGGCGTGACCACCAAGGCGACCATGGCGGCAGCCCTCGAGGTCGCGTTGAAGCGTGTAGGGCTCCGTGTCACCGAGCGCGCCGACGCGACACGGGCTGAAGGGCGCTGAATGCCATGGAGCGAATCCCTATCTTGCGGATGTCCGACGTCCTGCTCGTCACCATCCAGGTCGACATGCACGACCGCCTCGCGACTCAGCTGAAAGAAGATCTCGCCGATCGCATCCTGCAGCACGGCGCCCGCGGAGTGCTCATCGAGATCTCCGGTCTCGATATGGTCGACTCGTTCATCGCCGGAATGCTCGGCGCCATCGCGCGAATGGCCAAAATCATGGACGCGGAGACCGTCATCGTCGGCATGCAGCCGGCGGTCGCGATCACGCTCGTGGAGATGGGCGTCGTCCTCGTCGGGATTCGCTACGCGCTCAACGTGGAGAGCGGAATGGCGGCCCTTCGGACGACGCTCGCGGAAGGGCGCGACGATGGCGGAGACCACGAGCTTTGAGCGCCTACCGCTGCGCAAAGACGGCGACATCCTCTATATGCGCCAGATGGTACGCGAGCGGATCGTGGCGATCGGGTTCCGCATGCTGGACACGACCAAGCTACTCACTGCCGCGAGCGAGCTCGGTCGAAACGTGCTCGTGCACGGCGGCGGCGGCGCGGTCGTCTTGGAGACCGTCACCGTCGCCGGTCGCGTTGGCCTTCGCATGACGTTCGAGGACGAGGGCCCAGGGATCCCCGACATGGCCCTCGCGATGACCGATGGCTACACGAGCGGCGGCGGGATGGGGCTCGGACTCAGCGGATCGAAGCGCCTCGTCGACGACTTCGACATCACCTCCGAAGTGGGCAAAGGCACGCGCGTTTGCGTCACCAAGTGGAAATGACGGCCTTTCCTCCCCTCCACGGCACTCTCGCTCTTCGCGTCGAGGAGACGAGCGGGATCGGCGAAGCGCGTCGCATCGCGATGCGCTTCGCGGAGCACATCGGGTTCGGCGAGGAGGACGCAGGTCGAGTCGGGCTCGT
>JAYUKI010000070.1:0-1799 GCA_043764595.1 Myxococcales bacterium | reverse complement strand
CAACCAACGCCATCGCAAGTGCGGGCGCGATCCTCGACGAAAAGCCGAATGAAGACATCGAAATCACCTCTCAGGGGTGGAAAAGACCACGAATTCGGGCGCAGGCTAATCCCAAAGAGGTCCCCACGTCCACCCTTCGGGGCCATTTGAACCCTCAGGGCGCTTCTTTGACGACATGGGCGCCTTTTTCTTCAAACTCGGCTTTTCGGGTATCAGCGAATCTCGACGCGGTCGCCCGCTCCCCGACCGAAGGTCTCGGGCATGTACATTTCCTCCGCCCGTGGCGGTGGGACGACGAACGTCCCAGGAGTCGTCGCCCGTGCAACATACACGTACTCGTGGACGCCTTCCCACAGGAGAGAGGTGAACGCCTCGACGCGTTCGTCGCGCATGTTCTCGTGCTCGTACCACCGTCCCCACCACCAGCGGTTGTGGCGTGCTCCGGGCCTCTCCTCGGAGTTGTCCTCGGGGATGGGCCCTGTCGTCTTAAGTGCAGGGTTCATGGCCTCGAAGCCCGCGGGAAGCGGATCGACCAAAGCGACGTGATACCTGCGCGCGGAGGCCACCATCGTGACACGCACACGAACGCGAGCACCTGCACGTACGTGCCACACCCCGTCTTTGTCGATCGAGACGTCCTTCGGTTCGTCGGCACCTTCGTAGCTTCGGGTGACCACGAAGCCGCGGTCGATGGGCGGCGGCCTGAGGTCGGCCGGCGCGTATTGCATTCCGACCCGGTAGTACATGCGGCCTTCGCCCTCTTTGCCGACGACGAACGACTGCGGTTTGTCTCCGGCTTGGGCGAGAAAGCTCATGGGAACGTCCGCGCGATCCCGCTCGGTCGTGCGTCCCTTGAAGGCATGCTCGGCCACCATGGTTGACCCGAGCCACGCGCGTGCCACAAAGTCGGGAGTAACCTTTTCGTAGGTCCCGAAGTAGCGATCGAGCGCGAGCAAAATGAATGCGTTGTCGTTCGTGCTCCCCCAGTGGCCACGCTTCCTGTGAGCGAGTAGTCCCGTCACGATCTTCGGAATGATCGTGTTCTTCTCGTCGACCCGGATGAGCGACTCGAGGAGCACCCCGTCGTCGCGGCGATCCGAGTGGAGCAGGACCTGAGCGCCGTCCGAATAGGACGAGGTGAAGTGAGCGGCGCCCGAGGTCTCCGTCACGCGGTTCGCGAGGAACGCGAGAATCTGGGTGACGTCGGTCTTCATCGACGGATCACCATTCAGAGTCGGGAGAATCCAACCGAGCGATTCCATCGAGAGCTTTTCGATCCCTTTGGCTTCGACGATGAGCGAATGCGCTTTCTGCGGATCGGGATTCCCCGCAACCTCGCGGACGAAGAGGGCATATGCCACCATGGCCCGGCGAGACTCGGGGCTGTACCAGCTCGGCAGATGCGACTCGATGCTCTGAAGGTACGAGAGCGCACGTGCCTTCGTGGTCGGATCAACCTTGAATCCCTTCTTTTCCGCACGGACGAGAGCGTGGGCCACGTGCAGCGTGACGAAAGGGTTGTCTTCGCGGGAGCGCCAGAAGCCCCAGCCGCCGTTCCACTTTTGGAGCGACTTCAGCTCTTCGAGATCGATCTTCATCGAGCCGAGAACGGCTTCGGGAGACGGCATTCCCTTCGCTTTGAAGGCCGTAAGCACGTCGCGAAGAGCCGCAATGGCCAGGATGCGCGAGGCACGCTGCTCGGCGCAATCGTACGGATAGTTGACCAAGTAGAGCACGGCGTCGGTGAGCGCTTGGAGCGCCGTAGACGACGTGGACACTTCGAGACCGCCGAACTCGGT
>JAYUKI010000069.1:0-5986 GCA_043764595.1 Myxococcales bacterium | reverse complement strand
TTCGCGCAGAAGGCCGTGGCCGCCTCGCAAGACCTCCCGAAGGACGCGTTCGTGGCCTACGCCGACGGCGCCTGTTCGGGAAATCCAGGACCGGCAGGCCTCGGGATCGTGGTGCTCACCCCCTCGGGCGAGCGCCACGAGGCGTACGAGTACCTGGGGACGGGCACGAACAACATCGCCGAGCTTACCGCCATCCTGCGCGTGCTCGAGGCCGTCGCGCCGCACGAGAAGGTCGTCGTCCACACCGACAGCCAGTACAGCATCGGCGTCCTCACCAAGGGCTGGAAAGCCAAGGCGAACGTCGAGCTCGTCGGCAAGATCGTGAAGCTCGTAAAGGCGCGCCACAACCTCCGCGTGGTGTACGTGCCAGGTCACGCAGGAGTGCCCCTGAACGAGCGCGCCGACGAGCTCGCCCGGCTCGCCGTCACGTCCCGCGAGTCGACGAGCCTGCCGAGCCTCGCGCACAAAGTGGATTGAGCCTGGATTCCGGTCGGCCACGTTGGCGCCACGGGGAAATTCAGGCATATCCTGGACGAGTGAGCTACGCGTTCCGAGCCAAAACGCTCGTGGTCACTCCACGTTCGGGGCGCCGGGAGTGGCCTTTACGGTCTTGAAAGGGGCCTGGGGATCGCCGTTCGGAATGCGCGAATAGCTCAGCTCGCCCGCCGAGCCGTCCGGCGGATAGACGACTTTGCCGGCGGTGCCCCCGTCCGGTGCGATGAGAAAGAGAGTCTCGCCATTCTTGTTGCTGATGCCGAAATCGGCATTGAAGCAGTAGCTCTGACCGCCGTCCGGACAGGTCTTTCCCGCATCGAGACCGCCGCCGCGCACGAGGAGGTAGGACTTCGGCGAGAGGACCGTGCTCGGCGGAAAGGTGACCGCATCGGCGAGCTTCGGTTCACCCGTGTCTTTGTCGCGGTCGGCGATTTTGTAGCCTGCGAGGTCTTGTGCGCCCGTTCCCGAGTTGACAAGCTCGATCCACTCGTCGCCGCCCGATATTTCGTTGATGACGACCGTGGAAGTCGAGATGTTCGAGCCCGCGTCGAACGTGGGGGGGCTCGCGTCTTTGCCTGACGTCGAGGGCGTGGTGGTGGGCGTGCCCGTGGCGCTGGCCGTTGGGGAGCCCGCTTCGGTCGGCGCCGAAGGCACCACGCCATCCGTGGCTTCGGAGCAGGCATACGCGGAGACGACGAGCACGACGGACGAGAGCAGGTAAAGACGGCGCATGGAAGTTCCTTTCAAAAGACGACTCGACCGATGATTCGTAGGTCCCAATAGTTCGAGCCCGGGGCTTCGTCCTCCGCGCGCCTCGTGGGAATGGAGCGCGTAACGGCCAAGAATCCCTCGAGCGGATCGAGCACGCGGTAGCCCACGGTGCCCCACACGGTGTCGAGGGTGTTCAGGGGATCGTTCACAGCGTCGCGCACGACGTGGTCGAACCGTGCACCGAGGTAGAGTCGGTCGATCGGCTCGACCCGCACGAAAGCCGTGAGCGCGAGCGCACGTGCCGTCCCGAGATCGGCAAGGCCCCAGGCGTGTGCAAAGAAGGCGCCGGCACGAACGGTGGACCCTTGCCAAAGGAGCCCGCTCACGAAGCGATTGGACTTTGCGAGCGTGGTGCCCGCCGAGCCGCTCGTGAACGAAGCAAAAACGCCGAGTGGAGCCAGCTTTCCATGAGGCAAAGGGTGAATCTCGACCGCGCCCTCGATGTTCTTTCCGCGGTTCAGCTCGCGGCTCGTGTAGCCCTCGCCGTTGTAGGCCGCGACGGCCAAAAAGCCGTATCCCTCGGGAAGCTCGGTCCGAACGCGCGCGCCCAAATCGGCGGGCGACAGAAAGCCATTGGCCTCCAGCACGGAAGGCGCAATGGGCCGCATCATCCAGGTGCCGTCGAGGTTGGGCACGGTGAGCGTCGGGACCACACCCGCGGAGACCTCCAAAAGCCGAAAAGGCCGATAGGCCGCGTACGCCTCGCGGACTCGCAATACGAGGCTATCGCCGGCAACGCCCACGAGCGCGCCTTCGCTCGCAGAACGCGTGGCTTCGAGGACTACGCGCCCTTTGGCTCCTTGCCATTCAGCTTCGATCGCCGCGTGGACACGAGGCACGTCGAACACGTGGAAATACGTCCCGTTGCCGTCGAGTCCGGTCGTGTTCCGGAGTGCGTATTGGGCAAAGAGCTCGAGTCCGGGCCGCACCGTGCCCGTGCCGCGGGTGGCGGCTTCGGTGGGCGGAGCGGCCCGTCCCACGGGAACGAGAGGCGCGGCGATCACGCTCGGGGGCAACCTCACGAGCTCCGAGCTCGTCTCCCGCGGCGCGACGATTGGGCGGGTTTCGCCTTCGGGCTTCGCTACGACGGGGGGTGAAGGGGCCTCGGCGGTCGGAACAGGCGCTTGCGTGGGAGGCGGACCCGCATCGGCTTCCTGTGCATGCGCGGTGCGCGCCACGGAGAAGCCGCAGAAGGCGAGTGCAGCGAAGATTCGAGCGGGGCGCTTCTTGTTCATGGAAGAGGAGGCAACGAGGGCGGTGTTCCGTAGAGAGCGCGAAGGTCTGGCAAAGGCTCGTCCGCGGCATCAAAAGGAATGCCGAGCCGAAACCCGTCCCTTTGCAGGGCATGGACGAAGTGGGCATGATCGCGCGTGGTTTGGTCCGCGTAGCTCGCGCCGAAGTTCGCCTGTTCGTCCACGAATCCGTCCAAATCGACGATGAATCGTGCCGAAATAGCTTGGGCTACGGAGACGCCGTCGTCGCCGGACGTGTGCACTCTGGCCAGCACTTGACCCATCGCCGTGGCCATCGCGAGAAGGGCCTCAGGGCGACCCCGCTCGCCGACGAGCCGCTCCACCCGCACACCTTTTTGGCCTTCCGATTCCAATCGAACTTGGCAAGGAAAGCCGACCCAGCTCGACGTTCCCCAATGGGGCTCGGCGTCCGGTCTGGCCCACGCCCCGCGCGAGGTCGTGACGATGCGGCGTCCTACGTCGTTCGCGTAGACTCCCGGTGGGTAAAGCCCGGCGAGCCCCGAGTCGGCGAGCTCTTTGACTTCGAGAATGCGGTCGTCCGCGGGATCGTCCGACTCCCCACGAACGAGGACGAGGGCTCTCAGTCGGGGAAAGCTCGCCACGCCACTTCCGTATTCGCGGGCGGCATCCAGCACACGCAGAGTCTCGATGGGCGGTGGCGCGACGAGCGTCGAGCGGTAGCGGGCCAACGTGTCGCTCAAGGCTTCTTTCGCGAATGGCGGAAGCTCGGAGAGCACGCTCTGGGGATCCTCGGGATCGACTTGTCCCCGTTTGAGCTTGCGGCTCGTTCCCTCGAGAACCGTGAGGTCGAGGAGCTCGCGGCGTCGCGCTTCGTCGCGGTTCGCGCGCGACGCGAGATCGGCGAGCACGGGCGAGTCGAATCGGGTCCAGCGCTCGAGGATTTCGCCCCGCGCGCGCCTCGCGATGGCGTCACGATATGCAAGTACGCCGGCTTTGGCCACGGCGCGTCGCTCGGACGCATCGCGCTCGCGCGCCCCAGGATCGTCGGCATTGGCTTCCGTGGCGGCGAGGGCTAGCCCTGCGGCGAACCGGCGCACGTCCCACAGGTAAGGAGCGCGATCGGCCGCGTCGAAGTCGTTTGGCTCGAGCGCCAAAGAGCCGTCGCTGGCCCTCAAGACGCCAAAGTTCTCCGGATGCGGGTCCCCCAAGCTGGGCACGAGTGGGACGGTCATGCCAAATCGTGAAGGCGCCGAAGTCGTCCCCGCGCGGGCGTCGTGCCGGAACAGTGGAACCGTCCCGCGAAAGAAGTCGTAGGGCCCGCGGGCCATGCGCGCGTACTTGCCTGCGACGAGGCGAGGCCGCGTGCGAATCAGGCTCTCGTCGGCGCGCGCCAGCGTCGAGACGATCTCGGATTCACGCGGATCGCGAGCCTCGGAACCGCAGGCCGCAAGAGCGACGACTGCGGCACAGGTGACGACGAGTGAAGCGACACGACGCATGTCCGAGGCGCGGATTATCCTCGTGGATCACGGCGCGCAACGCTGGCGCAGGCGATCGTGGGAACGTTGCTCGAGGCGAACGCTCGTGTTTCCAAACCGTCACGAACGTCACGCGAGCGATGCGCAACGGGCTCTCCGCTGCGCTCATTCCAGCTCACCCCGCCAAAGCCGCAGCCGCGCCGAGGTCGAGTCCGAAGGCGGGCGCAGGCAAGACCGCCTCGCACCCTTCAGGAAGGGTCTCGCGCAGGCAGGTAGCGACGAGATTGTGACGGGCCGAGTCGAAGGGCTCGTCGTCCGCGGAGAAGCTTCCTCGCGCGCCATTCGAGCGCACCACGCGTGTGGGGCGCGTAGCGTTTTGGTTGGTGGTCGCGATCCACAGGATCTCCTGCTCTTTCGCGTGGAAGAGCACCACGTGACGGACGCTTTCGCCTTCGCGCTTCCCGATCCCCGTGAACAAAATCACGTCGTGAGCGGCGTTCGTAGGATCCGCGGTGCCGTCGCAATCGAGGGTCACCACGAGCGGACAGTGCGGCGCGACCCCCATCCACTCGAGGGCCACGTCGAGCGCGGTGACCCAGCCCAAGGCCGTCGAGAAGCGACACGCGCCCTCGGCGTCGACGTTTTGAACGTCGGGCAAGACGGAGCCGAAGGGAGCGTCGTACCAGGGCAAGGCGTGCAAGAGATCGTGTGGAGAGGGCGTCTCCGTCGAGCCTTCAACCGGCCGACAAGCGAGCCGACGGACGATGCCGAAGTGGCCCACGTACGGCGCCACTTCGTTCGCGACGTGATCGAACGGACCGTAGAAAAACATGGGAATGTCGACGACGGCGAGGCTCCCTGGCCCAGGAATCTCGACCGGGGCTGCGGGCTCGCGCACCGAAGGGGAATCGGGCGAAACGGCGAGAACGCGAAGAGGCATGGCGTGATTCGTCGCCGATCCAGGCGACACGGCGACAACTCCCGCGTGACGATTTCGCTCGCGCCGCCCGAGACGGACGTATTTTAGGTGTCGAACGTGTGACCGGATGGGAACGCTTCGGCGTCGCGCCTTGTGGTCTTCGAAGTCGCGCCGGACACTTCAGGCATGGCACAGCTCACCGTACGCCCGGCCTATCCCTCCGATGTTCCCACCCTGGTCGCGCTCAACATCGCGGCCTATCCGGAGCTCGTCGCCGACGGTGTAGTGTTCGATTCCGCCCAGCTTGCTGCGCACCAGTCGGTCTTTCCCGAAGGGCAGATCGTGTGTCTCGACGGCACGAAGGTGGTCGGTGCGATTGCAACACTCATCGTTCCAAAAGCGCTGGCGCTCGCGCCACACGATTGGATTGGAATGACGGGTCACGGGACCTTTTCCACCCATACGCCTCGCGGCGAAGCGCTCTATCTGGCCGACGTGTACGCCGATCCGAGCGCCCGGGGTCGTGGCGTCGGCAAGGCCCTGTACGATGCCATGTTCGCCCTTTGCCGCACGAAAGAGCTGCACGCCGTCGTCGCGGGCGGCCGGATGTTCGGATACCACGAGGTGGCCAGCACGACCTCTCCCGAGCGGTACGTGGCAGACGTGCTCGCGGGCACGCGAAAAGACCATGTGCTCACGTCCCAGCTCGGCGCCGGGTTCGAGCTTCGTGGGTTCTTGCCAGGGTACCTCGACGACTGGCGCAGCGCCGGATACGCCACGCATCTCGTCTGGAAGAACGATTCCCTCGCCGCACCTCGCGAGCTGCGCGGTTCCCGATCCGAAGCGAGAGCTCGCTCCTGACGTGCCGCACATGAGCTCAGGGCGCGCCGCTCTCCCGCCAAAGCCGCCCGCAGGGTGACAAGTCTTCGGGCCGGGTCGAGGCCGAGTCAGCGACTTGGTAGGTGCCGCCCGTGAACTGTGAGCGCGCCGCTCTCCCGCCAAAGCCGCCCGCAGGGTGAAAAGTCTTCGGGCCGGGTCGAGGCCGAGTCAGCGAGGTCGAGACCCCCGCAGACTTCGTAGCGAAGCGGAGAAGTCGAGGACTCTCAGGC
>JAYUKI010000068.1:0-1805 GCA_043764595.1 Myxococcales bacterium | reverse complement strand
TCAAAAGCTCCTCGGTGAGGAACTTCGCGTGGGTTTCGTCGTTCGCGTACTCGCGGATACGATCCGGCGAGTCGGTGAACGCCACGATCATGTCGGGAATTTCGAGGTTGTGAATCAGGTTGTCGAGGATGGCCTTCATCCCCGTGTAATTCAGGTAGTCGCTTCCGTCGTGGACGACCAAGAGGGGATAGAGGCGGGTCCTTCGGAAGCGCGCGGGCAGGTAAATATGGCCCGAGCGAAAACCGCCGAGCGCTCGGCTCTTGAACTTGAACGGTTCGAGCAGGCCAGGGCGGGCGTCCGGATCCGGCTTGAAGAAGGTGGGGATCGTGTATCCCTCGCCTTGCATGACCGAGTTTGCGCCGAAGGGGTCTCGCGCGCGATTCGGATTGCGGGGATCCTCGATCCACTGACTGCCACCTTTGTGGTGGATCTCGAACTTGTATTCTACACGTGAGCGCGGAGGCAGCTCGAGGGTGAGGTGCCAAAGGTCCGTGTTCGGCACGCGCGCGAGCGCGTTCGACGACTCGAGACCGAAGATCCAGTGGCGAAGGCTGACCGCCTCGGCCTCGCCGCGCCAAACCACGGTCACGCTGGTACCCTCGACCAGTGGAAAGGAGCGGTTCGCGAGGAATTCGTCGACCTTGCGACCGTCTGGATGGCCGTCCAAAAGCTTGCGAATGGCGAGGGCGCTCATGGCCGGCTCTCTTTCGGGCGCGGAGCGATGGCTCCGTGGCTGCCGTCCACGCGGAGCTCGATGGCGCCATGGCCGCTCTTCGGAAAACCCGCGCCCCACGACACGCGGGACCGTGCGGGCAAAGCGACGCACGTGGCGGGCGAGAAACGGCGGGCCATGAGCTCGACCCTGGCTGCGTCGTCGAGACGAAGTCGCGTTTCTGGCTGCGGAAGCACGACGATTCCGGTGGCGACGCCGAGTCCTGCGTCGAGGACCTCGGCGGCTCCAGGGCCTTGCGGGGGCGAGTCGTGGAAAAGAACGACACGATCCGAGAGCGCCATCGCTCCCGCGCACCACGCGAAGACCACTTTGCCTTCGACCATGTCGTCGATGCCGAACAGCGACAGTCGATTCAAGAGCGAGGCGACGTGGCCACCGGCGATCGCGATGGCCTCGCTGTCCGCCACGATCGAGGCAATTTCGGCCCGTGCGCGGGCCACCGCGGGTCGTTCTTTCGGGCGCCAGCGCTCCTCGAAGGTGCGGCGGTCGCGCGCACAGCGCTCGAGGTGCATGGCGTCGAGATCGCGAATGTCGAGAATCGACGCGGTCGCTTCGTCTTCGAGGATCTGCGGCGGGGCTTTGCGGCTCTTCACGACGCGCTCTGCGTCCAAGGCGTGCTCCAGCCGTATGCGGTAAAAGTCCTGGCGGTGGCGGAGCAGCGCTTGGCGCTCGCGGTGAGCGTCGCTGAACACGGGGTCCCCTGCAAAAATGCTCTCGGCGCGCGCATGCAGGCGGAGGTTCTCGGCGCGTCCACGGCAGTGTTCGCGGAGGTCCTCGTCGTCGTCTTCGCGTTCTTGCCAGCCCGCCGTGATCGTGGCCACTTTGCCTTTGATCCGGAGCTCCTCCATGGCCTCGCCCAAGGTCGGATCGAAGCGTTGTGCTCCAAGCAGCACGATGGCCTTCGGGGTGGGGCGCTTCGTCTCGGGCTTCGTATCGGTGCTGCGGCGGGTGGGGACCTCGGGTGCAGCTTTGATGCGGGTACTGCGTCGCACTCCTAGCCTCCGCGAACCTTCAGCGTTCGTCCGACGAAGTCGAGCATTCCGCGGAGGTCGTCGTAGTCGGGGGCTTTCAT
>JAYUKI010000067.1:0-6000 GCA_043764595.1 Myxococcales bacterium | reverse complement strand
CGATTGTCGAATTTTCGACATCGTGGTGAACGACAGCCATCGCGACTGGACGGTTGCGCTCAATGCATTCCGCCCGCACGGAACAAGCTCTTTGGGTGAGGCTGCGCTCCTTCTCGTTGAGTGGGCGGCAAAATGACGGTAACCCCTCCGCGAGCGTCGCTCGCCGAGGGGTTACGTTGCAGATGACGACTGGCGCCCGGAGGACCGTATCCGTGTCCCCATGGAAACGAGGGCGCTTGGCGATAGGCCTCGGTGTGCTCCTTCGCTGCTAAGGACTTCACGAAGAGAGCCTACAAGAACGGCGCAAGGCCGCGTTCGAGGCTCTCGAGGGCGTTGCCGCGACACGCGCCGTTCAAAACGTTCGAACACCGACCGTATCGAGGTCAAGAAGGATCGGGGCAGCTTCTGAGGCCCACGCTGGCGCATTCACGACAAAGCACGCAATGGCCTCGGTCGTTCCAGCAGGTAGTGTTATCGAAAAGTCCTTGTCTGCCATGGTTTGGACGTGTCGGAACTTCCAAGCCCCGGATGCGAGAGCCTTGACTACCGGCTGCCGTCCGTCGAAGCTCCAACCCATTGCGTCCCGGTAGTGGAGCTGCAGGCTCACTTCGGGCTCACCGGACCTCACGTACGCTCCAACAACGGCTTTCGACCCTCGCGCCGCAAAGGTCGGCGAGCAGAGCCAAGCTGGGCCCGGTTGGGTCGCCCGGAGCCGCAAGTAGCCTTGCCCGGTAGCTGCATCGCCAGTCTCGCGCGAGTGAGATGCGCCATTCGACTGAGCGCCTGATGACCAGCGGGAATCCCCCGTCTCGAAGTCGCCACCGGGGAGGTCGCTGGCGTGTTCGACCGCTACCCCCATCACACTGCGAGGCCGTTCGATGGAAAATCCGAGACCGAGTCGCGTGCTGTCGTTTCTGTCGCGCACCGAGCAGTCGTTTACCGGGTAGTAGTCCCACAATCCCCAGTTCAGCAGGCTGCCAGCGTTCACCGAGGCGGCCGTACTCAGACTGGAGCGGAGGATGCTCGCTTGCCCCTCCATGCCGTTCTTGCAGAACGAGCTTCCGAACTCGCCAACGCTCACGCTGACGCCCGGAAGCGCGGCGCGAATGTCGAGAATTCCCTTGGCGATGTCCGGGTTCGCCGGATTGTCGCCGCCCGGGTAGCTGTGCAGCTCGGAAAAGGCGAGCGAAACGCCCGTATCCCGAAGGTCGTTCGCCAGGAGCGGGGCTTCTTGCGGCCAAATCACATCCATACCTCGCTTGGAAGGCGGGACAGCCACTCCTCGGAGCAACGATTGCACGAGTGTGTGCGAGAGTACATCCCATTCGGGTCCGAGTATGCCATAGGCCACTTCGGTGGCGAGCTCGTACCGGGACACCACGCTCTCCTTGCCTGACGCGGCGATGGCGCCAACGATCGCGTTCTCCCAGTTGGTAAGGTCGCGGCCCATGCGTGCGGCCGCTTCGTTGCCGAGGCCTCGATACGAACGCGTGTACCAATTCGATGTCTGTCCGGCGCTGTCCTTATTGTCGGGATAGAAGCCTTCTGGACCGTGCAAGTACATGTCGTTCGTCAAGAGCGCAATGACGACGTGCATGCCGTACCGCTCGGCGTCGGCAAGAAACGTCCCTATGTTTCGCTGGAATTCGCGCTGAATTTTTGCAGTATCCAACGAGGTCGTGTTTAGACCAAAGGTCATGCCGTAGTCGGGTCCCAACCCAATCTTGATTTCCGAAATTCCGAGACCGGCCATCAAGGCTAGGTCTTTCGAGTACACAGGCTTGATCGCCGAATCGAAGAAGTCCGCCGCCATCAGCCACTCCGGGCCAAATCCGTCCGGGATATACTGGACGCCAAACTTGCCGGAGCTCTGTCCAGTAACCGAATTCTCCGTCTCGCCTGCCCTCCGGCCGGTGACCGGAGTTGGGTCGTTCGAGCACGCGCCGCAGAAGAGGAGAACCATGGCCGAGCTGATGAGTGCGCTCTTTTTCATGAGAGGCTCGAATGCAATGCGCGGACCACTGGACGACGCATCGCCAGCTAAGGGCCTGCTCAGAAGGAACTTGCCCATATCGGCGGGGCGGCGTGGCCGGCTGGACCGCGAGGTAGGCGCTCCAGTCCTGATCGGTCCCCAAAGGATCTCGCGCCCCAAGATGCACACGACGGGGTAACGAATTGGGTCGCGCGCCAGGGCTCCAGAGCAATAGCTCGCCGGCGCCGACGGATTGGCGCTCAACTCTGCAAAGCGACGCCGCTTCCCACGTCGAGGCCGCTGGATCGATTGTGCTTCCCGCGCGATAGCGATTTCCCCAGTTGGGGCGTGGCCAGCTAAGGTCTCGAACGGCCCCTGCTGATAATCAGGCCGATTTCGAGGCCGGAGGCCATGGCATACAACCTGCTGGGAGTTGAAAAGTGAACCGTCACTGAAACTGCGAAAGGCGGCAACTGATGAGCTTGAATCCGAACCGCGTTCCTCGCCCCCGTCCATTTGTGGCAGCCGTGGCAGGCCATAGCTTGGTAGGCGCCGAAAACTACGATCTAGAGATAACCCAAGCGATTCACTACGTCGAAGAGGAGGACATCGAGACCGAGGTTCGAGCCCGACCGAGTCTGCTCGCTCTCGAAGCGGAGAAGACCTCGGTCATTTACCGAATCGCGCCGACCACGAGCGATTCCGGCGCGGCGCTCTCCACTATCGAGGTCGGCGCTCGCGACGGCGCCTCGCGACGTTTTGAGGTCACCTATACCGTCAGCTCCGACGACGCTCCGACGGTGACGGAGTTGAAGCCTGTGGGCGCAAAGTGAGGTTCAGGGACTATTGCGGAAGTTTGCGGGGGCGAAGCATCCCATACTTGTTCATGCGGCCGATGAGGGTGGCGCGAGTCACACCGAGCAACTTCGCTGCAGCGGACTGATTGCCAGCGCATGTCGCGAGGGCCTCGAGAATGCGCACTTTCTCGATCTCGCCGACTTCGTCTGCCAAGCTCGGCGGAGGGCTCGTCCGCGTGGACGACGGGGATTCGATGGATTCGGTAGGGGCGCGAAAGCTAAGTGGCGCAGTGAGCTGCGGGACTTCGGCCACGTGCTTGGCTTCGATGTCTCCCCCGCCACAAAGGAAGACCGCGCGTTCGATGGTGTTGCGCAACTCGCGTACGTTTCCGGGCCAGGAGCGCTCTTGAAGGAGACGCTTCGCTTCGACGGTGATGTTCGGAATAGGCTTTCCAGCCGTTCGAGCCATCGCGCGCGCGAACGCCTCGGCGAGGGGCAAGACTTCGATAGGTCGCTGTCGGAGCGGGGGCAGAGTGATTGCGACACCGTGAAGACGAAAGAAGAGGTCTAGGCGGAACTGCCCGAGATCGCACATCGCGCGGAGGTCTCGATGGGTGGTTGCGATGTAGCGGATGTCGACCGTGCGCGACTTGACGCCACCGAGGCGGCGTATCTCGCCATTTTCGATGACGCGAAGGAGCTTTGCCTGCAGGGAAAGCGGCATATCTCCTATTTCATCGAGCAAAAGCGAGCCGCCGTCGGCCGCCTCCAAGAGGCCGATTTTCGCGCCCGTGGCCCCGGTGAATGCGCCGCGCTCGAACCCGAAGAGCTCGGCCTCGAGCAACGATTCTGGAAGCGCCGCGCAGTTTATCCCAACGAGGGGTCGTTGGGCGCGGCCCGAGCGGCGATGCGCCTCGCTCGCAAAGCCATCTTTTCCGGTACCCGTCTCACCGAAGACGAGCATATTCAGAGGGCTAGCCGCGACGGCGTCGAGCATGGAGTAGAGGCGCAGCACTTGGGGATCGAGCACGACTCTATCCGGATCGAGCGGCGATTGACCTCGTGCTCGATCCCGCCGATTCACGAAAATCGAAACGCTGCCAAGTACCGCCGAATCGCCCGACGCGAGCCGCGCCCGCGATCCCTTGGCGATCGCAGTCCCGCGAATGCTGGTCCCGTTGCGGCTGCCGAGGTCTTCCACGCCCAAGGTAAGCGCGTCGTCGACGTGAAGGCGCGCGTGGTTGCGCGACACGGACCGGTGTTGGACGACAATATCGCACTCGCCATCGCGGCCGAGAAGGTACACCCCTCCCCGCTTCAGCGGCACGAGGGAGCCCGCGTCATCCGTCTCGACGACGAGGAACCAGTCGTCCCCCGCAAGGCTGTCTCCAGTGGTCTTCGACGAGGTGGTCTCCTCATGGGAGGTCCGTTTCATGTTGAGTCCGTCGGCCATCGTTCGGGTTTGTGGTTGGACTCTGCGGCCTAAGTCCAGCGCCCTCACCCACCTAGTCTAGCAGCTCGCACCACGGGAGGGGCCAAGTGTTCGGCCATCTGCTTGAGCTGTCCCACCCGTTCCGGAAACCAAGCGTGACGGTCGCGTGAACGCGAAAAGCATGATGCTCGCAGTTGGTGAAATTTCGCCATCATGGTGAAAGACGACCATCGTGCCCAAACGGCACCAAGGCGGTGCTTTGAACGGACGCGTCCGAGCCTATGCTCGCTCGGTCCAGGAATTGTTTAGGTCCCACGAGGGCGGAGCGCCCTTGCCTGGCAACAGGGACTATGCAAAAGATCACGGCGTCGCACGCGGGCCGATCGCAGCCTAAACGCGCTCCAAAGGAAGACGTCAAATGACCGCACCGATGCGTAGAGTGGCAGTTGCGGCAATCTTTGTCGGCGCGATCGTCGCATGCTCGCCCTCGAGCTCAAGCGACCTTGCGAAGGCCGCTCTCGGAGACGGGTGCGTCATCAACTCGGACTGCGCGAGCCCATTCGTTTGCGCGTTTCGACTATGCCACGTTCAATGCGTGGATTCGCGCGATTGCCCATCGGGAGCGCGCTGCATGACGAGCGACCGACCTTCCAATGTCTGCCAGCTTGAGAAGGAAAAGCGATGCACAACGAACGCGCAGTGCCCAGAGGGCAAGACCTGCGCTTTGGACAACGAATGCCGCGACAAGTGCGCGGCGGCGCGCGACTGCATCCCAGGTCAGCAATGCGTCTCCTCGTCCTGCGTCGAGCCCACCGAGCTTGTGAACGGCAAGCTCCCAAACTCGCAAGCCGTGGACGGTGGCGTCTCGGTTCCCGGTCAACCGTGCGTATACAACTCGGACTGTGAATCGCCACTCGTTTGCCTAAATTCCTTCTGCGCCACCGAGTGCTTCAAGGCCGTCGACTGCGCACTCGGTCAGCTTTGCGTGGCGAACAAATGTACGTTGCCGGGCCCTACCGGCTCCACCACGGATGCGTCGGTCATGGCAGACGCATCCACCGACGGTGGAAGGAACCCGGACCCGCCCGCGGGAAGAGTAGGCTGCTTCCTCGACGACCCCGTTCGCGATCTGGGGCTATTGCTCGGCAGTGCCAGCGCCGCAACGAATGGGGCGTGCGCCACGACCTGCGAGAATCTGGGATACCCGTTTTCGAGCGTCCAGTTCGGCCTCGACTGCTCATGCGGCGTGTCCTACGGCCGCTATGGTGCCGCGGAGGCTAGCGCGTGCAATCGCATCCCATGCACTGGCGACGCGACGCAACCGTGCGGCGGTTGGTTCGTGGCGGTGGTGACTCGCACCAACAAACCGTTGCTCAATCCTCAAAGCAGAGGTTGCTTCGTCGAGAACCCGCTCTCCCCCGACTACTACTCACCCGATCCAAACAACAAATCTTCTCAGTATCAATTCGGAGAATCCAACTCTCCACGGATGTGCGCCACCTATTGCAAGTCGAGCGGCTTCCCGTATTCCGCCTTGCAAGACGGAGGTTGGTGCTATTGCGGCTCGCTCGCGCCGAAGCTAGCCACTGCGCCGGCGAGCGAATGCAATCGCGTTTGTGGCGCGGACAAATCCAGTTTCTGCGGTGGGAACTTGCGCAACTCGGTTTACTTCACGCCCTAGAGCACCGAATAGGTTGAAGGACCGAGGATTTCAGGGACTTAGCAAGGGCCGCTAGGCGCGACGACGACGGATAGTCTTCTATCTTAGGAGGAGCAACGACGCGGACCGCCGCTAAATC
>JAYUKI010000066.1:0-22373 GCA_043764595.1 Myxococcales bacterium | reverse complement strand
AGTCTGATCACGCGATCGTGTGCTTTCGAGTCGCTCGAACGCGGTGAACGAGGCGACGTCCAGGGGGGCGCATCGAAGCCAAAATGCGCGACCAATTCGTGCCTCAACTGCTGGCCCGAGGGAATAAGACATGCCATGGTGCGCTCGAATAAGCCCGGAGTAGGATTGAGATGAGCCCTCGTGCACGCTTGGTTTCGGTTTGCGTTCTTCTCTCCTCGGCCGCGCCGTTCGTTTCGGGCGCGTGCGCCAACGGAACCCTTCCCGCAGGCGAGGACGACGACGCCTCGATCGCGCAGCCCACGGTGGACGGGAGTGGGCCGATCTTCCCGGGTGAGGACGGCGCTGCGAGCTCCGACGGCGCGGTAAAAAAAGACAGCGCCACGACGTCGGATGGTGCCGCCGTCACTCCCGCACCGAAGCTCACGGCTCTCACTCCGCCGAAGTCTCCGGTCTCGAGCTCTCCGCTCACCATCAAGGCGACGGGCTCCGATTTCACGGCGAGCTCCGTCGTCGAGGTAAACGGCACGGCGATCGCGACGGCGTTCACGAGCCCCACCGAGCTTCAGGCAACGCTTCCGGCGGCCATGTTGTCCGCGGTCGCGTCGCTCTCGGTGGTCGTCACCACGCCCGCCCCGGGTGGGGGCACCTCGGCGGCCCTCACGTTCACCGTCGAAAACCCTGGTGCCACCGCCACTTCGCTCGCACCTTTGGGCGCCGTCGTGGGCTCGGCGGCTACCCCCCTCACGGTTACGGGCACGGGCTTCGTCACCGGCTCGAAGGTCGTGTTCAACGGAACCGATCTGACCACCACGCTGCTCGGCCCAACCTCACTCCAAGCCACGATCCCCGCTTCCCTGCTTGGGACCGCCGGCACGTTCAATGTCACCGTGGTCAATCCGGCCCCTGGCGGTGGAACTTCGGCGCCCCTCTCGTTCACCGTCTCCACCCCGGCCGTTCAGCTCTCGTCGGTCACTCCCGCCACGGTCATCGTCGGTGCCGGAGCCACCTCCGTGCAGCTCGTTGGAACGGGCTTTTTGCCGGCCACACAGGTGTTCTTCAACGGGGTCATGATCGCCTCGACGTACGTCGATGCCACGCGCATGGACGCCGTCATTCCGGCCGGCTCGCTCACTGCGGTCGGCGACCTTCCGCTCACTGCGAGGAACCCTCCCCCGGGCGGCGGCACGAGCAATCCGGTCTCGTTCCGCGTGCAATATGCAGCCCCCACGCTGTCGTCCATCTCGCCCGCTTCGGCCACTGCGGGCTCGGGTCCGACGCTCGTCGTGTTCGCCGGAACCAACTTCTACCCGGCTTCGCAAATCACGTTCGACGGCGTCGCGGCCACCACCACATACGTGAGCGCCACCGAAGTTCGCGCCACCTTGACGGCCGCACAGCTCGCGAACGGCGGAGTGTTGGCGGCACGCGTGACGACTCCTGCTCCCGGAGGCGGAACCACCGGCACGCAGTCCTTCACGGTTCAAAACCCCGGTCCCGTTCTCACTGGCATCTCGCCGTCCAGCGTCACGGCCGGCGCTGGAAACACCACCATCACCCTGACCGGCTCCGGTTTCGTGGCCCAAAGCGTCGTGCGGGCGAACGGGACGAACATCACGACCTCGTTCGTCTCGGGCACCACCCTGACGGCCGTCGTGCCTGCCGCTTACTTCGTCAATCCTGGGAACGTGTCCATCACCGTGTCCACGCCGAATCCGGGCGGCGGGACGAGCGGCGCCTTCAATATCTCCGTCGGATGCAACACCGCTGGCGTCGACGTCACGCTTGGCGCCGTGAACAACACGACGACGCTCTCGACGAATTTCGGTGGCGCAACCAACTACCCACGCATCTCGTCGGCGCAGACTTGCCCCGTCACCGTGACCACCAGCAATCCGCAACCCGGACGCTCGTGGATCGTGCAGAACACGGCCGGGGTGCCCGTCGTACTGTCGGCGTGGGCCGTCTGCTCTTCCGACGCTGCAAGCGGGCGCCAAGACGACGGCTTCCTGGCCTTCTATCGCCGCTCTTCGGTCCCCACCACGGACGCCGATCGTCAGGCGTGCACTGGCTTCGTCAGCGAAGGAGCAACGGGCAGCGGCGCCTACTCGAGCCCAGAGTCGAACGGATCGACCTGGTGTCCCGGACTCACCAAAGCGAACAACGCGGGCATCACTCTCGGAGTGTGCGAGCGCATCGTCGTGCACACCCAGCCGTGGAGCAGCACCAGCACCACGTACACCGCACCGCCCACGATTCGCCTCCGCCCCGAAGCGCCCTGAACGGCGAGCTCGACGAAAAAATGGCCTCCGCGGAAGTCCGCGGAGGCATTCGTTTTTTGTCGTGTAGGCCGACCGGCTAAGGCGCCCCCCTCGCGGTCAGAACGTGCCGACGACGCCCAAGCTTCCGGGCCCGAAAACGGGCTTTGCCGTGAGCTTCGGTGGGGCGACTTTTCCCGTCGTGATGGGCTCGTCGCCAGAGGTGAGCACGTAGGCCATCACCGTGAGGCCACCGGCGAGGATCGTGGCGCCCGCGAAGACGTCCGCGACCAGGGACATCGTCTTCGTCGAGCTGCGAGCGTCTTCGATGGTGGCCTTCGAGACGTTCGGAGTGCCGAGCGCCGCGTCGTAGTCGGAGTGTTTGCCCGAAGCTACGATCGCAAACACAGCCGTGCCTCCCGCGAGGACTCCGGTGGCGGCAAGCCCGATGAAAAACGGTGTGCGGCTCTTTGGCCGTGTGTGGGGCGTCTCGGGGCCGACAGGGCCCCCGCCTCCCGCCGAAACCCCGCCAAGGGGCTTGAGCTCGAACTTGATTTCGAGCTGCTGCGCACCTGCCAAGTCGAGCACACGCGTCTCGGTCTGGTAGTTCGAAGCGGTCACCGAGATGTGACGGCGTCCCGCGCTGACGAGGATAGGCTTCGACGCCTGACCACGAGGCTCGTCGTCGATCGAGACTTCGGCGTTTGGGACGTTCACGAGGAATGTGAGCTTCGCCACACGCTGGCGAAGCTTCGTGAGCTCACCCTCGACTTCCTTCTTTCGCTCGGCCTCGACCTTGTCTCCGCCCTCGGAGAGATATTGCTCGAAGGCGCGGACTGCGCCCGCATAGTCCTGGAGCTGGTAGAGCGTCTGACCCAAGTTGTACTGGAGCCGGAACGAAGGGGCGGCACCGTAGGCCGCGCGAAACTCTGCAAGCGCGGCGTGGAAGTTTCCTTCCTTGTAGAGCTCGAGCCCGCGGGTGAAGCGTTGACGTCCTTCGTCCACGCCTTGCGCGTTCGCTGTGCCGCTCGACGCAACCAGCGTGGCCGAGGCAGCCGAGATGCCCAGGAGCAGGGAAAATAGCGCGCGTACCGTCACTCGTCTCATGGGGCGTAGGGGTCCTTGTCGTCCAGTGGCCGGGAGGTCGATTTCGTGGTCGGAGTCGTGGGAGGCGGCGTGACGGGGGGCGCCGCAACGTGCGAAGCCGAAGGAACAGCCGTCCCCGGCTTGCCTCCTTGAGGTGCATAGTACACGGGTCGCCCGTGCTGAGGGGGAGCGGCGGAAGCAGCCACCGAACCTGCCTGCGTGGCTACTGGATCGACGTGCGCGGCCGAGGGCACGGGCGCAAAAGTCGTGGTGGGGGGAGGCTGAGCACCGACATGAGCCGACGAAGAATCCGAGCTCGCGACGGTTTGTTTCGAACGCAACGCGAAGGCTGCCACCCCCACCAAAGTGGCTACTATGGCTGCAATACCAAGCACCATGGGCAGTGACGTCCGGCGAGGGGTCAAGCCGGGATCGAGCGACACGCTGCGAGCCGGGAAGCTGACGCTCTCGTGGATGCTGATCGAGCCGGTGCCACCACCTGGTTTGGGTGCTTGGTTCGGTGCTTGATTCGCGGCGACACCGTCGCCAGGGGTGGTGTTCACCGCCTTGCGGGACGTGACCGACGACTCGCCCGAGTTGCTCAGCTTGGCGGCGTTCGGCCCTGTCATCGCAAGAAGTGCGTGCCGCATGCCGCTCAGGCTTCCGTCGGCGGTCATGCGCTGCTCGACGATGTCCCGCAGCTGCTTGCGCTCGGGGGCGAACGCATCCTTCAGCGCCTGGGACCACACCTTTCGCGGCGGCTCGCCATGCTTCTTCAGCCACTTTTCGAGCTCGATCTGCAGGTCCGACGCCGTCGCAAACCGATCGGAAACCTTCTTGACCATTGCCCGATCGCAAATGGCGGCGAGCTCGGGGTCCACTTCGGGGACGATGTCGGCAATCTTGGGATCTTTGCCTTCGATGCGACGCGTGAGCACGTCGCGCGCGGAGAGGCCTTCTGCAAGACGCTTCCCCGCGATCGCCTCCCACAAGATGACGCCGACCGAGAAGACGTCGGCACGACCGTCCACTTCGCCTAGTCCCGCTTGCTCGGGAGCCATGTAGCCGACCTTGCCCTTGAGCACGCCTGCTTGCGTCATCTGGACGGCCGCAGAGCTCTTGGCGATCCCGAAGTCGACGAGCTTCACCCGTCCGTCGTAGCCCACGAGGATGTTGTGGGGCGTGACGTCGCGGTGGACCACACCGAGCCGCGAGCCGTCGAAGTCGGACAAATTGTGGGCGTAGTCCAAGGCGTCGAGGACGTCGCAGAGGACGCGAATGTAGGCCGTGAGTGGGAACTGCTCGGGAGTGAGCCGCCGACGCACGCGCGTGACGGGCTGCCCTTCGACGTACTCCATCGCGAGGAGCAAGCGCCCCTCGCTATCGTCGATCTCGAACGTTTGAACCACGTTTGGATGATTCAACCGCGCGGCGAGGCGCGCTTCGTCGAGGAACATGGCGCGGAAGTCTTCGTCCTGCGCCATCGAGTCTTTGAGCGTTTTCAGCACGCACAGCTTGCGGAACCCCTCCGGACCATCGGCCATCGCGAGGTAAACGTCCGCCATTCCGCCGTGACCAAGCGTCCCGAGGAGACGGTATTTTCCGAGCGTCTCCTCGAGCGAGAGGTCACGGGGCTCTAGAGCCTGGACCACGCCGGAGTCTTCGGCGCGAACTGTGCGGTTGGGTCGGTTCATGGGCTGGGAAGTATGGCGATGGTGGTAGCGGACCCCGCGCGCACCAGTACGCGGGCGGAGCCAATTCGTTGCTTCGTGGCGGCGAATTCCGAAGTGAAGGTGTGAAGGCCGGGCGGAACGTTTAGATAGCCCCCACGTCCCAGCGAATCGGTCTGTTTGTCGACGATCGACGGTGTGGTGTTGATGATGTAGGCGAGCTGGAGAATCGGGTCTTGGGCCGTGGTCGTGAAGGACACTCCGGCCAAGGGCTGGTTGTTGCAGTCCCGCGCGAACGTAAAGACCACACCGTGACCGACCGAGTCGAAGGAGTTTGGCTTACCAATCGCGGCATCCGAGAGGTAGTTTACCTCCGCGAGCCGAAGGACGAGTTGCTCGAACGAAGCGGAGGCCTTCAACGGAGGCGACGTATACCGATAGGTTGGCAAGTAGTCGGCTGACTTCAGCTCGAAGAACCCCTCGAAGCCATATTCGACCTTCGCCGTGACGGTGCCGTCGACCTTCGGATTGACGAAACCGGTGCCGCCCTCTGGACCAGCGTCCGCGGTGCCGTTTCCTTCGAGTGTGTTTCGAGGGTTGTTGCAGAGCGAGTCGGTCTGCGCGCAAAGACGGACGATGGTCCGAGCCGGCGGTGTGCCATTCGTGAAGTCGGTGTACCGGATCGAGATGTCGACCTTACGGTTCGGGTCAGGGTTCGGGAGCGGTTCCTTCGCACACGCGAAGGGATCGACGGCGGCGTCCGGGGCGCTGTCCGGCCCGGCGTCCAACTGTGGAACAACAGTCGACGGCGAGACGCAGACGCTCTCGTTGCTGCACTTCGATGCCTCGAAGCCCGCTCCCCGCGCACGGCAATCGTCGTCCGTAGCGCACTGCTCCTTGCTGGTCGAAAAGAGAACCGAACATGCACCGGAAGCCAGTGCAATCAGCCCCGTTGCCAGTAGGCCTATTGTCGTCGTACCACGTCGAACCATGACGTTCTTTCGGGAGCGAAAGGGGAGGCTCTTCGCCCACTTCCCCCAAGTAATCTCCAAAGCATATCCGCGCCGATGGCATGTCGCCATCCCGCTCAGCCATTCCACTCAAATGAGTGCACGGCGCTGCAACGCGTCATATTAAGAACCGCAATGAAATCACCGCGCGAAGGCTTTCGGGATCCAACGTTTCCTCAGGCTCTTGAGGCAGCTC
This sequence comes from Myxococcales bacterium, assembly GCA_043764595.1. Classification (GTDB taxonomy): domain Bacteria; phylum Myxococcota_A; class Polyangia; order Polyangiales; family Polyangiaceae; genus JAAFHV01. The sequence continues at coordinate 16,156 of JAYUKI010000066.1, read as the reverse complement.
TCAGCGGCAAGACGGATGCACTTTACACACTTCTTGCGAAGCTCTCGGGCCTTCCGGGCACACGAGTGAACCTCGGCATGGTCGAAGCGTTCGCGACGGAAGTGGCCGCAATCGGCAAGCGAGGGGACGCTCTTCTTCGCGCCATGATCTTGCTCGACGCGGACTTCGCGCCCGGTGGCTCTGCGCACGAAATCGTGCCCGTTTGTGCGGTGTACGCCCTCGGGCTGCGTGGGCGAGATCCTTCGGCGCGGGCGATGGCCATCGACCTTCTCCATGCCGCGAGCGACGACCTTCGCTTCCGCGTACGCGACGCCGTTCCGATCGGCATCGCACGAATCGGCGAGGTCGTGGGAGATCCACTCGTCCGCGAGATCGCCCCATACATGGACGGCTATTTCCACGCAGCCGCGGCGCTCGGCGCGCTTGGCATCGCCGGATTCCTGGACGCCACCAAAGACGCCGCCGAAGTCACCGCTCGTCTGCACGAAGGGTTCATGCTCGTCAAAGACGCGAACCGTTCGGCGTCGCGCTATCCCGGCCACAAGGCGCTCATGGACGCGCTGCTCGTCGTACCGCCGAAGCTCGCACGACGCTACCCGAGCGAGATCGTGGCGGAGGTCGACGTGTGGGCCACCGTGAAGGACCCTGCACTCCGCACTCTCGCCCACGGAGTGGCGAAGGGACTCCGTGCACGCTACGGCGAAGAGGCCGAGCGCATCGCGGCGTCGCTCCAGCGCACGAAGCCCATCCCCCGCGATCCGACGCTCTTCGTGCACGGCACGCGTGGGCGCGGAAGAAAGAAGGGACTGAAAGGCACCGGCCCGACGAGCTAATCAGAAGCCGAGCGTCGCGCGAAGCCTCGGGAACATGTCCTTCGTGAGGATCGCGTACTCGTCCGGAGTGTCGCACTCCATGAAGGGGACGCTCCGTTCGAAGCCTGCAATCTGCATGCGTCCCGCGGACATCATGCGCTGAGTGATGTCTTCGTGCTCGCTGCGCGTCTTCGCGGTGGAGTATCGAATGACCCAGTCGGTGACCTGGCGCAGCGCCTCGTGGTCTCCAGGTTCCCACAAGAGGATGCCCGTCGCTTCACCGACGCACGTGAGGCGCTCGGTCATGGGCGTGCGCAAGAGCCCCTTGCCGTGGAGCACGGGCTCGCTGGGACGCTTCGGATCGGCGAACACGAGAACCTCTTCCTGCGTGTCGCGAAACTCGGTGCAGACGAGGGTCTTCGAAGGGCCCGTTCCGTCGCCCGCAAGCGCCGAATAGATCTCTGGGGCGTAGAGGATGTCCGCGTCCATGAGGACGACGCGAGACTTCCCGTCGAGGATGGCGTGCTCGCTCTTCCACGCGAACCACGTGGAGTGCCCGCTCCCCGAGGTGGACACGTCCTCGGTGGGGTTCAAGATCCATGTAGCCTTCATGGATTCGGATCGAGGCAACGTCGTGCCGAACGTCTTCGCGTTGCCGACGAAATAGGCCTCTTTGCACCCCGCGCGCTCGAGGGCGCGGAAGTGCCAGTCGAGGAACGTCGGCGAAGAACCCGGCTCGCCGGAAAGCGGCAGCAGAGGCTTCGGAACGTCCTTTGCGACGGCAGAGATGCGGTTTCCGAGGCCCGCGGCCAAGATCACGGCCTTGTCGATCATCGTCCCTCGTTTGCGCTTTCGACGCTGGAGGCCGCCCCGCGCTTCACCCACGCCGCGCAGGTGAGCGCGACGATGACGAAGGTCGAGAACCCGGCCAGGATCATGGTCTTCTCGACCTTGGCGAGCGCGAAGGTCAGAAGGCCGAAATTGAAGAACGTGATGGCGTTGTCGCCGGTCACGATCGACGTGAACCGAAGCAGCCATTTGAACTGCGGTGAGTGCGCTCGGCGCCTCGCTCCGCGAGCCATGGCCTCGAGCGAAGGGTCGTTCGTACCGCTTCCCGGCTCGTTCGTCTCGCGACGAATGCGCTCCAGAATCTGAGGAATGGCGAACGGCGTGAGCAAGGTGGTCTGGAGCCACTCGAACATGAGCGCAAAGCGCACGACCGCCCCACCGCCACCTTCGCGCGCACGCTTGGCGCTCCTTCGCACGAGCTCCTCGGCAGGACCGTCGTTCGTGCCCTTGAGCAAGCTCGAGAACGTTCGCTTGTAGTAGTCGTACGTCATCGCCATCCACCCCGGGACCAGCATTCCCGCAGCGAAGATGAAGACCAGACTCTCTTCTGGCGAGTGGCGGTGCACGTGCACCAGCGTCCCGATCTGCATGCCGAGGTAGCCGACCATGTCGCCCATCTCGTCGATGGTTCGACCGTAGGGCGACGAAAGCTTTTTCGCGCGAGCGACGACACCGTCGAGGCAATCGAAGATCATCCGAGCTTCGGCGAGAACGAACGCCAGGACGAGCTCCTTCGGCGAACCGCGCGCGATGAGGACGCCAGCCGTGAGCCCCAGACACGCATGGAACGCGGTGATGTGGTTCGGCGTGAACGGAAGCCGCATGAAGAGCGGCAACATCGCCTTGGCGACCGGATACCGGTAGTAACGGTTCAGAGGGTCGGTCATCTCGTACAGGATGCGATCGACCTCCTCGGCGGGCAGAGGTGCGTCGACCTCGGGTCTGCTGCCAACGACGGCAAGCTTTGCGACGTCGGTGCCATGCGGCACGCGTGGAGGCGCGGCAGCGACGGCAAGGACCGAGCTTTGGGAGACGGAAGAATCGAGCGTTTCGAGGGACATCAGTGACTTCCCGACGCGGCCTTTTGGTCGGTCGAACGAATCGGCTTAGCACGGCCCCCGAACACGACCAGCTTCCTCGGAGTCTCCATTGAATGAGCACTCCGAGGCAGCAAGCTTCACGCCATCGCCTTGCGAATTTCGCCAAGCAACCGAGTCATGTCGTTCGCATCGACGTCGCCCATGACGGCAATACGGAACATCTCTCCCGAAAAAGGTCCCTGCCCTGCGTAGACCACGAAACCCGCAGATTTCAGGTGGTCATGGAGCTTCTCGTACGTAAGGCCCTTCGGAAGGCGATAGCTGCTTAGCGTGGTGCCATAGCTTTTGACATCTTCCAGGAACGAAGGAATGCCAAGTGCGAACAAGCCTTCGCGCACCTGCTTCGTCAGTGCTGCGTACTTCTGGTGGCGGCGCTCCCATCCGCCAGCGTCGGCGAGCTCGTCGAGTGCTTCCTGAAGGGCATAAAGGACGTGAACCGACTGCGTGAATGGCGAGAAGCCCGCGCGCTGCTCTTTGCGGTAGCGAAAGAGGTCCAAATAGACACTCGTTGCGCCCGTTTCCCGGGTCTCGAAAACGTCCTTTTTCACGAGGACGAAGGCAATGCCGGGCACCCCATGGAGGCATTTGTTGGCGGTGCCAGCACACGCCTCGAGATTCCACTCTTCGAATCGGATTCGTTCGCCCGCGAAGCTCGAGACACCGTCGAGCAAGAGGGACACGCCGTATTTCTTGCAGAGCGCACCCAATGCGTCGATGTCGTTGAGACGACCCGTCGTGGTCTCGTGGTGAACGGCGAACGCGTGGGCATACGCGCCGGTGGCAAGAGCCTTCTCGACCGCCGGGAGATCCATGGGCGCGGTCCACGGAGCCGCCACGACGTCGTGGGCCTTGCCCTGCGCAACGAGCATCGCCGCGGCGCGGTCGCCGTAGACACCGTTCGCCACGACGAGGGTCTTCTTTCCGTTGGCCGAAGCCGCACGCGGCACGAGCGACAGCATCGCTTCGACGGCGCCCGTTCCCGACGACGTGAGAAGCACGGGGACGTAGCCGTCGGTGGATTCTGTGTAGATCGCAGCTATTTTTGCGAGGATGTCTTTGCACATCACCGCGAACTCGGCTTCACGGTGGCACATGTCCGGGCGAAGCAGCGCTTGCCTCACACGCGACGTGAGTGTGACCGGCCCGGGATTCAGGAGCTTCGTGCCGTGGGCATCCATCAGGCGTTCTCCTTCATCCACGCGATCATGCGCTCCTTCACCTGGATGGGCGTGACCGTGGGACGCGGGAGGTCTTCGGGCGCGCCGGGGCGGGTCTTCACGTGCGCGAACGTGAGCTCGGTGGTCTCCTGCGCGACGAGCGCCGCGACGCCGTCCGTCGTGGGCACGCGAAGGACCTTCGGATAGCCCGAGGCCGCCGCCACGAGTGCCGAATCCACCGAGTGCGACACGGTGGATTGCCCCCCCGTCGACTCGTGAAGCTCGTTGTCGAGCAGGATATGGAGCAGGTTCTTCGGCCGCTCGAAACCGATGGTCGCGAGGGCACCGAGGCGCATGAGCGCCGCGCCGTCGCCGTCGAGCACGATGACCCGACGGTTCGGCTGTGCCAGCGCGAGGCCGAGCCCGAAGCTTGCCGCACAGCCCATGCTGCCCACCATGTAGAGCTGGTTCGGCTTGTCTTCCAGGGCGTAGAGCTCGCGGCCGGTGTAGCCCGTGGTCGCCACGATCACGTCTCCGGGGCGAAGCGACTTCTGGACGGCGGCTAGGACTTCGGTGCGCGAAGGACGCTCCTTGGGCCACGTGCAGTCTGCACTGATCTGGGCTGCCTTCACCTCACGGGGCTCGGCCTTCGTCTTGAGCTTGTGCGAGGACACGGCGTCCTTTTTCATGACGAGGCCAAACGGCTGCTTCTTCTCGGTCATGTGGCGCATGGCGCGCTCGAGGCAGGGGCCGACCTCGGCGTCTTCCATCGGGAAGTACTCCCAGGGGATGCGCATGAGGTCGAAAAGGCCCGTCGTGATCTCGCCCATGAGCGCGTGCTGCGGCTCGTCCTTCGGGCCTCCCGGCTCGCCACGGAGGGTCGTGATCACGAGCACGGGGATGTCGAAGATCATGTTCAGCGACGTGAGCGGATTCACCGTGTTCCCGAAGCCCGAGTTCTGGAACATCACCACGGCGCGCTTGCCTCCCATGTCCGCGCCCGAAGCGATCGCCACGGCGTCCCCTTCGTTCGTCGCTCCGACGTACTCGAGGTCGGGCGCGTCGATGACGTAGTTGATGAAGGGCTTCAGATACGAGCAAGGCACGCCCGTGTAGAGGGAAAATCCGTGGCCTTTCGCGGCCGTGATGAAGGTCTCTGCGCTGATCATGGTCGTACTCGCTCTCGAAGTGCAGTCGCGCCCGAAGGCCTGAAAAAACGAAGGGGCGCAAGGCGGAGCTCGTGCTCACGCCTCACGCCTCCAAACGGGACGCTCAGAAGTTGGCGCCCACGAGCACGTCTTCGACACTGTCCACGTCGAGCCAGTGACCGGTCGTGTAGAGCACGCGCACTTCGTGGCCTTCCTTGATCACGTTGCGGAGCAGGTCGGGCAGCTTCATCGTGTCGAAGCGCGCCTTGTCGTCCGTCTCGAGCTTCTCGAGGAGGCCCTTCAAGACCTTCGCTCCCGAGTCGCTGACCTTCAAGAAGCCCATCCACTCGCCCGTAACGTCGGCGCGTTCGCCGTCGGTGACGAAGTCTTTCAGGACGACCTTCTCGTAGAACGCACGCTTGCCGCTCTCTTGCGAGCACACGACGAAGTCGGCCGAGCGGCCTTTGTTGCGGCTCTCCCGCCAGTTCGCGTCGACGCAAATGACGAAGTCGTCGGTGGTCTCGGCGAGCTCTTGGACGATGTACTTCTTGAAGAGGACGTCGCCGTACGAAACGATCGTTTGACCCGAAAGGGCGTCCTTCGCGCGCGCGAGCGAGACCACTTCTTGAGTGGTTTCGTAGGCGTCGTTGTCGACGTACGTGAGGCTGGTGATGCCGAAGGCCTCTTTTTTGTAGCCGCGAACGACCGTGATGTCCTTTACGCCGACCTCGCGGTACGTGCCTGCGATGTGGGCGAGAATGGGCTGGCCCTTCACGTCGAGCATCGCCTTCGGCTTGTCTTTCGTGAGGTCACCGAGCTCTTGTCCGCGCGAAGCGGCGAGCACGATGGCGCGCGTCGACTTGCCGTGTTTCGGCAGATAGAGCTTCTCGGCCTGCTCGAGCTCGGCCTCGCCCTGGAGGCGGAAGACTTCCGCGACCGTGACGACCTCGCTCTCGACGTTGAGCAAGCTCTGGTCTTGGTAGATCTGCTTGACGGTCTTTTGCATGGCCGTGATGGCCGAGCGCATGGAGTGGTTGGCCCAAATCACCGTGGAGAAGCCCGCGTCTCGGAAGACTTCCGTGGGCGTCGAGTAGTACTTGGTCGGCACGATCACGACGGGCAGACGATTTCCCCACTCCTTCTTGAAGGCGAGGATTTCGTCCGGCGCACGCAGAGCGGAGTGAATGAGGATCGCGTCGGCTCCAGCCACGCGGTACGCCTCGGCGCGCTTCATCGCTTCTTCGAGGCCCCAGCCGGCGATGAACGCCTCGACGCGAGCCACGATGACGAAATCTTCGTCGGTTTGCGCTTCTTTGCCCGCCTTGATCTTGCCGGCAAACTCGTCGATCTCGGCGAGAGGCTGCGCGTTTCCGCGAATGAAGCTGTTCGTCTTCGGGAAGATTTTGTCCTCGATGCAGACGCCTGCACAGCCGCGCTGCTCGAGCTTCTTCACGAGCCTTCGCATCGAGTTGAAGTTGCCGTAGCCCGTGTCCCCATCGAGGAGGATCGGGATCTTCGTGGCGTCGGCCATGAACTCCACGACCTCGAGCACCTGCGTCCAGCTTGCTTCGTTGTTGTCGCGACAGCCGAGCGCGGCGGAGATCGAGAGGCCGCTGCCCCAAATTCCTTCGAAGCCTGCCTCCTCTGCGATCTTCGCGGAGAGACCGTTGTGTGCCTCCATGAGGAAGGCGAGCTCGGGCCTCGTCACGAGGTTCTTGAGTTGCGTGGTCTTCTTGGTCGACTTGGGTTCTGCCATGGGGAGCCTCGGACGCTAAAGGGGCGGACCTTAGGGGGGAGCGGAATAGCACCATTCGTCCCGGGAAACAGCGTGGAGCGCATGTCTCGGGTGCCGCATCCCAACGAGGCGGAAACAAGCGATATTCCAGCGAAGAAGCGTCACCGGAGGAATCGGAAGAGGCGCGCAAAAGTTTTTGCAGCTCGTTTCGCGACCGGTCTCGCCGCAAAAGCGAGCCCGGCTCCGACGGGCAGGTCGACGATGAAGTGACGTTTGCAGAGGAGCGTCGACACGGTGATTCCGATCGCCAGAAGCACGGGAACGAGCGCCCACTTCCGCGCGTGATCGAGGAAGAAAAGTGCAACATACACGCTGTACGCGACGTGCATGCTGGGGAACGCGTTGAACCCCTGGTCGGAGCGGTACATCACGTCGAGGGCGCGGCAGTCGATCGCCGTGCACGCGGCCAGGCTCGGCTGAGGCATTTGCGACGGAAACATGGTGAAGAAGAAGAACCCGGCACACGCCAACACGAGGTAGCCGGCCAAGGCCTCGAACAGCCACTCGCGCCGAAGACGCGTCACGAAGTGAATCGCGAACGTGAGCGGGAAATACGCGTAGTAGACCCAAACGAACGGAACGAAGAGCGGGATCTTCGCGTCGAGCGAGGTGAGCGGAGCGAAGAGCGCCCCCTCCGAAAGGAGCCTCGCGTTACGCCCGTCGAGGCCGGAGTAGAGGCCGACCATCGCCGCGGCCGAGATCGCCGTGACGACCAAAGACTCGCGCAGCTTCGGCGCCTCGCTTGGAGAGGAGCCCACGTCGGCAAACGTGCTCGGAAAGTGAGAAGGACGAGCTCTGCCTTCGGTGAGGTTCATGGAAACATCGAATTGCAGCGGCCGTGCCCCACCCGCCACCGCCCACGGACCACGCGAAATTCGATACTTTTCGGGCTTTTTGACGGATCATGAGCGGCCGGCGACCCAAGGGTCGGCTGACGTGTATACTGGTTGAACCAGTGAGCCGTCAACGGCGGTTCTCGTGCGTAACGCCTGTAGCAGCGCGGAAATACCTGGAAAGTGCTAGGTCCGGAAGGAATGGAAGACCGCGCCCAAAAGCGCATCCTCGAAGGACCTCTCGCCTGGGAGATGTTTCGTTTCGGGATCCCCCTTGCGGTCGGCGCCATCCTGCAGACGACGTTCAATCTCGTCGACGCGTACCTCATCGCCCAGCTTCCGAAAGACGAAGTAGGCCCGGCCATCGGAGCGCTCGGCGTTTGCGATCAGCTCGCGGCGGTAGGCACGATCTTCAGCTTCGGCGTTTCCACGGCCGCAGCGACGATCGTGTCGAACCACAGAGGCAAGGGCAACCGCGAAGGTGTCCAGCGAACGGTGTGGCAGTCCTTCCTCGTCGTGGCGCTCCTGTCGGCCATCTTCGGCGTACTGGGGCTCTTCGCCGGTCCCATCGTCACTGGGGTCATCGGACTGAAAGGGGCGGTTGCAGACGTCGCCACGCGCTACCTGAGGGTCATCCTCGCGGGAAGCGGCACGATGTTCATGCTCCTCCAGTTGACGAGCATTCAGCGCGCTCTCGGCTCTTCGAAAACGCCGGTCGCGCTTCTCGTGCTCGGGAACGTCTTCAATGTGATCTTCGCCGTGGTGTGCCTCTTCGGCCCCGACGGCCCAAGCGGTCCCCTCGGCTGGGGCTCGGGTTTGGCAAAGCTACTCCACGTTCCCGCGATGGGCATGGTCGGCGCAGCATGGGCGACGGTGTTCGCGCGCGCATTGGTGCTCGTTCCAAGCTTCTTCGTGCTCGTGCGACGCTTCGACGTCCTTCCGAAACCGGGAGATCGCGGACTCGATCGCAAAGCCATCCGGGAGCTCATGACGCTTGCGTGGCCCACGAGCGCGCAGTTCGTTCTCCGCATCACCGCGATGCTGCTCATCAACTCACTCGTCGCGCGGTTCTATTCGACCGAAGCCGATCAGACGGCCACCACGGCCATGGGGCTCGTGTTTCGCGTCGACTCGGTGGCGCTCTTCGTGGCCATGGGCTGGGGTGGTGCGGCACAGACGTTCGTCGGCCAGAACTTGGGCGCGGGCAACGAGGCTCGCGCCAAACAAGCGGGCTTCGTCGCCGCGGGCTTCGACGCACTCATGAACGTCGGGTTCTTCGTGCTGCTCACGTTCTACGCGGAGCACGTCCTACGATTCTTCGGCAAAGACGATGCTCCAGTGGCCATCGGGCTCGACTACCTCCGCATCGTCGGAAAAAGCTACGTGGCCCTCGGGATTGGCGTGGTGTTGGGCAACGCCATGACCGCGGCAAAAGCGGCAAAAACGGCCTTGCGCATCGACGTGGGCGTACTCCTCGCGTTCCAGTTTCCGGTCTGCCTCATCGCCGTTCTGGTGCTCAAAGTGAGCTTGCTCGGCCTTTTCCAGTGTGTTGCGGCCACGGCCGTTGCGGGCGCGTTCGCCTACGGTGCGGTCTATTCTCGCGGGAAGTGGCTTACCGAAGCCCCGCGCGAAGACGCAAAGACCGAGATCAAGTCCGACGCCCCGGAGCCCGAACCCAGCAAGGCGGGCTGATTTCAACGAGGCCAGCGTCCGGCGAGTCGTCTAGTCGTCTCAGGGTTCGGGCCCTCCTCACGGTGAGGTCGGGCCGCCCTCGTCAGGTTCTGACGCTCTCCCGCGAGCGCGGCTAGTGCTCTACGGGGGGAGACCGATGCTTTCGGCGCCTCCTGCTCGCCGACATGTCGCAAACGCGGCCGATTGGCAGCGCCTCGCACCCAGAATGGACTGCCTTTCACCGGAACCAGCGATGGCGGCGCACCCAAAAAAAACGGCTCTTCTCCGGAGAGAAGAGCCGTTCGTTCGACAGTAGCCAGGGTCAGAGAACGACGTTGTTCGACACGCCGTTGATGTCGACGCGTGCATTCACGGCGAGCTTGTCGCCCTTGGCCACCGCGTAGGCCACCGCGGCAGACGCCGCGAGACCCGTTGCAGCCTGATCGTACGGGACGGTGTTGCCCGTCGAGGGATCCCAGCCGTCCACGACGTTGTCGGCTGCACCAAGTCCGCCGAACCAGCCCGTCTTGAGGAAGCCCGCGCCGTTCGCGATGAGCAAGTTCGAGCCCATCGCCGAGCCGTCCGGCCAACCCCCTCGAGCGGTGTACGACTTCGGAGTGTCGCCGTAGACGGCCCAGACCAAGCTGTCGAGGATGTTCCTCGTGCTCGACGCCGGATCCTTCATGGATTTCGCCATCTTGAACATGCCGTCCAGGATGTCGCCCATGGCTTTCGCGACGCCCATCGCCTGCGCGTCGCCGTTGGCGAACATGCCGTGCGGGTCATTGCGGAAGCCGGAGATCGCCACGCCCGAGCTCAAACCGAGCTGGAACGCCTTCAGCGCAGTGATCGTGGAGGCACCGATGTTCATCGCTGCAGCGGGGAGACCCGCGTTGTTGAGTCCGAACAGCGCAAGATCGGCCGTGGTCGGGCGAAGCTGATCGGAGAGGTTCTTTCCGAGCAAGTTCATCGAGACCTTGCCGATGTCGTTCCCCCTCGCCATCGTCGCGCGCCCAGAGGCCGCGTTGAGGTTCAAGAAGGCCTTGTAGTAGGCCTCCGCGAGCCCAGCGTGCTTCGGAGTGTTGAGCAACGTCTTCGAGGCGGTGCTGTTGAAGAGGTCCACCATGCCACCGGCGTTCGCGACGAGTGCCGGAGCCGGAGCTCCGTCTGCCGCACCGAAGGTGATGTTGCCGACCGCGATGAACGGAAGGAGCGAAGGCACCTTCTGTTGAATCGCTGCGGTGTTCGCCAGGAGGCTGCCTGCGCCACCGAGGCTGTTGGTCGACACCGGGTTCCCGGTGTGGGTCTCGTTGCGGCCGCAGACGAACCCGGTGAAGGGGTACTTCGCCGACTTGATGGCGTTGGCCATCTCGGGGGCGACGTACATGTCCTTCTGGGTTCCCTCGACCTTGATGGCTTTACCCATCGCGTGGAACGGGAAAGCAGGGTTATTTCCGAGCGCTACGCGCGTCTGCGGAAACAGGAGCTGCATGTTGGCCAGGCCGCCGTTGCCTTCCATCTGGAAGATGGTGAAGCAGGTCGGACGTGCTTGCGCAGAGTCTGCGAGCGCGGTTCCGGCCGTGTCGTTGAGCACGTCGAACATTTTCGAGCGCTCGAGTCCAAGGGCGGCGGCCATGACCGTCGACCACTTGATGAATTCACGTCGGCTCGCACCGCGGAGATCTTTTAGGCGTTCATCAACCATGACGATTCTCCTTCACTCGCAGGTGTGGGCCGCAGCGAGAAGCGCTGCGACGGCGATGCGCTGACCTTCAGCGGGGGTCGCCGCTTGCGCGACGAGGTCGTCCGCGAGGGCCATGTGCTCGGGCTTGGCGGGCTTTCCGATGATGCACGAGACGGCATCCTTCGTAAACTTGCCGTTCTCGGTGAGTTTGACACCCGGGCAAGCCGTAGGCGCCCAGGTGGCATTGATGATGTCGGTCGAAGCCGTCACGTAGATGTCGAACGACTTTCCAAGGGACGAGGTCGACGCGAACGCGGCTTCGGGGATTCGACCCGCGTAGTTCGGTGCGCCGAGCGCGGCAGCGTTTGCTGCGTTGGTCACGAGGCCTTGCGTGTTCGCCGAGGCACCGCGCGTCACCAAGAGGTTGCGCATGCCGCGAAGCGAGAGCTTCCCGCAAGCGTGCATCCGAGCCGAAGCGACGGCGCCACCTGCGGCCGCCGTTTCCATCGCGCGCTGGCCCGGGTCCGGGAGCGGACCTTCGGACGAGCCCGCAGGATCGTTCGAGTGGTTGAACGTCGTCTCTTCGGAGCCACCCGAGGTCTGGTTGGGGTTGTTGCTGTAGGCGCTGCCTGCGCCGGGCATGAGTTGGTCGGACGAGCCTTCACCGCAGCCCACGAGACCGAGGGCACTAACTGCAGCGAAGGTGAGTAGAATTCGTTTCATGTTCTTCACTCCTTCCTTCACCACATCGTGAAATCGTCGCTCTTGAAGATGCGACCGAGTGTGTCTTTGAGCTTGAAGTTGCCAGCCTTGAAGGCATCGACTTCGGCCTTGGTGACTTGAGCCGGGATGGTCGCGATGTCGCCGACGACGTCGCCGCGCGAGAACGCGAAGTTCCATGCTCGGGTGACTGCGCAAGCCGCAACGTCCGGGTCCTTCGCGATAGCCGCGCCGAGCGTCGGGATGTCGGTGACGGGCTGTCCGAAGCGCCACGCGAAGCCTTCACCTGCCGGGAGCCAGTCGATCAAGTTCGCGCGGGGGTTACCGGCGATGGGCACTTGCACCTGGATTTGGGTCGCGTTGTAGACACCGTTGGCGTCGAAGTTCGCGAGGAGCGGAGCGATGTGGTTCATCGTGCCGTGGCAGTTCGCACAGTTGACCGCCGACGTGTCCTTGAAGTCGACGCGAACGGTGGCTTCTTTGCCACCCGTGATGCTGTCGAACTTCCAGGGGTTCGTATAGACGGTGAGGCCCATCGAGACCGGTTTGTCGCTGAACTCGGTCGGGAACTTCGCGCAAACGAAGGTCTCTTGGATGAAGCGTGCGCGGCGGAAAGCCAGCGGCGCAAAGTACTGCGCCATGATGCCGCGGTCCGTGAGGATACCGGCAGTGGGAGCGCCCGCATTCGCGGCACAATCACCGGCGGTGAGCTTGTTCGTGGCCATGTCGTAGGTAGGACACGTGCCCGCAGTGGCCGTGAAAAGGTCCGTGTAAGGACGGCCTTCGACCGTGACCAACGCGGCGAAGTTCGCGGCGAAGTCCTTGTTGGGCTGGTTCATCTGAACCTGTCCAACCTGAGCGGTGCGAAGAGTGTCGCGCCAGTAGTCGACCATCTTCGAAGCGAAGCGGGGGTCGGCAGTGAGGCGATCGACGTGCGCCTCGTAGACCTTCTTCTGCTCGGCTTCGTTCGGCGCGTTGGCGATCGAGTTGATCTCGGCCAGCGTCGGGAGCTCGCCCACGAGCTTGAGAGAGGCCGCTCGGAGGGACTCACCGTAGTCGCGCTTGCGCTGCTCGAGTTGGACCGGAGGACCTTCCTCCTTGGTGCCAGGGCCTGCGCCCCCACCAGGAACACCACCAGGGCCCGGGGTGAATGGGTCTCCTGGATTCAAAACATTGTCGGGTCCGTTGCCGAGCTGGTTGGGGTCACCTTCGCTCGAGCAAGCTGCGAGCCCAACGACGAGCCCTGCGGCTACGAGCGTCCAGGCGGTGATTCGGAGCGTGCGCATGTATCTCCCTTTCTCCTGCGATTCCTGAAGAAACAGCATTGCAAACGCCGAGCCAACGGCGTGGGACCAAGGTCGCTCAGAAGAAGATGGCCTTGTTGTTGTTGAAGAGGTCGGAGAAGCCTTGGCCGTTCTGGACCTTGCCGCCGTTGTGCGGGGTTCCAGCGGCGGTCGCCTTCAAGATCAAGACGCTCTGCGGCACGTTGACGCCGTCGCCGAGCTTGCCGAGGACGGAGTCGCAAATGGCCTGGTTGTCGGCGCCGTTCAACGAGAGCCCCGCCAGTCCGGCGCCATGGCAGTTGTTGCACACGGATCCAGCGCCCACGCCCTGACCACGAAGAGCCGGGAGTATGTTGGCGGCGAACCCTGCAAGATCCTTGCACTTTCGGACGGCGGGAGGGGCTGTATACGTCCCCTTTTCGAGCTTGTTTGCGTCGAACCGAATCTTGTCCCCGGCGAGATCGAAGGGCGTCCAGCCCTCTCCCGAGAGGAACACGGAGCCAGGTCCAAGCTCGGCTTCGGTGCCCCCCTGGAGGGTCTGGTCGACGTTCGAGAAGCTTCCATCAATGATTTCAGGGGCTTTCGGGTCGGCGGCGGCCTTCAGGCGAACGAAACGGGGCGCGTTGATGTGGACGTCGGTTCCTGCGGGAGCGACGAGCTTGAGGTTCTTGAGGGACAAAATCCCTCCAATCACGCTCGCATCGAACTTGAGCTTCACGCCCGTGATGCCGCCTTGTGCGGCTTTCGAGATGTCGATCTCGTTGGGACCGGTCTTCACTTGGAAAGGATCCGTTCCGGGTAGCTTGGCCACCGTGAGGGCTACCGCCTCCGCTTCGAGCCACTTTCGTGAGTCTTCTTCGAGCTTTGGCGTGGATCCAAGGGCGGGTCCTGCGTGGGCGCCCTTCGTGACCAACGTGCTCTGAAAAGCGTCCTTGGAGATGATTCCAGGCTGCTTTTTGATGGAGACGTAGGAGTCCGGTCCGACCAGGAACTTCGGGGGCTCCGGGTTGAAGAGGCCGAGCTCGTGGCATTGTTTGCCGCAAGATTCCTTCAATTGCGGCTCAAGTTGCCGGTAGAGCTTCTCCGCGTAGGCTTGTTTTGCCTGCACGTCGCCTGGAGAACCGGGTGCGGGCACACCCGGTCCGGCGTCTCCCGTCCCACCTCCTGGTGGCGGGTTTCTGCTCGTGAGCACCGGATCGGCGTCACCACAAGCAGCCATGCCTCCTGCAATGAGGAGAACAGTCACAACGGAAGTCAAGCGAGCGGAAAATCGCTTCATGTCGGGCCTCGACGAGGGTGGATGCATGTGGGGGGCCAACGCAGATAAGACGAGGAAAACACGACGGTTCTTGGCGCATGTGGGACAAGCTCGGACCTGGATTGAATTTGGCTCGGCAAATCCGCGACATCCGAGACCTTCGAGGATTTTCAGCGCGGCACATCGAGCGACATGCGCTCCACCGAGGTGGATCCTCGGCCGCTCACGGGGGGGAGCCCCTCCATCGGGTAGGGGGTGAGGCCACAGGGCTCAAATCACCACCCCTGGCGGGACAGGATTGGGCCCTACGGTTCCTCACCTTGGCGCACTAGGTGAGGGCGCAGGAGGCGCGGTGGGGGCGGTCGGGGCGGTCGGAGCCGGTGCGGGCGCGCCATTGGCGAGCTTTTCGCGGAGGATCTTGGCTGCGTACGCATACGAAGGATTCAGTGGCTGCTCGCGCGCCAGTTGCTCGTAGGTGTCCGCCGCCTTCGCCAGGTCGCCTCGGTAGACTTCGTCGATGGCGCGACGTTCGAGGGTGGCGAGATTCTTCCCGGCCCCTGCGTCACCCGCTGTAGGTGGAACGGGGTGCTGTGTAGGCAACGCGCTCGACGTGGACGGCGTGGGGACGGGAACGGGCACTGGTACAACGGGTACTTGGGGGACGACGGTGTCACTCGTGGGGGCCCCTGCCTCCATGGACGCGACGGATCCGGCTTCCGCACCTGCGTCGGCCTTCGCGGGCTTCGGCGGCGGAGGGTCGTCGCCGAGGAGGATCACCCCGGCCGCGACCATCGCAATCGGGAAGATGATGAGGACTAGCTTGCGAACCGGAGACGCCGCCTTGAAGTCCGCGATGGCTTTCTTGAGGGCGTCTTCTTCCTGAGGTGGCGGGGCTGGAGCCGGCGGGTTCCCGAAGCTGCCGTCCTGGAAGCCGGGCTGTGGAGCTCCCGGGACGGATCCCGAGCCGAACGGCGCGTACCCGGGCTGCATCGGGAAGCCACCGCTTCCAGAGGCTCCCATCATCGGCGGCGGATGCATCGGCTGCTGCGGGTGCATCGGCTGCTGATGCATCGGCTGCTGATGCATCGGCTGCTGCTGATGCGTCGGGTACCCATTCGGATCCCTCATGGGCATGCCCGGCTGGGACCCCATGGGCTGCATCATGGGTGGATTCTGCTGGAAGCCCTGCTGGGCCGGAAACCCGCCGCTCATCGCGCTTGGCTGCTGAACCCCACCGAAGCTCCCCGGCGGACGCGGACCCGCCCGCGAGGCCGAGACGTCGAGGGGCGCAACGCGGGTCGATTCGCCGGCGTCCTCTTCCTGGCGATTGGAGAAGGCTCCAGGCTGGAACGGACGCGCAGCTGACTGCCCTTGTTGAGCTTGTTGGGGCGGCGGGGGGCGAGTGTCCGGAGCGCCGGATGGTCGGGGCGGGTTCGGTGGACCGTGCTCGGGTGGACGGCCCGCCGCAGGAGCGGGTGTGGGTGGTCGCATGGCCGGCGGCGGCATCAAACCAGGATTGGCGATGGCCTGGGTGGCGTCGTCCGACGAGTCTTCTTCACGGTACTCGAGACGTGCGCCGCCGAGCTCGATCGTGCAGGGCGGACGGACCTCGGTCCACGAAGTGCCCACCGGAAATCCGTCCACACACGCCGCGTTGTTTGCGTCGGCGCTCTGCAGAAACAGGGCTTGACCGTCGTAGTAGGCGTACGCGTGGATGTCGAGGATGCCTGCGCCCTCGACTTTCCACTGAGCGCGCCGACCGATGCTCAGCGTCGGGGACTCTTTCCCCATCGTGAGCGGAACGAAACCGGGTTCTCCGATTCCGCCGACGATCTCGATGACGTGA
>JAYUKI010000065.1:0-6009 GCA_043764595.1 Myxococcales bacterium | reverse complement strand
GTCACGCCACCGACGGCGGAGAAGTCCCCCGAAACCGAGCTTGGTGCGGCGGGCACGAGGCTCATTCGTGGGGTGCCGATTCGCCCGATCCGTTGTGCGGAGAGCTGCCCGATGGGCGACGCGAAGGGGGTCAAGAGCACCGCGAGCTCGGCCAGGGACTGGCAACGTTTCGAGAGGTCCTTTTGGAGGCACGCGAGGATGGCTGCTTCGAGGGCGGGTGGTGCGGTCGGGAGGAGGTGGCGAAGCGGAACCGGGGGATCTGCCGAAATGCACGCGAGGACACCCGACACGGTATCGGCGTCGAAGGGGAGCTTGCCGGTCAAGAGCTCGTGGAGAACCACGCCGAGCGCCCAGATGTCGGTGCGGTGATCGACCTTCTTTGCGCTACGGATCTGCTCGGGAGACATGTAGGTCGGGGAGCCGAACACCGACTGCGTCTCGGTGAGCTTCGGATCGCCGGGGGCGTGGATCGAGAGCTTCGAGATGCCGAAATCGAGCACCTTCACGTGAGGGCTGCCGTCGGACCGCTGGGAGAGCCAGAGGTTGGAGGGCTTGAGATCGCGGTGCACGATGCCTGCGGCGTGGGCTTCGGCGAGAGCCTCGGATGCCTGCAAAACGAAGTCGACGGCGTTCGGGATCGAGAGTGGACCCGAAGATAGGACGCGGCCGAGGTCGGCGCCTTCGAGAAGCTCCATCACGATGAACGGAATGCCGGACTCGGACTGGCCGACGTCAAGCACTCGGACCACGTGCTCGCTCTTGATGCGGGTCGTGGCTTTGGCTTCCCGAAAGAAGCGCTCGACGCTGGAGGTATCGCGGGCAAGCTTCGGATGGAGAAACTTGATGGCCACGGGCTCCCCGAGCTGCACGTGCTCGGCGGAGACGACCGCGCCCATGCCGCCCTGGCCGATCACCCGGATCACGCGGTAGCGACCGCTCACGACCTCGCCCGCGCGCGGAGCCCAAGCGTCGAGCTTGGACTCGGAGGTCACACCCTGGGCCGAAGTGGCATCCTGGCTCACGTGAACAGTCTACCTGATTCCGAGCCATGGGAAACGGAAGGGATCGCATGGAGGCGGTCGTCGGAACCGTGGCAGCCCATGGATCCGGGAAAACGGAACGAAGCCCGAGGGTTAGGAGCTCGGGGCCACGCCTTCCGAGGCGTTCCACGAAGGAAACTTGGGAGCGAAAGGGCGCGAAGTCGTCGTAGGATGCCGGCGTGATCGCTCGGCGTCTTCCCTTTCCTTTCCCCTTTTCGCTCGGACTCGGTCCTCAAGACGGTGCCCGCGCGCGAAAGTTGGCGTACGTCGGCGCGCTAGGCTTGGCGCTCGGCGGCTGTTTTTCACCCGTTGCGGCCGGACTCGATGACGCCGATGCGAACCGCGCCATCGCCGCGCTGCAAGCCGCAGGAATCGACGCCCGCAAAGAAAGCGAGCCGGGCGAAGCAGGACGTTTCCGCGTCGTCGTGGCCGAGAGCGAAGCTGGACGCGCGCTGGGTGCGCTCTCCGACGAGGGTTTGCCTCGACCAAAGAGCGTGGCGCTCTTGGACGCCGTAGGGAAAAACGCCTTGGTTCCGACGATGGCGGCGGAACAAGCCGAGCTCGCCGCAGGCCTCGGCGGAGAGCTCGAGAGGACCCTCTCGCAGGTCGACGGCGTCGTGGTGGCGCGGGTCCACTTGAGCCTTCCGAGCGAGAGCCCGCTGCGGGACAAAAAGGACAAAGCGACCGCAAGCGTGCTCCTCACGTACAGGTCCGCACAGCCGCCCATTTCCGAGGCGCACGTGAAGCGCATCGTCGCGGCCGGCGTGCCGAGCTTGTCTCCGGACGACGTGGTCGTGGTGGCCCTCCCGCGCCCGGCGAAGACCAGCGTTCAAGGCGCGGCGTTCGCGCACGTGGGCCCCCTCGGCGTGGCCACGGGATCGGCGACGCCGCTTCGCCTCTTGCTCGGCGCGCTCGTGCTCCTGGTGGGGCTCTTGGCGGGCGCGACGCTCGTCCTTTATTTGAAGCTCGCGAAGCTTCGGAGCGTCTCGCGCACATGATTACGATTCGAGGACTAAATAAGTCGTTTCGCACCGCAGGTGGCGCGTTCGCACATGTGGTGCGGGACTTCGATCTGACCGTCCCCGAGGGCTGCCTCTATGGGCTCATCGGACCGGGTGCGGCCGGGAAAAGCGTCCTCTTGAAGATGATCACCGGGCTCGTCAAGCCGGAGACGGGCAGCATCGTCGTCGACGGGAAAGACGTGACGCAGCTCCCGGACCTCGAGCTGCAAGCCCTTCGCCTCAAGTTCGGGATGCTCTTCCAGAACAACGCCCTCTTCGACCATCTCACCGTCGACGACAACATCGCCTTTCCGCTTCGACGCCTCTACGCGCTCCCCGAGGAAGAGGTGAAGGCGCGTGTGGCCGAGCGCCTCTCGTGCGTGGCCCTTTCAGGCTTCGGCTCGCGCATGCCCGGAGGTCTTTCGGGCGGCCAGAAGAAGCGCGTCGGCGTCGCCCGCGCGACCATCACGAACGCGCCCATCGTCCTCTACGACGAGCCCGCGGCCGGCCTCGATCCGGTGACCTCGCAGAAAATCTTCGAGCTTTTGCGCGAAGAGCAGCGCGCACGAAACGCGACGGTCATCATGGTGTCGAGCGATCTCGATCGCTTGCTCACGGTGACCGACCGCGTGGGCATGATGTACAAGGGCGTGCTCATTTTCGATGGCTCGACCGAAGAAGCTCAAAACTGCACCGAGCCCCACGTTCGCCAGTTCGTGCATGGGCTCACCGAAGGCCCGTTGTGAGAGGCGATGGCTTGGGGAGGCGCGGGCCGCTCTGAGGAGCACGGACAAGGCGCCGCCGCACGAGCAGACCCGAAGGCACGGTCTGGTGTGTCTCCTGCTTGCCACCGTGGCGCTCGCCATCGAGCACGGGACGCGGTCTTTTCCTTGGATTTCGGCACGATTCGAGCCGTTCGCGCTCGTCTTCGTGAAGTCCGTGGTCCTGCTTCTTGCCCTCGTGGGAGCCGTGGTGCTCGGCGTGCCCGCACGTGGCCTCGGGCTCGCGAGAGTGGCCCCGGAAGCGCGACGCGAAACCCTCGCGGTCGTCGTGTGCGCCGTCGCGATCGGAGTGGTGCTTGCGCAGCGCCCCGACGTTCGCGCCGTGTACCCGCTGTACGTCCCGGCGCGGTCGTCGCTCGGGGCATTCTTGGTGCATACGGCCTTCTTTTCTGTCTATGCGCTTGCGTGGGAGGCGCTCTTCCGAGGCGTCGTCTTGTTCGGGACCGAGCCACTCTTCGGGCGTGCGACGCTCGTGGTCCACGCCGTGGCCTTCACCGTTGCCCACGTCGGCATCGGGAAGCCGCTCTTGGAGATCGGCCTCGCGTTCCCCGGCGGGCTGTTGCTCGGTGTCATGGCCCTGCGTGCGCGTTCGTTCGTCGGTCCGTTCTTGGCGCATGCGGCGCTGGCTATTTCGGTGAACGTCGCGTGCATCGCCCCGAAGCTTTGGTGACGTCGTTCTCACGCGCGAATCGGGGTCGGTCGAGCTTCCGTCGTGTGCGAAATGACGAGCTCCACCGGCGTCACGGAAAGCCGGTCGTGAGCGTGAGAATCGCGCCCACCGTCACGCTGGCTCCGTTGGCCAATAACGACCACGCGAGTGGGCGACGTACCCCGAGGAGCCGCAGGTAGAGGGCTTCGCCAAGTACGGCGAAGCCCTCGGAGGCGAGACCGTGCACGAGCACCCTGAGGCCGAACGCGGCATCGAGCGCGGTGTGCCCAGGCACGAAGATCGGCTTTTCGACGAGATGGGCGACGAGCCACGGCAAGCCGAGCGCGGCCATTGGGTGGGTCAAGAGGGACGCGCCAAACGCCAGGACGAGGGCCCGTCGGATGGGCATCGCGCGAAGTGGACCGCGCACGTAAATGGGCACTTCGATGGCTTGAGTCGCGAGGAACGCGAAGGCATATCGAATGGCGAGATCGTTCATCGTGCCATTCGCCCGGGGGCTTCTACTAGTCGGATTTTCGAGCCATGGGCGACGTTGCGACGCCCGGAACGGGAAACCCTTCGCACGCAAAAAGGGCCAACGCCGCAATCTCCAGATAGCCATGAAAGAAGGCACTCTGCAGATAGGCCATTCGCGCCCGAGCGATGTCCACGAAGGCCCACGTCACGAAGACCAACGTGCCCACTCCGAAAAAGACCAGAAGCCATGGCCCCAGGTCGCCGAGCAGCGCTCGGCCGGTTTGGCGGAACGAACGGGGCCGTGGCGAGCTGCGGTCGAGCTCGGGAACGAGGCGCAGCCAGACCACGTAGTGGGCGGCTTGGGCGAACGCAAAAAAAGACACTCCCCTCACCGCCCAGCTCGCATCCGCAAACGGAGCCAGTTGGTTCGCCAAGACGTCGACCCCCAGCGTGCCGGGCGCACGGTGGAGGCCGCCCGCCCAAACGAGCGCGCGGACGGCTGCGGGATGCAGCAAGAACGCCGCGAGCACGACGAAGAGCACGAGGGGCAACCACGCCACTTTGCCCGCACGCCTCGCGAACATGGCAAAAATGCCCACGGCGACCAGGTTGTGGGCCTGCGCGTACACGAGGTCGGTCACGGAGCGGCCGTGCCATGCGATGGCAAAAAGGACGGCCAGTCCGAAGAGCACGAGGGCCCTCCGCGCGAGGGTGGCTCGTGCAAAGACCGTGGCGAGGGCTGCACCCACGAGGGCTGCGCGGAGGCCATAACCAAGCGCCGTGCCCACCACCGCGAGGCCCACACCGACGTAGAGCGACCATCGCCGGGTGAGCGCGCGTCGCACCACGAGGTAGCGTACGTCCGAGATCACGTGAGGGACGCCGAGCACGACAGTGCCGACACCGACGGACCATGCAGGGCACGCGAGGGCGAGCACGAAAGCGACGGCGAGACCGAGGGCTCCGAAGAACGCTACTCGGGTGTCGCGCGCCACAAGGAGCGGTCGGGCGAGTGGGCCAAAAAGACGCACGAGCGCGCGACGCCCGGCATCGAGCGCCACGAGCGGCAAGGCAACACCCACCGCTCCGCTCGGCACCTTCAGACCTTCGGTCGAACGGAATCGACGGACTCGGGTGCCGTCTTGTCGAGCCGGAGGTAAAGCATGGCGTCTCGGCCGGTGTCCGCGGCGGCGTCACGACCGACGCTCTCCGGATCCCTCGGTGGGGGTGGGTGGCCACCGCCGAGGCACATGTCCCGGTTCGTGAGCATGCCGCACACGACGGTCAGCCACGAGAGGCGGGCCCACACCTTCGACTGGAGCCCCGCATAGCGCTTTTTCATGACTTTCTCCCTGGTACGAGCCCCCATGGTACATCTTTCGATGTGCTCGAGGTCTGGGAGTACATCGCGTCGTTCGCTTTCACCACGTGGGCGGTGTTCACGATCGTCTTACGCGACGAACGCAAGCTTTCCCCGGAGCAACTCGCCCGGGCGTGGCCCATCGCGAGTCGGAACCTTCTGCTCGTTTTTGCCGGCGTTCTAGCCCTTCCGGTGCACTATGCGCGCACGCGACGGTCGGTTCCGGCCTTCTTTTTGGGGCTTCTGCTCGCCATCGTGGTGACCGCGGTGAACATGCTCCTTCTGGGCACACTGGAGTTTTTCGTTGGCGAGGGCGGCTGAGCGCGATCGGACTGGCCTTTTGCAGTCGAAGTTCTCCGTTCCGCCTCCTTTCGCCCGTGGTAGCGTCCCGGCCTCGCATGGCGCAGCCAGCCACGGAAAACGAAGAGAGCGTCGGTCTTCTCCAGTCGATGGGAGTCGCCTTTTTTTCCATCGCCAGCACGGCGGGGGGCATGGGCATCCTTCTCGGGAAGGTGACCTCGCGCGTCCTGACGGGCCGCATCGACGGCTCCGAGGTTTGGAAAAACCTCTATAAAATGGCTGTAAAGTCGCTACCCATCGTGGTGGTGACGGCCCTCTTCACGGGCGCCATCATGGTCGTGCAGGCCGCGCCCATCGTGAAGCGCTACGGCGCCGAGGGGCTCGTCGGCTGGGGCGCCGG
>JAYUKI010000064.1:0-6013 GCA_043764595.1 Myxococcales bacterium | reverse complement strand
GTCCGGCAAAGTAGCCGTCGGCATGCGTTCGGTCGAAAAGTGCTCGTGCATTCGTGCTCGTGAGCAGTTGTTCGAGAATCACGACCGCTGATTTAGCGTGGTTCACCTGGGTCCGCGAAAGACAGTGTACCTGAATTCGGCGAACCCTGCTGAGCTTGGACCGCTCGAGATCGTTAGCTTTGAGGTTTTGGAGGAGCTGGCGGAGAATGAGGCTATCGACATCGAGGAGGCAGAATGCACGGAACTTCAGAGCACTACGGTAAGTGGGGTACCCGAGGCTGAGGCGGCATTGCTCGAACTTGGGGTCGACCCGTCGAAACTTGCGTTCAAGTCGAGCACGGGCTACCCGCTCTGATCTGAGCTCAAGCATTCTGTTCTGGTTTCGTCTGTGTGTGTGTGGGTATGACGAACGGACGCTCCCCGCGCCGCGAGTGGCTGGGTCGGCAGGCTCTATTT
This sequence comes from Myxococcales bacterium, assembly GCA_043764595.1. GTDB lineage: Bacteria > Myxococcota_A > Polyangia > Polyangiales > Polyangiaceae > JAAFHV01. The sequence goes on along the minus strand of JAYUKI010000064.1, from coordinate 5,557 downwards.
CTTGGTCGCAGTACGGAGGAACAAGTGACAGAAGAAGCGCTAGTGGCTCTCATTCGGGCGCGGGTTGATGGTCCGAAAGTTGGGGATGAGGACGAGGCCACGCACGTGTGTGCGCCAGCCACCGAAGAAGCTCTGCAAGCAGCCGAGAAACGTCTTGGCGCTCCGCTTCCCCCAACCCTGCGGCATCTCTACACGAAGATCGGCAACGGCGGTTTCGGCCCCGGAGCAGGCTTGTTGGGAGTCGAAGGTGGCCACCTCAACGATGACGGGGAGTCACTCGTCACGAACTACGTCCGGTTCCGCAATGGAGGTTGGCCGGATGGCTTGTTGCCGTTGTTCGATCTCGGAGGCGGCGCGTGGGCGGGCATCCTCCTTGGCGCGAAGGAAGCGCGGGTAACCTTGGCCGTCGAGTCGGGACCCATATCGACTGCATACTTGCTTGGAGATTGGCTCGCCGTTTGGGCTCGTGGGGACGATGCCGTGGCAGAGCTGTTTGAAGTCGAGTCGGCCGTGTTGCGCAGTCCGTTCAGCGGAGAGGAAGTCACCTACCGTCGGCGAGGAAAACCAAAGCGAGGCTTGTAGCGGCCTGTCTCGCACCTCGCACCGGAACCGCGGGCCCAGGTTCCCACCTGCGAGATTTCTACCGAACGGTCACGAGCCAATCCGCCACCGCGCCAAGAGCGAGCCCGTGCCACGGGCTGTGAGCCTCGCGGGCTCGGTCGTGAAGCGCCGGCCAGGGCGGAACGCGGGGTAGGCCCGTCTCGACGCGGCCGTGGCACACGTTGAACCGCACTGCGCCTTGCCCTTTCCGGACGCGAACGGCTCGGGAGAATCGTCGCGGCGGAAGTCGTCGGCGACCAAGAGCAACTCGCCGCCGTCGACGGACGCGGAAGGACCGGAAATCGACGGTCTCCCTCGTGGCCCGGCCCAAAGTACCCGGCCCAAAGCCTCGAACGACCCCTGGCCCATATACCCATACCCCTCGAGGGTCGTTCGAACGGCCTTAGGGGGGTATACCCATACCCCTCGAGGGTCGTTCGAACGACCTCAGGGGGGTATACCTATACCCCTCGGGGGTCGATCAAACGACCCCCCAGGGGGTATACCTATACCCTTTTGTGCGGGTTTCTTGCATTTCCGGGCCAAAACCATTGAGGATTTTGCCCATCGCGAGGCATTCCGGGCCCATCGCCTCCGAAACTGCACGAAAGGTGTGCAAATGAAGTCGAGCGGGTTTTCCGGGAGATTTGGCGCTCGGACCGCCCGTCAGGCCCCTTGTCGGCCGTGCTTTCCCGGAAGAAGGCTGGCGGCGGCTTCACGACGCAAGCGCTGGCCGACCGAGGCTGCCGAGGATCGCGGGACATGGTGCGATCGAGCCCCCCACTCCACATCACCTGTGCGCGGCTCGTTTCACCCACGACAAAGCGCGAGAGGCCGCGGGCCCCCGTCTTTGGGCCAGGTCCACCGTCTCCACGGTGCCCGTGCTCCCCGAGACGAACGCTTGAACAACGGCGCCTCCACCATCCGGGGCGACAGGATCGGTATCGGGCTCCTCCCGCTCGGGCAGGGCGAGCGACACGTCAAGCGCGAATTGTTCCACCTCTTCCGCCGGGAGCGTCCTCACGTATTCGCGGAGGAACGGAGTAGGTTCCGCATCGACGGGACCAGGGAGGTCGTCCCAGGCTTCGTAGACGTCACCGTAACGGTCTATCGCAAATCCCGAAAAGAGCGGCCCGGCAATCCCGCCGATGCTTCCTACGCGTACGAGGATATCGGGCTGCGATTTCAAGGACGATCTTCACGCGGCGACACCCAGAGTCGCGCGGCGGCGCGCCGAATGCACTGCGGACCGAGGTCGAGCCGCGATCCGTTCCAAATATGCGGCCGATGGGCCCAGTTCCGAAACGCTCCGCGTAGTGAGGAAAGAAAGAGCTCGCGAAGGCACCGGCGCTCGTCACGAGGGGCCCCGGCCCGAACGTTAGGCGAATCGAATCGGCGCTCCCCGAAGGCTCCAGGCGCGCTTGAGGATACGTGCTGCGCACCTCCGCGAGGATGGCTTCTGGGTTCGTTGGGGCAGGTAGTGGCGCCGGCACGGGGCCGTGCGGCGACGGGTGTGGGAACCCGCACGCCGCAACGAAGAGGAGAATGAAGGAGAAGCGGCGCATGAATGGCTCGCCTATTTCCTGCAGATGAGGTTGCCGTTTGCGTCGACGGACGCTGCCCAGTCCGTGTCGCTTCGCCGGCGGCAGGTTTCGCCTATTTTTGCGCAATTGATTCACAACCTCCATGAGCCTCTCTCGGCGGCCGGGGAGGAAGTGTTGCGTGGGGTCGCGCGTTTTCTCAAAAAACTCGAACGGCTGGCGCGGGGATCGCGACGGAGCCCAAAGCTCGGTGGCGTTGCGCCCAACGGAATCACTGGAAAGAAAGGCCAAAACGGTTCCAACTTCGGATTCCACGAAGCGGAGCTCACGCTCTTCGTAAGCGCCTCGTGCGGGTGCACGACACCAGCGTGCCCAACCCTGTACATCTTCGTCGCGTACGTGCGGGCCGAGCTCTCCACCGGCATGGAACGTGGACCTCGCGTGAGCGGGCCGCGAGGAAACCGATTGCCACGCGAAGGCACGCGGGCTCTCGACCTCCCCCTGTCCGCTCGCAGCGGTTTGCGTACGCGATGGGTCTTGCCGGGCCGTGGTGAAGCAAACCCGAGAACGGACTTTGGGGGAGGTGGACACGGGGGAGAAAGCAAAATCGCGCGGAGACAAGTCCGACGAGGGAAAGCCTGCCGGTCCCGTCGTCCCTGCGCTTTCTCCCACGTGGCCGGTGGGGGCATCCGCTCTGTCTGCTCTTTTCGATTTGGGCTGAACGGTCCAACAGCCGGGCTAGGCCCCTAAGCCGTCACTTGGAGCGACTTGCCCGCGGAGAAAATCGCCGTCGGGACATGAAGCGCGTCTCGACGAAACCGATCTTTCGTACGAGCGTAGAGAGGATGATGAAACGCATTTACCTTCCCGCCGCACTCTCGTTCGCGTTGGTCATGGCTGGCGTGCTTGGCGCCGCCCCGGCGGAGGCCACCCCGAACGGAGACCTCAAGGCGCTCATGAAGTCGCTCGGTACGGCCGCGTCCGACGAAAATGCAAAGGCCATGGCGCCGCTTCTCGCGAAGACCAAAGCGTTCGCCAAGCCAGACATGCCGAACTGGGTCGCCTTGGCCGAGCGTGGCGAGAAAGCCGCGAGCGCCGGGGACGTCGCGGGCGCGAAGGCCACGTGCAAGGGGTGCCATGACGCGTACAAGGCCTCCTACAAGACCAAGTACGGCTCGAAGGCGCCCTGACCAAGGCGCGAAACAAAGCGCCGTTGCCTTCATCACCTCCGCGAGTCCATGAATCGTTGCGGAACGTACACCGCCGCGTAATGCCTGGACGATCGAGACCTTGTTCAGTTTCGAGACTAGTGGCTACGCCCAACGCGATTCGGGTTCACCGCAGAGCTTGGAGCCAAGTCCTGGCCTCGCTTTACCGCCCCGGCCCGTGTTGGTAGCGTGCTCGCATGCAGAGGACGCGAACCTTTGGGCTGGGCCTGGTCGTGATGGCATCGCTCGCCGCCGTCGCGCCAGCGGCGTGCTCCGACGGCCCACGTGATCCTGCTCCTGCTGCCCCAGACGGTGCGCCGGCGCCGGCGCCGACGCCGAGCGTGCCGCCCACGGTCGACGGGAGCCCCGCGCGCGATGCAAGTCCCGATGCCACCGAGGACGCCAGCGTGCCGACGCCAAAGCCCCAGCGGTTCGTCCTGCTCGGCGACTTTGGCTTCGACGATACGAACGAGGCGGCGGTGGCCGGGCTCATAAAGGCCTGGAGCCCTGACTTCATCGTCACCTTGGGAGACAACAGCTACCCGAGCAGCACTCCGCAGACCATCGACGAAACGATTGGCAAGTACTACGGCGAGTTCATCTCGCCGTACCGAGGCAAGTATGGACCGGGCGCACAGAAGCCTCGCTTTTTTGCCTGTCTCGGGAACCACGATTGGGACGCTGGCAACGTCCAAGCTCACATCGACTACTTCGGCTTGCCCGGGAACGAACGCTACTGGGACCTTCAGGAGGGCGCGTTTCGCTTCTTCTGCGTAGACAGCGACACGCGCGAGCCCGATGGGACCTCGGCGACGTCGGTTCAGGGACGCTGGCTCGAGACGAAGCTCCGCGCCGCGCGCGATCCCTACCGAGTCGTCGTGTTCCATCATCCAGCGCACTCGTCCGGAGTGCACGGGTCCCAGGCCTACATGCAGTGGCCCTTCCAGGAGTGGGGCGCCCACGCCGTGTACACCGGGCACGACCACGACTACGAGCGCTTCGACTTTGGTCCGGCCACGATCCCCTACGTCGTGCAGGGGACGGGCGGAGCCGACCTGCGCATGATGAACGCCTCCCGGACTGGGAGCGTCATCGCTTACAACGAAAAGCACGGGGCGACGTTCGTGACCGCGGACGCCTATTATGCCGACTTCGTCGCGACGACGGTCGGGCTCGACCGCATCGACGAGCACGTGCTGCCCTCCGAGAGCGAGCGCGCCCGCCCCACCGACGTGCTCGTGCCTGCCGGCACCTCCCTGCGCTACATCGAGGGCAACGCCCCTGCCGGTTGGCAGGCTCCGGCATTCGATGCCACCCCATGGAAAGTCGGGAACGCACCGCTCGGGTACGGTCAGGGCGGCGAAGGAACGGTTGTGGCGCGCGGCCTCTCCCACTACGCCATCAAGACCTTCACCGTGCCCGATCCCCGCGTCTACGACCACCTGGTCGTGTGGGTGCGGCGCGACGACGGCGCGTGCGTGTACGTGAACGGCCAGGAGGTGGGGCGCTCCAACCTCCCCGACGGTCCGCTCACCGCCACCACGGTCGCCAGAGAGACGGTCGGCTTCGCGGCCGAGGCCGCGTGGGTCCCCGTCGTGGTGCCGAGCCGCCTCGTGAAGGCCGGCGAGAACAAGGTGGCGGTAGAGCTCCACCAAGCCAGCACAACGAGCTCGGACGCCTTCCTCGACCTGCGGGTCGAAGGAAAGCGCTGACGCACCACCGCGAGCCTAATAAGCGCGGCGTGGCATCGGCGGAGTTGGGACCAAGTGGTACCCGCGATGGTCTATCGCTGCACCAGCGCGACGGGACGAAGTCTCAAAACCCATCAGGAAACGGGAGCGGAGTGGAGGCACGCCATGTGCAATAGCCTCATCACCCTACATGGCCCGACAATGGCCCAACCCCGAGGTCGTGATGCGCTCCTGGTTCCCTAAAGCTCTCCTGCTCCTCGCCCTCGTTCCCGGTTGCGCGCCGCAGGCCTCCGAGAATGTGACCTCGTCCGAAGACGAGGTGATGGGCACCGCGTTCGCGTCGAAAGACGAGATGTTCGCGACGGACATGCTCTTCGTCCGGCTGAACGCATGGGACGGCAACAAGATGACGCCTGCGTCGCTCAAAGACGAGACCAAGGTGGCGAACGCCGAGCTCGTCGTCTACCGCGCCAAGGCCTCGAGCCAGTTGCACTGTCCCGACGCAGAGGCCGCTCCA
>JAYUKI010000063.1:0-1810 GCA_043764595.1 Myxococcales bacterium | reverse complement strand
ACTTTGTCCATGCGGCACTCTCTCCGAAAAGTCCGATGTCAGCCGTCAGCAAGCATGCCTCATGTGACCGAAGATTGGACACATTTCCGACGGACCTTCGCAAAAGGGCCCGTCGGAGCCGCTCCGTCGCGGCTACCCGCGTCGGTATGCTCGAAGGGCGATGAAATTGCGCCCCTCGTACGCTCAGGGTCGGCTCGAACGATGAAAATTGCAACGTTTCAAAGCTTGCGGGCTCACGGTGATTTCGGCAGTCGCTTCAGCATCTCCGCGATCAAGCCACTTTTTGGGTCGATCCGCGCTGCGTTTTCGAGCTCTCGTTTGGCGGCCAGGACCAAGTTGGCCGCGAGATAGATGTTCGCGAGCGTCACGCGGAACTTGATGGTCTGGGGCGCGAGGGTGATGGCGTGCTTGGCGAGGTCCGCGGCTTCGTGGAGGTTCCCCTTCGACGCCAAGAGGCAGCGTGCGGCAGCGTCGGCGGGCACGGCGTCTTGGGGCCGAAGCTGGCTTACCTTCGTCCATGAGCGAGCGGCCTCGGTGAACCGCTCGGTCTTTTCCTCGTACTGCGCATTCTTGAGGTACGTCTCGATGAGAACCGCAGAGGCGCGGGCCTCGGCGGTTTCGAAGAGCTCCCGTATGACGGGGTCCGTCTCGTCGAAAGTGAGCGCCATGCGGAGCGCGTTCGACGCGGCGACCGGATCGTTCTTCGCCAGCGAGACGCGTCCCATTTCGGCGTATTTCGAGGCTTGCGCGCGCTTGGCCGACTGAAGCCGGTCCTCGTACATGCGTTTGACGGTGTCGCGATTTTCTTCGACGGATCGCGTCTTTGCGCCGGTTTCTTGGGCGACGTCGGGGCGTGAAGGAGCCGCCGACGCCGTGGGTGGTTTTCCCAGGCGCCGAGCGAGCGCCTCGCGTCGAGCGCGAAGCTCGAGGTCCACGCCCGAAGAGGCGGGTGCGCGAACGGGTTCGGGCGCGGCGGCGGCTGCGGCGGCGATTGCGGCCGCTGCCGTCCGAGCCTGCGCTTCGACGTGCTCCTTGGCGAGGCGAATCTCTTCCTGAGCGCGTGCGAGCTGGGCTTCGAGTGCCCGCGTGTTGACCACGTCTCCCAAGTACGCGTCGTACTCTGCTCGGCCATCTTTGGATGTGAGGGTGTCGTGGGCCGTCGTGATCTTGGCGAAGACAACCTCCATCTTCGCTTTGAAGCTGCCGAGCTGCTTTCGGAAGAAGCGGTCGGGATGGAGACGGGAAGCGAGCTCGTAGTAGGCCCGCTTGATGGACTTTTTGTCGGCCTCGCGCGTCAGACCGAGGAGGGTATAGTGATCGAGATCGTCAAGATCGTAATAGATATCGAGCACTTCGCGACGGTGGTCACGGTCTATGTCGACGTCTTCGTCGAGCTCGGCCTCGGGGTAGCGTTGCTCACGGCCGGCGGAGGAAGCGTTCGCGCGCTTCGGAGGCTCCGGCGGAGGAGGTGGTGGGGGCGCGGGAATGTTCGGCGGCGGCGCGGCTGGATCGATGAGGTCGACGGCCCCGAGCGTTTGCAGCTTCTCGACCGAAGCCGTGACGCTGAACTCGGGCAAACCAGTCATTTGGCTTATCGCGTGGACCGAGGTTTGTCCGTCGATCCTCGTGAGGACGAAGCCATCGGTCGGATCGAGGGGAAGCTTTCGGACGTCCACGCCAGCGCGAACGCGGGGCACCAAGGTAACCAAGAGTCACTCCTCTCAAACCTTAGATTAGCGCGAATTCGCCGCCACCTGAGAGATTTCGTGAGGCTTCGCGCTCGGGCTTCCCAACGAAAAGCGGTCGTGCA
>JAYUKI010000062.1:0-5951 GCA_043764595.1 Myxococcales bacterium | reverse complement strand
CTCCGACCACCAAGCCCACCACCCCGACCCCTGTCGAGCCGGCTCCTGCTTGCAACCCGCCCGCCAAGCCGGACGAGCTCTATGCCCTCTCGGCCACCACCCTCGTGCTCAATCGCACGATCTCCATGTGCGACTACCGCGGCAAGGTCATGCTCATCGTGAACGTCGCTTCGTTCTGCGGCAACACGCCTCAATACGAAGGGCTCCAGAATCTCTACAAGACGTACGGCACCCAAGGGCTCGAGGTCCTTGGTTTTCCCACGAACGAGTTCGGCGAGCAGGAGCCCGGCACGTCGCAAGAGATCAAGGACTTCTGCGAGAACACCTACAAGGTCGAGTTCCCGATGTTCGAGAAGGTCTTGGTGAACGGCACCAACGCGCACCCGATCTACAAATGGCTGAAGGGCCAAGGCCCCGCGTTCTCGGCGGACATCGAGTGGAACTTCGCCAAGTTCCTCGTTGGGCGTAACGGCAAGGTCGTGAAGCGCTACCTCGACTCGGTCCAGCCCGAGTCCACCGAGGTCGTCGACGACATCAAGGCCGAGCTCGCCAAGCGCTGATCGCAGAAAAACGACGAAGCCCTCGGAGCCATGCGGATGACGCGCTTCGAGGGCTTTTCTGCGCCTTTTTCTCGTCGAAGATGCGAAACGCGAAGGCCGCGAGACCGCCGAAGCGACCTCACGGCCTCACGTTCACGACTCGATCTCAGGCGTCGGCGGGCAACGGAATGCGTTTCGCATCCATCCAGAGGCCGTCGAGATCGTAGAGCTGCCTGGAGTCCTCTTGGAAGACGTGGACGACGACGTCGCCGAAATCCATGAGCACCCAAATGGCATGAGGAAGCCCTTCGATCGAGAGAGCGCGCTTGCCCAACTTGCGTAGCGCTTCCTCGATGCCCTGTGCGAGCGCAGCGACTTGGCGATCGCTCTTGCCCGACATGAGGACGAGAAAATCGGCGTAGTCGACCTTTCCGGCGACATCCAAAATCTCGAGGGCGTGCGCCTTTTTGTCGAGTGCAGCGATGGCGATCGCCACCGCAACCTCGCGGGCCGCGTCGCTCGCGAGCGACTGGGTCCCGGCGGCCCCGGATGGAACACGTGTCCGTTTGCTTTTCGGGGCGGCGTCCTGGGCCGCCTTTGCGGTCGCGGCAAGTGCGGCGGCGACACGCGTTGCACGCGCTGGCCGCGGGGCAGCCGCCCGAGGGGCAGGCTTCTTCGCGTCCGGTGCGCCGTGGGACGAGCGAAGCTTCGGGCGAGTGGCCTTCGGCTTGGGAACCTCGCGCTTCGTTTCGCGCGCAACTTTGGTTCCCGTGCTGTCCGTAGTTTTCGTGGGCTTTTTCGTAGAAGCCAAACAAGTCTCCTTCGCGTGTTCTTTCGAGCGGCCGAATCCTGCGGGAGAAGCTCTCCCGGCGTCAACCTCGGACATGCCCATCGCCGTCGAGAATCCATTTCATGGTGGTGAGGGACTCGAGCCCCATGGGCCCTCGCCAGTGCAGGCGGCTCGTGGCGATGCCGATCTCGGCCCCGAGACCCATCTGCCCGCCGTCGTGAAAACGCGTCGAAGCGTTGACGGCCACACAAGCTGCGTCGACTTCGGCGCGAAAACGTGCAGCGTTCGCCGCGCTCGGCGTCACGATGGCCTCGGTGTGGCCCGACCCGTAGTCCGCGATGTGCGCGAGAGCCCCGTCGAGCCCGTCCACGAGGCGCACGGCAAGGACGAGGTCCAGGAACTCTTTGCCCCAATCGTCGGCCTTCGCCGCCACCATTCCCGGAACCAGAGCGCAAGCACGCGGACAGCCCCGGAGCTCACAGCCTCCCGCCATGAGCCGTGCGGCAAGAGGCGGAAGCACACGCTCGGCGTCCGAGGCGTCGACCAGAAGGCACTCGAGCGCGTTGCAGACGCCCGGACGCTGGAGCTTCGCGTTCTCGACGATGGCGATGGCCTTCTCCAGATCACATCCACGGTCAAGGTAGGCGTGGCACACACCTTTGTAGTGCTGAACCACCGGAACACGGGCGTGCTCGGTTACGAAGTGGATAAGCGCTTCCCCGCCCCGCGGAATCGCCAAGTCGACCGTCTCGGTCTGACGAACGAGGACACGCACCGCATCGCGATCGGTGAACGGAACGAGCTGAACCGCGTGCTCGGGCAAGCCGACGTCGCGAAGCCCCGCCGACACGCACGCCGCGAGCGCCCGGTTCGAGTGAATCGCCTCGGATCCGCCACGAAGGACCACGGCATTTCCAGTTTTGAGCGCGAGCGAGCTCGCCTCGACGGTCACGTTCGGACGTGCCTCGTACACCATGGCGATCACTCCGAGCGGAACGCGAACACGGCGCACGCGGAGCCCGTTCGGTCGCACGCTTTCGGACACGAGCTCGCCCACCGGATCGGGAAGCGAGCGAACCTCTTCCACGCTCTTGGCGATCGCTTCGAGGCGTCCCGCGTCGAGCATGAGGCGGTCCAACATCGCGCCACGAAGACCCTTTTCTTCGGCCGTCTTCAGATCTTCGGCGTTCGCCGCGAGAATGACGGACACACTCTCGCGCAGGTGGGCCGCAATGCGCGTCAGCGCGTCGTTTTTCACCGCCGTGTCGCGCGGGGCCAGGGCTCGCGCCGCCTTTCGCGCACGCACGCACAAGTCCCGGATCTCGGTTTCGAGGGTCGAAGCGTCGGCCATGGCCGAGACCACTACAGCAACGGCAGCGCGGGCAAAAGGCTGCGGGGGGCTTGCGATTCGAGACAAGTGCCCCGCAGCCTTTCGCCCGCCCCGAAGGAGCCGTGACGAAATGGCCAAATCGCCCGTGGATTCGGGCCAAAAAGGCTCAGAAGCCGAGCGCGGCGTGCACACCAAATAGGCCGTAGCCCTTCACGTCCCGGAGCGCTTCGGCCCCCGGCCCGGCAAGGCCACCTGTGATGTCGAGCCCGATCCGAAGGTCCGCGTCGTCGATGGGCGCGAAGTACTCGAGCGACCCACGAATGGTTCCAACCGCCACGACGCCGCTCGTGTCCGGGCGTGAAATATGCAAAATTCCGCCGCCAACCGCGACCACGGGATGGACCGAGCCGCGCTTCAGGATATCGAGCGTGAGCTCGCCGACGTAGTGACCGACCGAGTCTCCCGTGGGAGTGACCACTCCGTTTTGCGTTCCTTCGCCTCGCAGCCACGTCGCGCCCAGACGACCGCCCACGACGCCGGAGCCGAGCTCCACACCGAGACCAAGACCGACCCCGACGCCCTTGCCCGTGGTCAGAAAAGCCGGACCGAGGGACAGCCGAACCGGAGAGCGTTTGTGATCGTACGGAGGAGGCTCTTCGCGGTAGTAGCGGGGCTCGTACGACTCCACGGGAACGATCGGCTGTGTTCGATGAGGAGGAGGCTCGGCGTAGGGGCCATCCACCATCACGACGGCCTCGTCGGCGTTGGCCACCTGCGACACAGAAACGACCGCCAAGACACCGAGAGCGAGAAGCGAGCGACCGAACATGGGAACCTCCATGGCGCTCCGAACGCACGGCCAACCTCGCCCTTACAGCCTTTCGCTCCTCGCAAATCCCGGCGCCCGCTGGGTCGAGGCTCTTCTCGCACAGATGGCGGTCGTTTTCGGCTACACTCAGGAAGTCTTATGCGCGGTTTTTGGATGAGCGGTGGGGTCGTTCGGTGGGTGCTGTCCTTGGCGGTGGCGGGTGCCGTCATGGTGCCGCCCGAAGTCGCGTGGGCCGACGAGGTCGAAACGCCTGCGCACGCCGAGGCCCAGAAACATTTTGCCAAGGCTCGTGAGCTCTACGGCCAGGGGAATTACAAGGAAGCGCGCGTCGAGCTGCTCGAAGCGAAGAAGCTCGATCCGCAGTCGAAAGAGCTCGTGTTCAACCTTGGCGTCGTGGCCGAGAAGCTCGTCCTGTTCGACGAAGCGCTCGAGCAATTCCGCGCGTACCGCGAAATGACCGACGTGACCGATCAAGAAAAGGCGCGCGCCGAGTCGATCATTTTGCGGCTCGAGGGCGCAAAAAAGCAGCTCGAGGACCAGCGAAAGCTCGACACGCCCAAGCCGGTCGAGCCCGAGCCTCCGAAGGCCGCGGAGGCTCCGCCCCCAAAGGGACGGGTCGACGTGGCAACCATCGCGGCGGCCGGCGTCGGGGTCGTCGGACTCTCGGTCGGCGCCATTTTCGGCATCAAGGCGCTCGGCGAACGTCCCTCGGGCTTCACCACGGGTCGGGACGGATCGTACACCGACTTCGTGGCGAAGAACGACTCGGCCCGCACGTCGGCCATCGTCTCCGACATCGGCTTCGCGGTCGGCGTGGTCGGGGTTGCCGCTGCCGCGGTGCTCTATTTCACCAGGCCCAAGGGGATGCCCGCACGCGTGGCGCTCGCTCCAATCGTAGGTCCCGGACAAGGCGGGCTCGTGCTCGTTGGAGGCTGGCAATGAAGTCCCGAGGATCGGTTCTCGTCGCCACGGCGACGCTCGTGGTTGCCGCGTTCGGTTGCCAGTTCATCGTCGGCTCCGAGCCCCCGCCGTTCGCGTGCGAGGACGGAAAATCGGGCGCTTGTCCAACGGGTCAAACCTGCAGCGGCGGCCAGTGTGTGACCACGAGCATCGCGGTCGACAGCGAAGTCCCACCGTTGCCCGACGGCGAAGTCCCGGACACCTTGGTTCCTCCCCGTGATGCTGGCCGCGACGCCCCGGACGGCGGCCCCGCCCCGCACGGAAGCGCGTGCCGCCTGGACAAAGACTGCGCATCCAACATGTGTGGAACCGAGGGCCTCCTCGGCCTCGCCGTGCAAGCGACCGGCTCGGTCTGCACCTCGTTGTGCTGCACTTCCGCGCAATGCCCGTCGGGCTTCGTGTGCCTCGCCCCAGGCACCGGCGGCAACTACTGCGTGGCGGCCACGGCCCTCCCCGAGCGACAGCTTCCCCCCTCGGGTGGGGCTGCTGGCGGTGCCACGTGCACGACCAACACGGAGTGCCGCAGCGGCCTCTGTTCGGATCCGAACGACGGCGGGGTCCGGCGCTGCATCGACAATTGCTGCAAAGCCGCCGACTGCACCGCGGGCACCTGCGCTGTCGCTACGGTTGGTGGAAAATACACTGGTTTCGTATGCACCGAGCCGCGTGGAAATTTCAACGTGGGCACGCTCTGCGCCGTCAGCACGTCCTGCAAGACGAACCTTTGCTACGAGGGAACCACCTGCCGGCAGCGCTGCTGTGCCTCGTCGCAGTGCGGTGCTGGGAACTCCTGCATATGGACCTTCTCCGCGGATACCCCGGGTACCGTCCTGGACTTTTGCTTCGCCACCCAGTCGCGAAAGCCCGCGGGACAGACGTGCGTCGATTTCAACGACTGCGCCAGCACCCAATGCGAGCCCGAAACGAACGGCCAGCCCGACGGCTCGGCGGGCAAGAAGGTCTGCCGCGATTTGTGCTGCATCGACTCGGATTGCCCCGCAAACGAACGGTGCCTCGCAGCCCCGGATCAGCCGCGCGTGCTCCGCTGCGTCCCCAGGTAGGAAAGCGACTTTACCTTGATGCGTAGCGGCTTCCACGCAACCTTCCGTTGTTTCACCGGGTGCCGTGGCGCCCACCCCTTGTCCCTTCCCGAGCCCATTTGTCCGACGTGCGGTGGCCTGCTCATGGTCGCCCACGACGAGACCGCGCTTCTTGCACGAGGAGACTGGAAGACCCGCTTCGACACGCGCGCCGGGCGAGGGCTCGGCCTCGACGCCTCCGGCGTGTGGGGTTTCCGCGAGTGGGTCCTTCCTACTCTCGATCCGTCGAACGTCGTCACGATGGGCGAAGGCAAGACGCCTCTCGTGCATGCGAGGCGCTACGGAGCGTCTCTCGACCTCCCGGAGCTCTACGTCAAGCAGTGCGGCACTTCGCACACGGGCTCTTTCAAGGACCTCGGAATGACGGCGCTCGTGAGCGCCGTCGCCGATGCCCGAGCCAAAG
>JAYUKI010000061.1:0-6020 GCA_043764595.1 Myxococcales bacterium | reverse complement strand
CGAGCCCGGCGACGAGTGCCTCGTCCGTAGCGAACGTGTCCATCGAACCCGCGTTGCATGCTGCCTGAGCCATCGTGAAATCCCTCCGAAAACCGGCGCCGTCGTGACGCTCGTGACAGAGCTCTCTGCAGCCACCGTGCCAAGAATATGACGCTCCTAACCTATTGAAATGTCTTCCTTTCGAGCCGATCGTAACGCCCGACCGGCGTAACAGTCGGCGTAACACTGCCCCGATCGTTACGGTGGTGTTACGCCGTTTCGGCTGCGAGCAGAGCGCGTTACGGTGTCGCCGTGGCCGACCTCCGCTTTCGTATTGTCGCCTGGTGCACTGCCGCGTGCGCTCTCTCGATCCTTCCGGGATGTGCCTCGCGCGAGACCTCCGGATTTCGGCCGCCGACGGATCCGGCAGCGCTCCGCTCCTCGACGGCGACCCCCGAAGACCTCGCTTTTGCCAAGGCCGCCAGCTCCCCGTCGGACGCACAGGCCATGCAAACCGGGCTCGCGACCTGGTACGGCGACAGGCTCGCGGGCAACAAGACGGCAAGCGGAGAGATCTTCGACCCGCGTCGCATGACCGCGGCCCATCGCACCGTCAAGCTCGGTACGTGGATCGAAGTCCGTCGCATCGACACGGGCTCGAGCGTGCGCGTGCGCGTGAACGATCGAGGTCCCTTCGGCAAGGAGCGAACGCGCATCGTCGATCTGTCGCGAGGCGCGGCAGAAAAGCTCGGAATGGTCCGGGACGGAGTGGTGCGCGTCGAGATCCGAATCGTGCCGGGGCCTTGAGCGCTCGGTCCTTCACGGGCTCGCGATTCGAGGTACGGTCTTTTGCGTGGCGTCCCTTCTACGTCCGAGCGTGCTGGCGAAAGCGTGGGGAGTGCACCCGCGCACGGTCACGGCATGGATTCGATCAGGACGGCTCGTCGGCGTGAAGACTCCCGGCGAGCATCATCGTGTGCGCGTCGACGACGTGCTCGCCTACTGCGAAGCCGAGGGACTTCCGCTTCCAAAGCTCGCGACGACGCGGGACCTTTCGGTGCTCGTTGCGAAGCGGCAAAACCTCGACGTCCGCCCTCTGCGGCGGGCTCTCCGGGCGATCGACGTGGAGATCCTGGTAACCACCAGCGCCGCTGGTGCGCTCTTGTCGGTTGGCGCGGATCCGCCAGGTGCACTCGTGCTCGACGCGCAGCTCCCAGGGCTCGACGTCGTGGCGGCCATTCGGGCGCTACGGGAGGCGAAGGCGACCGCGCGTCTGCCGCTCTTCGTGTGCGACGCCGCAAAGGCCAAGGTTGCGGCGTACCTCGCCGCGGGCGCACTCGCCGTGGCCACACGAGGCGAGATCGCGACCCTCGCGGACGAGCTGACGCGCCTCGCCCGGCCCTAGAACGCCATCCTTTGGGGTTCTCGAGAGAGCTCTCGAGGAGAAGCTGCTGGAGGCTCGCCTCCCGCTCGACGTCAGACCGTTGGACGCGGGGAACGGCGTGCTCGAACGAGTGGACGCGTGGCGTCGAGCAGGAGCGTCGCCAGGTGGGTCTTGTCGTCTTCGGGCAGCCAGACGGCCCCCTCCGACGTGACCAGAGCGACCCGGTTCTGATCGCGCCCGAGCGACTGATCGGCGCGGTTCGCCACGACGAGATCCACGCGTTTGTCCGTGAGCTTTTTTCGCGCGTAGCCGAGCAGGCTCGCGTCGTCTCCGGTCTCGAGGGCGAACCCTACGAGCACCGCGCCATCGACGGACCTCCGCGCTCCCAACCCCGCGAGAAGATCGGGGTTTTTCACGAGCGTCAACGTGGGAGGCGGTTCTCCGGCGGCCTTCTTGATTTTCGCGGTAGCCGGCTCGGCGACGCGAAAATCGGCGACCGCCGCGGCCATGACGACGAGGTCGACCTCCGCTACTTCGGGTCCGACGGCCGTATCGAGGGCGACCTGCATGTCGAGGCACGTACGCACGTCGAGACGGGTCACGTGCGGCGGAGTGGGCTCGGCGGATGGCCCCGCGATCAAGGTCACGTTCGCGCCGCGCCGAGAGGCCTCGCGAGCGATCGCAAAGCCCATCTTTCCACTCGAAAGATTGCCGAGATAGCGCACCGGATCGATGGGCTCGTGGGTGGGTCCGGCCGTGACGACGACACGCAGACCGTCGAAATCGCGCGGCCCGAGCAGCGCCTCGAGTGCCGCGACGACATGGCTCGGCTCGGCCATGCGCCCGAGCCCCACGTCGCCGGAGGCCACCTCTCCAAAGACGGGCCCGACGAACGCGACCCTTCCGTCGGCTTCGAGGGTTCGAACGTTGCGCTCCGTGGCAGGATGCGCCCACATGCGCGGGTGCATGGAAGGCGCCACGAGCACGGGGCCGCGCGCCGACAGCACGAGCGCTGCGAGGAGATCGTCCGCACGGCCCGAGGCGAATCGCGCCAGCACGTCTGCCGTTGCGGGCACCACCACCACCGCATCGGCTTCGTTCGCGAGCGCGACGTGGAGCTCACCGGGGAAGCTCGGGTCCCACATGTCGGTGCGGACTGCTTGACCCGTGATCCCCGACAGAGTCACGCTCCCGATGAACTTCTCAGCCGAGCGTGTGAGCACCGGAAGAACCTTCGCGCCGGCCTTTTTCAAGAGGCGCGCGACCTCGGCCGATTTGTAGGCGGCGACGCTTCCAGTGACGGCAAGAACGACGGTGCGACCTTCGAGAACGGACACGCGGCCTATGGTAGCGTCCTTTGCGGCCGCAACCGTGCACCAAGTGGCCTTGAACGACATGCCGAGCCCTCTTCCCACGCTTCCTCGCTTTTCCTCGCCCTTCGGATGCCTTCGAAGCGCCTCTCGCCCGATGCTGTTCGTGGCCATCGGCGGTCTCGTGTCGCTTTTCGGAGGCTGCTCGAAGCCTACGCCGCTCACCGGGACCTACACGGCGACATGCTCGTTCAAGGGTGGATACCGTGGCGGGGGTCGCGCCGATTCGGCGTGGTCGCGGCAGTGCACGATCACGTTGGAAGCACGGAGCGAGACCGAGGTGGCGATGCGCTTCGACTCCGGGGACTCGGTCGAGTGCTACGGGCACGCGGTCCAAACGGGAGCGAACGGGGAGCGGAAGGTGTCGTTCCCGAAGAACGATCTTACGTGCCGTGCGAAAACCCTCCCCGCCCCCGCTGGCATTGCGGTGGAGCAGTGTCCGATGCCCGGGACCTTCTCGATCAGTGAAGCGATCGACAAGAACAAGAATTCGAACGTCGCCGTGAGCGTCACCCTCGAGGTGGCCGACAAACGCGCGTGTGTGTTTTCGTACCTCGACAAGGTGACGATCGATGGGAAGCTCGCCACCGGCGGCACCCCCGTTACGATCGAAGCGTTCCAAGACGCCGGAGCCGCCCCGCTGTTCACGCCTCCGGGACGCGAGCTTCCGCCGCCGGTGGATCCGCGCGACCGCGACGGTGGCTCTCCCCACGATGCTGGCAAGCCACCGGTCGACGCCGGACCTCTACGCGACGCTTCCACCAAGTAGCGCTCGAATTTTTACCTCTCGGAGAACGTTCAGGGCTCCGCCTCGACGAAACGATCGACCACTTCCTCTCGCGACACGGGACCGAAATGTCCGGGGAAAAAGGTCGTTACGTCCCGCGCCTCGTGCGCGAGGAACGCTTGGATATCGCGACGGTTTTGGGGCACGTCGCACATGTAGAAGTGGACCTCGGCGCCGGCGCCGACCATGCCGCCTCGGAAAAGATCTCCGACGAGCGCGGCGTGGCCCACGACGACGGTGAGTGAGCCCGCGGTGTGGCTCGGAATCGGAACGATGTCGGCGTGGACTCCGGTCAGCTCGAAGAGCGACGTAGGGCGATCCACGAGCATGTCGGGAACCACGGGATCGTACGTCTGCACCGAGTCGTACGCGTGCCGCATGCGCGCGACGAAACCGACGGGACATATGAGCTCGTTTCTACCGGTCTGCATCATGTGGAGGTCGGCGCGCCCCGCGATGATTTTGGTGCCGTACTTCTTCTGGAAGAATCGGGCGCCGCCGGCGTGATCGTGGTGGCCATGCGAGACCACGATCGCCTTCAAGGACTCGGGCGGAACACCCACGTTTTGCAGGTCGAGCTCCATGTCCTCGGCGGTCGACTTCATGCCGGTGTCCACCGCGATGGCGCGACCGTTTTCGACCACGACGTGCATGTTGGCGTGGGCGTGCGTGATCGTGTGCACGACCACCCCGCCAAGCTTCGTGACCTCGTAACGGGACGCGCAGCCGCCCAATGCCAGAGCAAGCCCGACGAGGACGGCGAGCGAGACCAAGGACTTGCATGCGTCTGCCCACGGGCGCCGACTCGTCCGAGCGCTCGGGCGGGTCGAATCAGTCGACGCCGGGGTTGTCGGGGTCCTTCGGGTCACGTTTTTTTCCTTCTCGTGGCTTGATTTCTTGGGTGAAGCCTTCGCGGACCGTCCAGCCGTACGATCCGTATTTGCCCGGAACACGCGACTCGACGGTCGCACCGCCGCGCTCCTGCGAGCCAGGTCGGGCGCTCGGTCCCTGGGTCACCGTAAGCAATTCGTCGGCGACGTATTCGGCGTGGCCGTCGTCTTTGCCCTCGAATGATTTGTCGGGCTCGCCTGTGCCAACGCGCCAAATCTGGGCGGTCGGCGGGTACGAATCGACCGACTTTTCCCGAGCCGCGAACGGACCGTCGCGAACGATGCGGTAGCGGGTCACATAGAAGCCGGGGATGCCTCGCTGGACGAGAACGCGCTCGCCTTTCGGGATCTTGGGGTCGGGCGTCTCTTTCTCTTTGAAAGGCGTCGCCTGGTTGACCTTGCGAAAGAACGTGACGTCACGCGTGCGGGGTGGACCCAGGACTTCGGCGCGAACTTCGCCGTTTTCGACCGTTTCGTGGAGGACCACCGCGAAGGGAAAGGGATTCCGAAGCTTCAGCGTGATGGTCGGGTAGACCACAGTCGAGTCCATTCCCATCTTGATGTAGCCGCTCGGGCGCGTGTGGGGGCGTCGGTCGACGACCTCGAGACCCGAGAAAAATGCGGCGCCGTGCAGTGTTCCGGAGATCTGGCATGTCCCGCCGCCCATGCCGTCGACGAGCTCGCCCTGCGAGATGACCGTGGCGACTTTGTAGCCGTTCGCTTCGTCGCGGGCGCCGACGACCTGGTTGAAATCGAAGGTCTCCCCCGGCATCAGCACGTGACCGTCGAGCTTGCTCGCTGCGATACGGAGGTTGAAGGTTCGTGCTTCGTGCGCGTTGTCGCGGGCGTATTTCGTGGTGAAATAGCCGAGAACGTCGTCGTAGCGAACCTCGCGAATTTGTTCGGCCGTTCGCGTCGCAGGGAGGGTCTCGACGACGGCCGTGATTTCGGAGTCGCCTTTTGCGACCGCCGCATCGAGACGCGCAAGGGTCGCGGGGACGTCGACGCGTTGCCCTGGCTCGTCAGGCAAGATCTTCCGAGTCTTGAAATCGAGCCGCGCATTTTGAGGAGCGTGATCGAGCTCGTCCTTCACCGAGAGCAACGCGGCTTCGGCGCGGGTCGTGTCGACACCGACGGGGAGCGGGAGCTCGAGGGGTTTGCCGCGCGAGATGGCGTCGTGCGCCCGGCGCATGGCCGAGTGCGGATCACGGAGCTGGGCAACGATGGCCAAAAGCCGCGTCGGATCGACCCGCGCACCCAGCTCCGCGCGCGGCCGCGTGATCGAACGGCCTCCCTCGACCTTCACGGTGAGGGGCTGAGCCACGTACTCGCGGGCGATAGCGCGAGCGGCTTCGAGGGTTTTGTCCGTGTCGCCGTCGAGCGGGAGGGCTTTTTTGTCGAGCAAAACGACGGGCGTCGGAGTGGCCGGGCCGCGAGGGACGGCCTTCGGAGGGACGGCCAGAACGGCTGCAAAAATGCCCAAGACGGCGCACGCCGACAAGCGTGCAAGGTGCACACGTCCGTCGGGGCCACCGAAACGAGATTGGCGCGCCGTGCTCACGATCCCCACGGCCTTCTCTTCGAGCGCGGCGAAGAAAAAATCAAGGCGC
>JAYUKI010000060.1:0-1812 GCA_043764595.1 Myxococcales bacterium | reverse complement strand
TGGACCAGGATGAGGAGGATGAGGATGAAGCAGATGGTGACGTGGACGATGCTGAGGAAGGTGTTCACTCGGGGGCTCTACGAACGGGCAGACTGCGGCGAAACGCTTACGAAGAGACGCGGACCGCGAGAGCTTCCGCCGCACGGGCGATAGCACCGAACTGGGCCGCATCCAAGCTCGCACCACCGATAAGTCCGCCGTCGACGTTCGTACAGGCCAAAAGCGCCTCGGCGTTGTCAGGTTTGAGCGATCCGCCGTAAAGGATACGGGTTTTTGCGGCGAGCTCTGCCGAGGCCGCGGCCAAATCCTTCCGAATCGCCGCGTGAACCTCTTCGGCTTCGGTGGGGCCGGCCACTTTTCCAGTGCCGATGGCCCACACGGGCTCGTACGCGATGGCCACGGGGAGGGTAGCGGTTTTGAGAATGGCGACGACGGCGTTGACCTGCCGCAGGACGACTTCCAAGGTCTTGCCAGCCTCGCGCTCTTCGAGGGTTTCGCCGACGCAGACGATCGGGGAGAGCCCAGCGTCGAGGACGGCTTGGGTCTTTTTGGCCACCCAGGCGTCGGTGTCGCCGAACAGTTGGCGGCGCTCCGAGTGTCCGAGGATGACCCACCCGCAGCCGGCTTCGAGGAGCATGGCCGGGCTGATTTCGCCCGTGAACGCGCCCTTTTCCTTCTCGTGGACGTTCTGCGCGGCAAGAAGGACGCGCGTTCCGTCGCACTCGTGCGCGATGGCGGCGAGCACGGTGAAAGGCGGCGCGACGAGGAGCTCGACGTGGGGAACGCTCTTCGAGAGGGTCACGATTTCGCTGGCGAGCGTGATGCCGCTCGGTCCGCCGTGGTGCATCTTCCAGTTGCCCGCAATGAGCGGAGCGCGCTTCGAATTCATGACCGATTCTCTCGTTATTTCAGTGGTTTGGACGCGATTCGCAAAACGGAAGCCGCCTGGAGCGCCGATCAGGCTTTTGGACCGAGCTCGCTGGGTTAGCAAGCATCGCTAGGAACGACGACGACGGATACTCTCGTATCCGAGGAGCGACCCGCGAGGCGCCGCTAAACCGGCGAAAGTCGACGAGATTCAATCTGTTCGGTGCTCTATGGGACCGCTTCCGTCGTGGAGTTGGAGCTCAGGCCGTCGGGGCTTTGCGCAGGACTTCGATGCCCGGAAGCTTCTTTCCTTCGATGAGCTCGAGCGATGCGCCGCCACCCGTGGAGATGTGGCCCATCTTCTCGGCGATGCCGGCGCCCGCTGCATGAACGGCCGCTGCGCTGTCGCCGCCGCCGACTACGGTGAACGCGCTCGATGCGGCGAGGGCTTTTGCGAGCCCGAACGTGCCGGCCGAGAAAGCCGCCTTTTCGAAGAGGCCCATTGGGCCGTTCCAGAAAACGGTCTTGGCCGTTCCGAACGCGGCTGCGAACGTCTCGAGGCTTTGCGGGCCGATGTCGAGGGCCATGTGGTGCTCGGGGACGGCATCGGCCGAGACGATTTTGCCCGACGTAGCCTCGAGGCTCTGTGCGACGACCACGTCCGAGGGAAGAAGGATGGTGACCTTCTTGGCCTTGGCTTTGTCGAGGATGGTGCGCGCGAGCGAGAGCTTGTCGCCCTCGACCTTCGAGGCCTGCATGTTCTTGCCTTGGGCCGCGAGGAACGTGTTCGCCATGGCGCCGCCAATCACGAGGGTCTGGACCTGCTCGAGCAGGGCCTCGACCACCGCGATTTTGTCGGACACTTTCGCTCCGCCAAGGACGGCGACGTAGGGCTTGTCCGGCGAGGTGACGAGCTTGCCGAGCGCGGCGATTTCTTTCTCGAGC
>JAYUKI010000059.1:0-1813 GCA_043764595.1 Myxococcales bacterium | reverse complement strand
CTCCGTTCGCGCGATCGAGCTCGACGCAATAGGTTCCTCGTCGGCAATCGTCGTCGCTCGCGCAGACGACGGTGCACATTCGTCCAATCGAGAGCTTGTCGCAAACTACGGTTTTCCCGGGAAGCGGTACGCAGTCCGCGTCGGTGCGGCACGTCGTCGTGCAGATTCCAGCGAAGTCGTCCTGCTTGGGATTGCCCTCTCGCACGAAGGTCGAGCACACGGTGTTGCCGCGGCAAGCGCGAGGCGGACCGGCGTCGGCAAGGACGAATTGGTAACAATCTTCGTACGGATTGGCGTTGGCCGGATCCGGCGGAACCGTGCAACCCGCCATCGCGATCCCGAGCACCGCGAGGCACGAGGCCATTGGGAGAAAGCGCATGCTCGCCCTTCTGCAAGTTGGGAGCCGGGCAAAAAATGCAGCATTCGAGGGTGAGCCGTCGCGAGCTTGTGCAAAAGCCTGCACACGGCGCGCGCGTGGGATCGTGGCGCTCTCGTCCATCGGCATTCCACGCCGGCTCGTCGTCGCTCGTGGCAATCTAAGCCTCATGACGGCCATCCGAATCATCCCGGCTACCGACGACCTTGGTCCATCCTTCCCGTACGAAGTGGCCTTACGACGACTCAAGGCCATTCCCGGCGTCAGCATGTCGGAGACGGACATTCCCGCCATCGTCGCGGCTGGCATGCGCGTGGGTTGGCCGCAGTCCCTCGTGGACTGGCACTGGGAGGCCATGCGCGCAGGAGGCGTCTACGACTTCGCATCTGCGGACGACGAAGGCCTCTCGTGCACGCTATGGCGCGACAACATCTTCTTCCGGTTCACGAGCCACGAGCACGAAAAAGCATGTCTCCCTCGCATCGAGGAGCTTGCACGAGAGCTTCGCTGCCGAGTCCTCCGCCAGTAGCGG
The DNA here is from genome assembly GCA_043764595.1 of Myxococcales bacterium. Classification (GTDB taxonomy): domain Bacteria; phylum Myxococcota_A; class Polyangia; order Polyangiales; family Polyangiaceae; genus JAAFHV01. The sequence goes on along the minus strand of JAYUKI010000059.1, from coordinate 905 downwards.
CGGGCATGTTCGGGCCGAGCAATCAGGGATTCTCGGTCGGAATGCGCGCCCTTGACCGCATCGGTAGATGCCCTGCCGAAGGGCCGGGTCGCGTGCCTGGTCACTTGTGCACGACACGGAGCCGAACGTTGCGAGGAGGAACGCGCGCTCCTCGGGATCCGAACGACCCGCGATGACCGAGTCGAGGGCTTCGCGCACGTTGCCGGAAGTATCGAGCACGAGGCACGTCTCGAGTTGCCATCCGAGCTCGTCCACGTCGAAAGAAGCGTCCGTGAGTCGCCGATCCCATTGACTGGCGTAACAATGACCAAGCCGTAATCGCCGAGGTCGCCGTTTTCTCAGAACGCGGCCGCGACTCCCAGGTGGGAGCTTACTGCCGTTTGGTTTCCAATGAGCCCGGGGTCCGAAAAGCTCCAGAGCTCCGTGGAGTATTTGATTCGGACACCTCGTTCGAGGGTGTACGCAAGACCGAGCGTATACCGGAAGATGCCACTTCTTGCCTGGAGCGGGCTTTCGACCGAGACATTCCCCGAGCGGAAAAGGAAGTCGAAGCGCCCCATCACATCGAGGCTGCGGGTGATCGGGAGCTCGACTTCGCCGTAGCCGCCGTGCTTGAGGAAGTAGTCGCCGCCCGGCACGACTTCGTACTTGAAGCGCTCGAGTGACGAGACGTCGAGGTCTTGGCGGCGGACGAGATACTCGAATCGAAAGTTGGTTCGATCGATTCGGAACGACAGATCCGCACCGAGAATCGTGTAGCTGAGCGCGCTCTTGGGATCGAACGTGCCGTGCATGACGCTCGCCCCCACCGTGGCGTCCCTGAACTGCGAAAAGCGATTGGTCAGCGCTACCCTGCCTCCGAACGACGGCCGCTCGTTGTTGTCGACATAGCTCCTGGTCTGGAC
>JAYUKI010000058.1:0-6029 GCA_043764595.1 Myxococcales bacterium | reverse complement strand
GTCAAGTACCACCTCGGCCACTCGACCGACCGCGTGACCGGCTCGGGAAAGAGCATCCACCTCACGCTCGCGTTCAACCCGAGCCACCTCGAGTTCGTGAACCCCGTCGTCGAGGGTCGCGTGCGAGCCAAGCAGGATCGCCGCAAGCGCAAGAGCGTGATGCCCCTGCTCATTCACGGCGACGCGGCCTTCATCGGCCAAGGCGTCGTTCCCGAAACGCTCAACATGGCCGGGCTCGAGGGCTACGCCACGTCCGGCACCGTCCACCTCGTGGTGAACAACCAAATCGGCTTCACGACCCTGCCCGAGGACTCCCGCTCCACGCGCTACTGCACCGACATCGCCCGCATGATGCGCGTGCCGGTGTTCCACGTGAACGGCGAAGATCCCGAGGCCGTGATCCACGTGGCGCGGCTCGCGATCGAGTACCGCCAAAAGTTCGCGCAAGACGTCGTCATCGACATGTATTGCTACCGGCGCTACGGCCACAACGAAGCCGACGAGCCCCGTTTCACGCAGCCGACCATGTACGCGGCCATCGACAAAAAGCCGACGATCCGCGAGGTCTACTTCCGTCGCCTCCTCCAGTCTGGCCACATCGACGAGGCCCGCGCCAATGCGATTCAAGCCGAGCGTAAGGGCGCGCTCGAGCAAGATCTCGAAGAGGAAAAGCGGGGAGACTACAACAATCCGCCCGCGGCCATGGGTGGCATCTGGGCTCCCTACAGTGGCGGTCCGGACGCTGCCACTCCCGAAGCGGCAACAGCCGTCTCGAGGGAGCGACTGAACGAGCTTGCCACGAAGCTGGCGGAGCTTCCTCCGGGCTTCACCCCCAACCCAAAGGTCTTCAAGACCACCATCGAAGCACGTCGGGACAAGGTCTTGTCGGGCGCTTCGTTCGACTGGGGTACGGCCGAGCACCTCGCGTTCGCCTCGCTCGTGAGCGAAGGGCACCGTGTGCGGCTGTCGGGCCAGGACGCCCGTCGCGGCACGTTCACGCACCGTCATGCCGTCCTCTTCGACATGCACAACGGAACGCGGCACACACCGCTCTCCACTCTCGGCGGCGCCCCATTCGAGGTGTGGGACAGCCCCCTGTCGGAGGCCGGGGTCCTTGGCTTCGACTACGGCTACTCGCTCGATTGCCCCGATGGGCTCGTCATTTGGGAAGCCCAGTTCGGCGACTTTGCCAACGGCGCCCAGGTCATCATCGATCAGTTTATCGTCTCGGGCGAAGACAAGTGGAAGCGTCTGTCCGGGCTCGTCATGCTCCTGCCCCACGGCTACGAAGGCCAAGGCCCCGAGCATTCGAGCGCGCGAATCGAACGATTCCTGCAGCTTGCAGCCCAAGACAACATCCAGGTGATGAACCTCACGACTCCCGCGCAAATCTTTCATGCGCTACGTCGTCAAGTGGTTCGCAAGTGGCGGAAACCGCTCGTCATTTTTACACCAAAGAGCCTCCTTCGCAACCCGAAGGCCGTTTCCACGGTGGAGGACCTGTCGACAGGGTCCTTCCAAAAGGTCATCGTGGACGCTTCGGTCGATCCGAAGTCCGTCACGCGCGTCCTTCTTTGCTCGGGCAAGGTCTATTACGACCTCGTGGATGCTCGCGAAAAGAAGGGCCGCAAAGACGTCGCCATCCTACGGCTCGAGCAGCTCTATCCACTGAACGGCGCGCTCGACGAAGCGCTCGCGCCCTTCGGGAAAGACGTGCCGCTCGTTTGGGTCCAAGAGGAGCCGCGCAACGCGGGCGCCTGCTACTTCCTGTCCGCCAACTACTTGCCGAACCTGAAGCGCCCGACCCAGGTCGTAAGCCGTCCGGCGGCGGCGAGCCCCGCCACGGGAAGCAAGGCAAGCCACGACCTCGAGCAACAGCGTCTTCTCGACGAGGCTCTGGGCTGACCGGAGCGGGGGGCTTTCGTTGAACGGGTGGAGTAGCGATCTAAGCATCGCGGGCGCATTGCTCGTGGGCATCGTCACGGTTGCAGCACTCGTGAATTCGTTCGCCCGCGATCACCGTTGGGTGGTGCGCCGGCTCGTGATTCTCTATGGGCTTTTTGCGGTCGCGCTCGGGCTCGCGTTGGCCCTCGATCGCGCAGGCGTGGCGAGCTGGTCGTTGCGCCTCCGGCTCGGCGCCCACATCCTCGCCGCATTTGCAGTGATCAACGTGGCCGCGGCCATCGTCTTCGAGCTCTCGCTCCCGAAGCTCGGATTTCGCCCGGCCAAAATCGTAAGCGATTTGACCCTTGGCGGAGCGTATTTCGTCGCTGCGGGCGCCGTTCTCGCGAGCTCGGGATTCTCCCTTACGTCGGTCATCACCACGGGCGCGGTCTTCTCGGCGGTGCTCGCCCTCTCCCTCCAGAGCACCCTTGGCAACGTGATCGGAGGCGTGGCCCTCCAGCTCGACGGCACGGTGAAGGTCGGTGACTGGATCCAGACCGACAACGGACGGCAAGGTGTCGTTCGCGAGATTCGCTGGCGCTGCACCATCGTCGAAACACGCGACTGCGACACGATCGTCCTGCCCAACGCACAGCTGCTCTCCACGACGCTTCTCGTGCTCGGTCGTCGCGGCGGAAAACCCGTACCAAGGCGCATGAGGCACCTTTTTTACGTGGACTTCCGCTTTACGCCGAGCCGTGTCGTGCAGGTCGTCACCGACGCCCTGCTCGCTTCGCCCATCGCGAACGTCGCCCTCGAGCCCGCGCCTTCCGTGGTGTGCCTCGCCCTCGGCCGGGATGCCCACCCGAGCTATGGCGTCTACGAAGCCCGCTATTTCATCCTCGATTTCGGACCGGACGGCCCAACGGATTCCGCGGTGCTCACGCGAGTGTACGCAGCGCTGCGCCGCGCAGGCATTCCACTCGCGCGGCCCGTCGGCACCCACTTCGTCCGAATGGAAGGCGAAGAGATGGACGCTCGACGCGAAGCGCGCCACCGCCTGCGCCGAGTCGAGGCGCTCTCGGCCATCACCATCTTCGGCGAGCTCACTCCGGAAGAGCAATCGCTCCTCGAGGCCCAGCTCGAGTACGTCCCGTTCACCGCCGGCGAAAAGATGACGCGCCAAGGGGCCATCGCCCACTGGCTCTACGTGATGACCTCGGGCACGGCCGAAGCCATGCGAATCCACGAGGACGGCGAAACGACGCTTCTGGGAACCCTCAAGGCTCCGGATTTTTTCGGTGAAATGGGCCTCATGACGGGGGAGCCTCGCATCGCCGACGTGATTGCGAAAACGGACGTCGACTGCTTTCGACTGCGCAAAGAGGGGTTCCAGAAGGTGCTCTTGAACCGCCCGGAAATCGCCAAAGAGCTCTCCAGCCGGCTGGCCGAGCGGCGCATCGGTCTGCTCGCTGCCGCAGGCGAGCGAACGAAGACACAGGTCGAAGAAGAAGAACGCATCTTCGAGGCCATTGGACGCTTCTTCGGCTTGAAAACCTGAGCCCACTCATGACACGACTCTCCGCGATCGAGCTTCCCACCATGTCCCCCGCAGCCGCAGTACGCGTCGTCAGGGGGCTTGGCGCAAACCGCTATGTGGCGCGCCGCGCGCACTTGGTCCACGCGTTCGCCGTCGCGTCCGCCGAGCCCAACGAGGCCCTCCGCGAAGCGCACGAGTGGGCCAAGGGTGTGCTCTCCGACCCTTCGATCGACCGTGATTCCAAGGATCCGAGGCTCTTCCGCGAGGCCTCCGACAAGGAGCTCGTGGCGACGCTTGCCGCCTTCTGGGACGAGGACGCCCTCGCTTCACGCAGCAAATCGCGGGAACGACTCGCCGCGCTCCTCGGATCGATCGGCGTCGCTCCCGAAAACGGTCCACTCTTCGACGAATCGAACGAAGAGGACGTGTACCCCGTGTTGGTCGACGCCACATGGGAGCTCTTGAAGGTGGCCGAGCTCGATCCCGAGCGCCATCGCGGCCTCGTCGAGACCTACGAGCCCATCGAGCTTTCGGCCGAGCGCTTCGAAGAAGAGAGCGCGATTCCTCCGCGCGAATACCTCTTCGAGCTCCCAATCCTCGGACCGACTGAGCTTCTTTTCCCGACCGACGAATGGGGCGACCTCCGCTCACCGTTCGTCGTTTGGTCGTCGGCCCCCGCCACGTACGAGGACTATCTCGTTCGTGGAGTGCTGAAAGCCGCCAAGATCGTCACGGAGCTCTGAGGCTCAACCCTCGGAGGCTTTCGATTCGCGCGCTTCGCCTTCAGCCGGGCTTTCCTCTGCGGGCTTGGCTTCGTTGGCTTCGGGCTTCGCGACCTCCGCTTCGTTGGCCTCGGGTTTCGCGACCTCCGCTTCGTTGGCTTCGGGCTTCGCGACCTCCGCTTCTTCGGTGGAACCCGATTCTTTCGGCTTTTCCTGCGACTTCTTGGTTTTGGGCTTCGGGGGCGCTTTCGCCTTGGGCGCCTCGGCCTCGTCGTCGTCCGAATCCTCGTCGTCGTTGGGCTCTTCCGCCTTCTTCACGAGGTATTTCGCACGCTCTTCGGGGGACGCCTCCCATGTAGCTTGCACGTTCTTCCGTACGAGGCCGACCCAGACGAATAGGCCGAGGATCGAAAGGGCGGCGACGATGTAGAGGATCGTGGGGCTCGGCATGGCGGCGTTATACAAGAACCTCGCCCTTCCGTCGCTGCACGTTGTCGCTAGCGCGGGTGGGCCGAAGCATCCGAAGCATCCGGGGCATCGGGGATCTCGGCCGGCGGTGGGCTAAGCACGATCAGTGCGGGTGGGCTGGGCGGAGCCGCTGCCGAAAGGCCGGTTTGCGGTGGCGAGCGTGGAGGCGGTGGCGATGGTGCCGGGCTTCCACCACACTGGGCCGCAAGCACGATCACGGCCACGATGGCCACGGCGACGGCTCCGCCAACGATCCACGGACCAGCCTTTTCCAGCTGGAAATCCAACCGAACGCCCATGGGGGGCGCAGGACGTGCCGGCTCCACGGCGACTGTCGCGGCACGAGGAGCCTCACCTTCCCACACGGGCTGCCATCCGAAGCCTTGTTGCCCGTGGCCCAGTCGAGGCTCGCTGGCGTGGGTTGCGGGGGGCCGAGGGTCGGATTCCGGCACGTCCAAGGGAGGGTTCAGCTCGGGCTTGGGCTCTGGTGCCCGCAAGCGCACCACCGTCTTCTTTCGATCGGCGGGGACGTCATCCTGCTCGATGGGCTGCGCGGGGATCTGGGGCATGGAGGCAACCGTTCGCTCGCCGGGCTCCTCCTCGAGGTGCGTGCTGGAGATCTCGCCCGTGTCGAGCAATACGGCCGAGACTTCCGCCGTGACGGTCTCGGGAACGAGCCATTCCGAGGTCACTCCCTGATCGGCGAACGCACCGTGCGGAGGTGTCGTGGCCAATGGCGCCTGGGCGATCTGGCTCTTCGAGGCTCGATGTGGCGGAAAAACTCGCGCCGCCCCGGACTTCGCGCCGTCGCCCACGAAACGGACAAGGTCGTCCCGAAGCTCGAGCGCCGTTCCGTACCGCTTCGCACGATCCTTCTCGAGGCACTTCCTGAGGACGTTGGCGAACTCCGGATCGAGCGTCGTGGGAAAGGTCGGTGTGGTCGACTTGATCCGGATCAAGATCGCGGGCAGCGTGGCGGCCTCGAAGGGCTGCGCGCCAAGGACGAGGCGGTACAACATGACGCCAAGAGACCAAATGTCGGCGCGATGGTCGATGTCGCGCGACGCGTAGGCTTGCTCGGGGGCCATGTAAAAGGGAGAGCCCACGAGCGTGTGGACGCCGGTCTGCTCGCTGGCGTCCCCGAGGCGCTTCGAGATTCCGAAGTCTATGATTTTTGATACTTTTTCGCCATTCGCCTTTTGCACGACGAACACGTTGGCCGGCTTCAAATCGCGATGGACGATGCCTTGCCCATGGGCCTCGGCGAGGCCTTCGCACACTTGGGCGAGGATCTTCGCGGCTTGCTCGATCGGAAGCGTGCCACGCGCCAAAATCGACTCGAGATCCTCCCCTTCGAGGAGCTCCATCACCAGGTAGGGCGTGCCGTCGGAGAGGAGCCCGGCGTCGAAGATGCT
>JAYUKI010000057.1:0-22437 GCA_043764595.1 Myxococcales bacterium | reverse complement strand
TCGTACCAAACGGGGAAGCTGCAACAGCACCCGACCCGCACGGACCTCACGGGACGATGGGTGCGTGATGCCGTCGTCTGCGCTTGGACCGCAGTGGGGGTGCTCACCCCCGAAGAGACGAAGGCGTCGTACGGCATCGTCTGTCCGAGCTCGTCCACTCTCGATACGACCAGCTGCGCGAACAAGCGGGACGGGCTGTATTGCGACTCGAATCCGAAGCTCGACGGAAGCTTCATTCAATGCGAGCGAGGCAGCATCAAGCAGGGCTTCCAGTGCCAAAGCGGCTCGTACTGCCATCGCAAGACGGGTAGCTTCGATTCCCCGGCGCTTACGGGCCCCGACGGTCGTGGCACCTGTTTCCCCGAGCCCCAACCTCTCTGAGCTGTCGGGCCCCACAATGACAATGCTCCATCGTTCGTGCTCTCTAAGCCTAGCCACGGCGCTCCTCCTCCTCGCCATCCCTGCGCGCGCCGAGAGCTTCGCGTTCACCCGCGAAGGCGTGGAAGTTCCGGTGCGGCTCGAACGCGTCGTAGTCGTCCACGGCGGAGACGCGACCGTCACCACGGTGTCGGTCGTGGCGGACGCCTCGGGGGCGGTGTCGCTCGTGGAGCTGCCGGAGGGCACCGCGGTGGGCTCGCTCGTTCGCGTCGCCTCGCCGTTCGCCGCAGTCGACGGGTTGGCCGAAGCTCGTGTCGTGGAGGCGCGGGAGATCGACCCGTGCGATCTGCACACGATGCCTTCGTCGACCCCGCAAAGAACGTGCGCGGGTGTGCCTGGGGCGTCAAACGTCGCGGCGAAGCCTATCGCCGTGTGGGACGCGCCCTCTCGCGCACGCTCCTCGGCGGGCCCGGTAACGGTCGTGACGGCTCGCGCGCTCGTCGCTCAAGGTGGAGCCTCGGGCTTGAATGGGACCATCCCACTCCGAGCGCTCAACTATGTTCGGGCGCACCCGAGCGCGGTGTTCGCGCTGACCGACGCGGAGGCATTTGCCTTCAAGGGGACCGCGACGACGTACGTGTGGCCATCGCGGACACATCCCACGGCGGGCGGGGCGACCTGGGTCGAGCTCACAGTCTTGGATCGCGAGCAACGCGTGCCGCGGCTGCCGACGCTCCGGCGCGCGCAGGTCGAGGGCGTCGTGCAGAAGGGACGGCTCTTGCGCAACGAGGAGCGAGGGAGGGCCCGGCTCGCCCTTGCTCGTGAGGTACTCTCGCGTACTGGCGCGGACGTCGTCGAGGAGGTCGCCGCACCCCATGCGTGCCTCCTCGACGCGACGAACGATGGACTTTCGGCCCTCGGCTTCGGCGAGCTGCCGCCTGGACGCGGGGCTGTAGGATTCGACCCATCCACCATCCCTGAGCCCAAGACGGTCGAGCATCCGTGCCCCAAAAGACTTCCCCCTCACATCACAATCTGCGGTCCCTGCAGGCCGAGCAGGTCGGTCATCTCTCCAGATCCAAAACTTGAGGAGGTGCCAGCGTTTTGGCCGAGCGTCGCGCGTTGGCTCGGGCCGTCGGGGCGAGCGTTCGAGGTCGACTTCGCCGAGCGGTCCGGTTCGCCGAGCGCCATCCTCCCCACCTACGAGGTGCGCGATCCATGGACCTTCGGAGGTCGATGCAAAGACCCCAAGCCAGGTCGCTACAAGCGCACGATTGTGGAGCTGGCCCGGAGGAAGCCCAGCGAGTCGCTCGTCACGTATCCTCCGAGCGAAATCGCATTCGATGCGGCGTACGAGCCGCACCTCGGACTCGTGGTGATTCCTGCGGAGCGCGCTCCACTCCCGACGCCAACCGAGCCCCCTCCCGACGAACCAACCCAAGCGGCGCCACGGCCGTCGCGCGCACCTCTGCGTACACCGCAGCCTGTACCGCGACCATCGGGTTGCGCCTGCAACGAGGCGCCTGGCGCAGGCGACGTCAACGGCCCCGGTCTCGCGGTGGCTTTCGCGACAGGGCTTTTCTTGGCACTCCGCAGGCGTCGGTGATCCACGATGCTCCCTCACCTAAGGCCTCTCCCGTGCGCGCTGGCTACCGTGGTGTTCGTTTTCGCGAAGCTCGCGCGCGCCGAGAGCTTCGCGTTCACGCCCGAAGGCGTGGAATCTCCGGTTTGGCTCGAGCGCGTCGCGGTCGTCCACTCCGGTGAAGCAAGCGTCACCACCGTGTCCATCGTGGCTGATCCGGCGGCGACCATGCGCCTCGTAGAGCTTCCGGAGGGCACGGCGGTGGCCTCGCTCACTCGAGTCGCTTCGCCGTTTCCGGACCTTGATGCCCTGCTCGCGCCCCACTACGTGACGGCCTACGAGGTCGATCCATGCGACATGCATCTTGTGGGGTCGACGAAGCCCGCGGCGACGTGCGCGGGCGTTCCCGGGGCGTCGGACCCGGCGGCCAAGCCCATCGCGGTGTGGGACGCCCGCTTTTCTCCACGCACGCGGCTCGCGCCGGTGGCGGTGGTTGCAGCGCAAGCGATCGACGCTGCGAACGGCATGATGCCATTCGGGATCACCCTCCCGCGACGCGCGCGCGAGTACGCGAAGGTCCACCCTAGGGCCGTTTTTGCGCTCACCGAAGCAGAGGCGATTGCCTTCTCGGGGACCGCGCCTTCGTACGTGTGGCCTTCTCGGACCGGGCCAGACCAGGGCGGCGCGGCATGGGTCGAGCTCACGGTCTTGGATCGTGAACGGCAGGCGGCCCGACTCCCAGCGCTCCGTCGCGCGCGCGTGTCGCGGGCCGTCCGACGAAATCGGGACTCGAGCAGCGATGAGTCCACATATGCTTCATTCGCGCTCGCGCGCGAGGCTCTATCGCGGGCAGACGCCGATATCGTCGAGTTGGTCGCGGCGCCCCACTCGTGCCTCCTGGACGCGACCAACGAAACGCTCGGAACACTCGGATTCGCTGAGCTGCCACCAGGGCGCGCGCCGGTCGGGTTTGACCCATCGACCATCCCTCCGCCAAAGACGGTCGAGTATCATTGCCCAAAACGAAGTCCCCCGAACATCCTGCTGAGCCGCCCCTGCAGCCCGAGCACGTCGCTCGTGTCTCCGGATCCGAAGCTCCGCCACGTGCCCGCGTTTTGGCCGAGCGTGACGCGGTGGCTCGGGCCGTCGGGGAAAGCACTCGAGCTCGACTTCGTCGAACCGCTCGAAGCAGACCCTCCATTGCTAACGACGATCGAGCATCGTGAGCCATGGCACGGCGAAATCCGCTGCAAGACCCCCAAACGTGGGCGCTTCACGGACTGGAAGGCAGAGCGGCCGCCTCTCCCTGTCCGGCTCACACTGCGCACCGACGTTGAACCCTCGTTCGAATCCCTCTACGAACCGACCTTTGCCCTGTCCGTGGTGCCCGCATCGCGAACGGCGCGAGTGTCGATGACCGACGCGGCACTCGCCCAGCCAAGCCTGCCAGCCCGGACCGCCTCGGCCCCCGCGCCTGCAAACCGCCCGGGGCTACCTGGCCCGCGACCGGTTCCCAAGGCCTCGGCCTGTGCATGCGACGCGGTTGGTGAAAGAGGCGGAAGCCCGCTTGATGGGACCTTCGTCGTGGCCGTCGTGGCGTTTTGCGCCGCCATCAAGCGAGCCCGCAGACCCGAGGTTTCGTAATGGATGCAGCAGAAACCGAACAAATCCTCTTCCGCTCTCCGCCCTGGCCAAGCGTTGCCTGCCTAGAGTACGAAGCCGTCCGCGCTCTTCGACCGCCTCATTGAGAGGCGCGCACTCGGATTCCTTCACACTACGGCTAAAGGGGCCAGTAGCACCTTCGATTCGCCTGCCCCATCCGTCGTCGACGCTATTCCTCTTTTGGCTCGTCTTCCCCCTTCTTGCCTCCGCCCTTCCACTTTGGGCCGTGATCCTCTGCGGGATCGGGCACGTTTGGCACCACCGGATTTGGGGCCGTCGGAATGGGTCTTGGAAGATTGCGTTTATGCACTATCAGCTCCTCGCTGCAAGTCGACTCGCGTAAGCCTCCCTGACTCTCCCGATTCTCGAACCTCGAGCGTGGTGGTCTGCCGTAAGCACCTTAGCGCCTCGTCGCTACCCGTCGCACCTTCGGTCGGACGGGGGCCCGTCGCCGTCGCCACGCCATTCGAGGACGCGGGGACGGCAAAGGGATTTGCAGGTTCCTCTACTGAAGCTGAGCGCGCCGATTGCTCTCAGGAACGCTCTGCTCACCAACGGTTACCACGTCGATAGCGCCCCAATCCTCGAGGATCTTCTTCGAGCGAGCGCGCTCGGCCCCGTCTACGGTGTGGACGGACAGGAGGATGTTCCCGCCCTTGACCTTTCCCTCGTACTGCTTGGCTTCAATCTCGGGAATTCCCATTCCGACGAGCGCGCCGGTAAGCCCCCCGACCGCGGCCCCCGCGGCGGCTCCGCTAAGGGCGGCCATAATTGGCCCAGCCGCAATGAATGGACCGAGTCCAGGGATCGCAAGGGCTCCGATGCCTGCCAAGAGCCCCACCGTTCCGCCAAGGGCTCCTCCGGCACTCGCGCCTGCGGCTGCCCCCTCCGGAGCCTTCGTGTTTTGCTCGAAAGCGAAGTCGCGTGAGCCCGTTTTGTCGGGGAAGAGCGCCGAGATATCGCCACTCGGGAAGCCCGCGCGCTGGAGCTCGCCGACGATGGACTGGGCCTGTGCTTCGGACGAAACGAGGCCGACGACCGCATTTTGCGTAGATGCCATGATTTTCTTCTTCCTTTGCGTAGCGGATCGAAATTTCGAGTTGATCTGAAGCCTGGACTCGCTCAGGCGAGCTCGGGAATGTTCCCTGACGGGGCCTGACCATTCCCACGGAGGGATTCCCCTTCGAGGAACGATCGGTGGATCCACGCCATGTTCTCGTGACCCTCGAGCATATTCGTTAGGAGGTCGGCCGTGCTCGGATCGTCGAGCTCGACGCATTTATGGATGATGGATCGGAGTGAACGGGCAACGAGCTCGTGGTCTGCAAGCAAGGCCTCGACGGCATCCGTAGCGCTCGAGACGGTGCCTGGGTGCTCCTTCAAAGTGGCGTGCTCGATGAATCCCGCCGCTGTCCCGATGGGAAAGCCGCCGCGGGCCCTCACGCGTTCCGCCAGCTTGTCGGCGAACTCGGCCAAGACCGTGTAGTTTTGTCCCCATAGCTCATGGAGGGCGACGAACTGCGGACCAACGACGTCCCAGTGAAACTTCCGTGTCTTGATCGTTAGAATGCTGGTGTTCGAGAGCGCTCTATTCAATAGCACCACGATCGCGGCGAGCCCTTCGTCGCTGATGCCGATATTCACGTTGCCAGCGGGAAGTCCGGCGCCGCGCGCCGAGCCAGAATGGCCATTCGTACGTAGTTGGTAGTCCACTTCGAATTTCGTGTGATTCTGCACTTTGTTCTCCTGGATCCTCCGCAGGGACGCCGTCGTCGGCTACGGAACAATGGGTGGGTCATGTGGCGCCCCGGGGCCGGACGGGTCGGGCGCAGCGTCGCGCGGGGCTTCCGTCAGCGAGACCTCCGTGGAGCTCCCTCTGGCTGGCGGCGCGACCGCGTTCGGCTCGGTCAACCGATCGCGAAGTGCCGTCCTCAAACATTCGACGGCCTCAGCGCGACTAAGGCCTTCGGCCGCGACTTCCATTTCACAGCATTCTGCGAAATAGCCCGTCGAGACCGCTTGCATACGATAGGTGAACCTCGCCGCCATGGTGCCTCCTCGGGATCGGGCGTCCGAAGACGTCGAACGGTTTCGAGACGATTCGCTGTCGGAGCAGCGCTCCACTCGGGGACAACTCAGCCTGGATGTCGCTCCGCCGACGGAGGTCCGCCGACGGAGGTCCGCCGGCAGATCGAGGCGAGCTCGAGCGTAGATTCGGGTACTTCGCGTGCGGGGATAGCTCTGGTGTCTCAATCACGAAGGCACCCGAAGATGCGCTCGAAGACGCGAGAAATGCCGACGGGACGACTAGGAAGAGCGAAATCCAGTCTCAGCTGAAAATGACTCGGGGGATTGGGGCCATGTCGTCGTCGGCGACGCGCTCGACGGTCGGTCCTATCGGGTCATATCTTGGCATTCGGCGCGGCGCTTTGGGAACGTTTGGCCCCTCCCTCCGTGGGACGTCGACTTCGTCGGGATTGGGGTCCTCGCGTGGGTCTTTGTTTGGCCCCCAAACGGGCGATTCGTAGTCCGGGGGGTAGGGCTCGGGCAGGTGGTTCATTCAAGTCTCCAATGTGCGTGTAGGCAGTTCCGACAACCACGACGGGCCGCGCCTCATTAAACTGGTACGCGGCGGCCGACCGCGAACGACACGAGCGCAAGGACCAGGAAGACCATCGCGAAGATCTTCGCTATGCCAGCCGCGCCTGCGGCGAGGCCTCCGAAGCCGAGGACTGCCGCCACCATGGCGAGCACAAAAAAACGCTATCGCTCCATACAACATAAACTTCTCCTTCCGAGGCGCGGCTCTCGTGAGCGGCGACTCCATGCCTACATGCCGGGGTGAGTGGCGCGCGTTGCGCGCCGAAAAGCGAGGCCTACGAGCGTGCGCGGCTCGCAAGCGATTAGCCTCGGGCCGAGCTGGGCCCGGTCGGCTTTTTCATGTCGCGAATCGTGTCCGCGATGGCGTCGCGGCGGTCGAGGGTCTTCGCCTTCGCGGACGCTTTGGCGATTGCGGCGTCGTCGACAATCTTGTGTTCGAGCTTCAGGACCGTCGCCTTTGCGCCCTCCGCCTTCGCTAGGCCGAGTACCTCGAGACTTCGGTAAGCGGCAGAGAGCTTTCCGCGAAGCTCGGGGCCCGACCATGGACTGACGAGAGCCGTCACGACGCCGCCGACCAGAACGCCGCTCCCAAAGGCCGCGACGGCCTCCATGGTCGTCGTCCGTGTCCGCCTTAGGCCAGCGCGGCCAAGAAGCGCAACAGCCGCCCGTATTGGCAGGAGTGGGGCGAGCCGAATCCCTAAACGGACCGTCCGCTCGATCCGCGAAAACCAGTCTTTCGACGCGGACACGGCCGTGTCAGCGGCGTCGGACAGGGCCTCTTTTGCTACGGTTGGTGCGCTATTCGTCGAGTTCGTCATGGTCGTTTCCTCTGATGTGTGACTTAGCAAGGGCCGCGCCATCGGGAATTCGCGCCTGCAAAGCGGCACAAAGGCGCACCAAATGTGGCCAGCCTTGTTTGCCTCCGGGAAAAGACACGTACAAACGACTCCGCAAGCGGCCCGCAACGCACTAGGCAGGGCGAATACCGGTGCCGACTCCGCAGATTCCTTCTCGGGCTCCCATGCGAGTCGCCCAAATATTCCGCCCGGGGACATCGAAATCGAGCAACGGCATCGATTTGATGGCGGTGGGCACGTTGCCGCGCGTGAGCCTCACGGGGCAGAAGCGGAGATCCTGCAATCCTCCACGAGGTAGAACGGTCGCAACCGTCCTAAAGGGCCGCGGGAATGCGCACGCGACCGGGCAGTCGTGCTCGGCGTCGACAAGCGCACCGAGCTCGTGCGCGCGAGGAAGGCGCCAAAGTGTACGTTGGTCCATAGAGCGGCTCCAAGAAGGACCCCCTCTCCGAGCGGTGCCCTTCGCGATAGCCTACGAACCGACCTTCTCATCCGAAGTTTTTCAAGCTTTGCGCCTGCCGAAGCGACGGAGCTCCTCCTCGCGCCGCGCGCCCATCGTTTCCCCCGCGCCTGCAAGCCGCCCGGGGCCACCTGGCCCGCGACGCGGTTGGTGAAAGCGGCGGAAGCCCACTCGATGGCAGCGTCTTCGTCGTGGCCGTCGTGGCGTTTTGCGCCGCCATCAAGCGAGCTCGTAGACCCGAGCTTCCGCAGCCACAGCCGCGCGGAGCGACACGTGAGGGCTTCGACCGCGCGACTTGGCCGCCAAATGTTCGGTATTTTGCCAAATGAGCAAGGAAGCTCATTTTCCACGCAACGAATCCGACGCGCCCGTCGAGAGAGCGTCACCGAGGGAGATCGCCTCCATCCCGAGCCCCAAATGCCCATCTCCTCCCGCTCCCGCTTCCTTCTCGCCACTCTGCTGGTGCTCACCCTTCTCGCGTGGCCAAGAGCCATGGCCTGGCCTGGGGTCAATGCTCTACCGTTCTTGTTCGTCGCATTCGGAGCCGTCGCGTTCGTCTCCGCCATCGTCCGAACCGTGTACGCAGGGACTGGACGGACACCTCTCGTTCCAAAGGAACTGGCTCTCGACAGTGCCGTCCTCCTCGTGGCCCTTCTCGCGATGCGAGGCAGCGAGGTGCGGCCGATAGTCAGCAGCGGCAATCGGCCCGAGGGCGCCATGCTCGGTCCGCTCGCCGAGGTCTACGATCCCTGCGAGCGTGGCGAAGCTTCCGTGGTCTGCAGCGGGGTCGTCCGCTCCGTCGGGTACGTATGCAAAGACGGATACACCATGCGCATCCACTCGTGCCCGCGCGGCGCTTGCGCGACCACCCCCATTTCCGCGGACCCGCAGACCGCGAATTCTTGCGAGGACTCGCCATGATTCCGCACGATGTCCGAACCGTCAGCCTATTGGCCCTGATTCCTTCGCTTTTT
Organism: Myxococcales bacterium; assembly: GCA_043764595.1. GTDB lineage: Bacteria > Myxococcota_A > Polyangia > Polyangiales > Polyangiaceae > JAAFHV01. The sequence continues at coordinate 13,923 of JAYUKI010000057.1, read as the reverse complement.
CTCGTGCGTCACTGGGTCGGGCACATCGAGCGCGGGCCAACCGGACTGGCACTTACCGCGTTCTTTGTCTTGCTCGGCACCTTGCCTATCGCCAGTCGAATCGTCCGACACTTCCGCTCGAGACAGGCCACCAAGGTGACCGCGGAAGACGGGCCCTATCGAACCGCTCCAAAGGTTGAAGCTCCCACTCTTCCGTCGTCCCCAACCACCCGCTCCGCGCACCCCGCACTTGCCGACCTTGCCGACCTTGTTTGCCTCGTGCTCGCCCTCGCCGTTTGGGCGGAGCTTCGCTCGCCGGAGCCCTTGCAGCGCATTCCGCCCTTTCACACGAACGAGAAGCGATGTGTCGTGGCCCCCTGCTGAGCGCCCACCTTGCACCGCGCTTCCATAAGTAGGGCTCCTACGTGTCGTGCACCCAAATCGCCTCGCACCGTCGCCCCGTGGTAGGCGTAGAATGGCCGTCCCCGTCCCCGAGCGCCCGTGTCCGTCCACGTCGAGATTCCCCTTCCCACACGCAACGCCACGAAGGCGCTCGCCTCGCGCGTGGCGCCTTGGCTCGAGCCCGGTGACCTCGTGCGCCTGGACGGCGGCCTGGGCGCCGGGAAAACGTTCTTCACACGCGCCCTTCTGCGCGCTCTCGGCGTCCCCACCCATGTCGCCGTGACGAGCCCAACGTTCGTGCTCGTGACCGAATACGAGGTCCCACGCGGCACGGTGCTCCACGTCGACCTCTATCGGCTGCGTGAATCGGCCGGAACCAGCGGCGAAAAGCTCGTCGCCGAGGCCGCACGGCTCGGCCTGCGCGAGCGCCGTGGCGAAGGAGCGATCCTCGTCGTCGAGTGGGGCGAAGGAGCCGAGGCCGCACTTGGGCCGGAGGCCGCACTGTCCCTCACTCTCTCCACCAAGGGAAAAAACGGCCGAATGGCGATCGCGCGAGGCCCGCTCTCGGCTCGCCTCGAGGCGTCCGCTTCATGAAGGCGAAGAAGACAGAAGGCCTCGACAAGACGCTCGTCGGTGGGCTCGTCGTCGCGCTCGTGGCGGTGGCACTCGCCATTCGCCCGCACAAGCTCGTCGAAAAGACGCGCCTCGAAGCCGTCGTGGTCGGTGAAGCGAGCTTCACGCTCGACTTCCGCGAAGGACGAATCGTCGTCGCGGATGCGCACGGAGAAGGCGAAGTCGAGATCGAAGCCAACGTCGTGGTCGACGGAACACTGAGGCCCCTTGCCGGCCCAACCTCGGGCACCGACACCTTCCGTGTCGTCGAGGTCAGCGCGGGCGACGTGAAGGTGAAGGTCGTCGTCCGTCTCGAGCGCGGGCTCCTCCGTGCGCGCGTGCAAGATGCGGATTCCCTCGCGCCTCACCGCGTCGAGCTGCGTCTCGCCCTCACGCCATCGTCCACCGTGTGGGTCCCCGGGGCGGGCGAGCTCGCAACCGGCGACGCGGTCCTCGCGAACGCGGCCATCGTCGGGACGTCGCAACATCCGCTCGTGATTGCCGCCCCGTTCGGCGCCAAAATCGCGCTCGAGCCCGATCACTCGGACGCCCCCCCCGTGGGCGAAGACGCGTCCTCGGCGCTCGAGCCCTACGACCCCGGAGCGCACGCCGGAGCGGACGCCGAGACGACCGAAAACGACGCTGGAAGCGCCGACGCGAGCGATCTCGAAGAGCTCGGCGCTGGCCTCAAAGGCCACTCCGGACGGCTCGTGCTCACCACCGAACGCGTCGTTCGTGCCGAGCCTCCAACCACGGATGCGGGTGCGGGGGATGCAGGCGCGAAGACCGCGAAAGACGCGGGTTCCGTCAAAGACGCCTCGGTCAAGGACGCGTCGGAAGGCCTCGACGCGAGCCGCGATGCCGGCGAAGGCGACGCGGGCGACGACGACGACACCGATCCCGAAGAGAACGAAGACGCAGGAGCCTTTCCGGACGGCGGCCCCAAGATCGAAGCGGTCGTCTCGGTTCCGGCCAAAAGAAAGTCAAAACCCGAGCTTTTGGTCTTTTTTGGCCCCTCGTCGGAGGGCTCGTACGGCGATCTCTTTCGCTTGCTTGGACAGAAGGTCGCCAAAGTCGCGGGCCGCGTGACGGGCGCCAAAGGCGGCGTCACCCTCTACGGAATCGACGACACCGGACACCCTCAGGTGCGCGCATTCCTCGGCCCCGACAGCACGTTCTCGGTCGAAGCACCGGCAGAGGTGGACCACTGGTACGGCTTACAGGGCACGTCGGCGAGCTCCCCCATTCGCTTTCCTCCGGGCACCGGCTGGCCGCTCGTCCTCGACCTCTCGCCAGGAGGCGAGCTCGCCATACGCGTGATCGACGTCGACACGAAAACGAAGGTCCCCTCGCGCCTTTGGGTGCACGGCATCGACGGCACACTCGATCCTTCGTTCGGTCCGGATTTTCGCGCGTCCGGAGCAGGGCCGCTCATCGACACGCTCGCGGGCGAGCTCATCACACCGCTTCCGAAGGGGCGCTACCGCGTCGAAGCGACCCACGGCCTCGAGTGGAACATCGACGCACGAACCGTCGAAGTGACGAGCGGCAAACGCACCACGATCGAGCTCTCCCTCCGTCACGTCGTCGCGACACCGAGCCTCGTCGGGTGCGATCTTCACGTGCACGCGCGGCCGAGCTTCGACTCGCTGGTGTCGGTCGAAGATCGCGTCACGACCCTCGTCACCGCCGGGGTCGAGTTCGCCGTCCCGACCGAGCACAACATCGCGGGCGACTACGGCCCCACCACGCAAGCCCTCTCGCTCGGACGCGATTTTGCCAGTGTTTCGGGCGTCGAAGTGACCACCTACGGTCCACGCTACGGGCACTTCGGAGTGTTCCCGTACCCCACCGACCAGAAGGTGCCGCCCTTCCGCCAAGTGCGCGCGGGACAAATGTTCGAGGCCGCGCGCAAGGGCGATCCTTCACGAGTCATCCAAGTAAACCACCCGCGTCTGCCGAAGGGCATCGGGTACTTCAACATCTCGGGATTCGATCCCAAGACCGGCGTCGTGCCCATTCGCATGCGCACGGACTTCGACACGATCGAGGTCTACAACGGCTACGAGATCCAGAACGGCGAACAGGTCGAAGCCGTCCTGAAAGACTGGCTCTCGCTGCTCGCGCACGGCAGGCGCTACGCCGCCACCGGAAGCTCCGACTCCCACACCGCTCAGTACAATTGGGCGGGCTATCCAAGAACTCTGGTGCGGCAAGACGAAGAAGCCGCCGGCGATCCCGGCCACCCCGCCGATCCGAAAACCATCGTGGCCGCCATAAAGGCAGGCCGCTCGATCGTCACGAGCGGTCCTGTCATCGACCTCACCGTCGAAGGAGGAAAACCTGGCGACGACGTCGCGATCCCGTCCGAGAGCGACGCGGCCACGGCTCACCTTCGCGTGATGGCGGCTCCTTGGGTGGACGTGACCTCCGTGGAGGTCCTCCTGGACGGCAAGACCTTCTCGCAAAAGGCCATCCCGTCGAGGCCCACCGCGGTGGGCGCAGAGCCCGGAACACTCATCGAAGCGCGTGCGCGCGCCGTGCGCTACGAAGCCGACATCACGATACCGCTCACTCCCGGGCCGCATTTCGTGGTCGCCGTCGCGCGAGGGACGCGAAAGGCCGACGACGTCCTTCCGTTCATGCCCTTCGCCCCCATGGGCTTCACGAATCCGGTGTGGGTAACACGACCCGCCCCTAAATCTCCGTAATTGTTAAGCAATTTCGCTCCCATGAAGGCGGGCGTATCTGGCCGGACTTTGGTACGGTTCAACCTTCGCCTTCCATGAGTGCGCGAACCACAAACGATTCCCCTCCGGGCACCCCCTTCGGGCGCTACCGACTGCTCGAGCGGCTCGGGAAGGGAGGCATGGCCGAGGTCTTCAAAGCGAAGAGCTTCGGGGTGGAAGGCTTCGAGAAGATCGTCGTCATCAAGCGCATTCTTCCGGAGCTCGCCGAGAAGCCGCTCTTCGTGGACATGTTCATCCACGAGGCCAAGCTCGCGGTACGTCTCTCGCACGCGAACATCGTGCAAGTGTTCGATCTCGGCATCGCCCATGGCGAGGGCGAGGACGAAAACTCGTACTTCATGGCGATGGAGCTCGTGCACGGGTTCGACCTCGCCACGCTGCTCACGCGCGCACGGAGGCTCCAAGTCCCCCTCCCGCTCGAGATGTGCGTCTACGTCGCGGCGGAGGTCGCAAAAGGGCTCGACCACGCGCATCGTCGCCGCGACGAAGACAACGTTCCGCTCGGCGTCGTGCACCGCGACGTGTCGCCACAGAACGTGCTGCTCAGTTTCGAAGGCGAGGTCAAAGTCACCGACTTCGGCATCGCAAAAGCCCGCGGCGCGATCGAGCCCACCGGCGTAGAGGACACTCGCGCCCGCAAGCTCCAGGGCAAGTTCGCCTACATGAGCCCGGAGCAAGCCGCCGGGGACGAAGTGGACGCGCGAAGCGATCTCTTCTCGCTCGGCAGCATGCTCTACGAGTGCATCACCGGCGTGAACCCATTCAGCGGGCCCACCACGTTCGAAACGCTCCGCCGCGTGCAGATGTGCGAATACCCGCCGGTCGAGCTCCTTCGCCCCGACATCCCGGCGGATCTCGCGGCGCTCGTCAAACAAGCGATGACAAAAGACCTCGGAGGTCGCTTTCAGGACGCGGGCCGCATGTACGAGGCCCTGCTCGCGTTCCTCTACGGGCAGGGGAAGCGCTTCGGGCCGCACGATCTTGCCGACTTCCTGGTGGCGTTTCGCGGCCCACGGAACAAGGCCGAGTCGCTCATCGAGCCGACGCTCGACGCCGACCTCCCTCACGTCGCGGTCACTCCGATCGAGTCCATTTCGCAGGGCCCTCCCGCGCTCAAGGGTGAACAAGACTCGGGGGTGTTCTCCCTCGAGCGCGCCGCGGAGCTCGGAGAGCGACGCGAAGTCACCGCGCTCGTCGTGCTCTTCGGAAACCGCGACACGGGAGCCCAGAGCGACGACGATTTTCGCTCCGAGGCGGCGCTCACGATCGAACGCTACGGCGGAACGCTGATCGCCCGAGAAAAAGAGCAGATGGTCGCCCTCTTCGGAGCCACCGAGCCCGACGCTCGCGACACCGAAATCGCTACTCGCTGCGGGCTCGTCCTCTTGCGTGCTCTCGGCGCCACACACCCGAGCGCGGGACTTCACACCGCGCGCGTCCACGTCTCGCGCGAAGGCGCCGCCACGCAAGACGACCGACTCGAGGGCCTCGTGGCCTCCGCGCGCGAGCTCGCGAAGGCCGGAGTGGGGCTCCTCGCCATCAGCCCCCAAGCGTACCGCTACGTCCGCGAGCTCTTCGAGTTCGACACGATGAGCGACACGAACGTGCCCGGCACCCGCGCGACCACCCTCGTCGTGCGCGACGTCCGAGGCCTGTCCGAAGCGTTCGGAAGGTTCGTGGGGCGTCGCGAAGAGCTTCGCCAAATCGGCGAAATTCTCGCACTTTCCACCCGAAAGAAGGCCCGCGTCATCACCGTGCGGGGCGACAACGGCATCGGCAAGACGCGCCTTCTCGTCGAGACCGAGCGAAGGCTCAAGAAGGGCGGCTACAATTTCGCCACGTACCTCGCCACGTGCACACCTCGCGGAGCCGAGTTCCCCCTCTCCGGAATTCGATGCATGCTGCAGGTTTTGTGCGGCGTCCGTGAAGGCGCCTCGCAGGCCCAAATCGCCGAAGTGAAGCCGCGCCTCCGCGCGCTCGGCATGCAAGAGGACGAAATCTTCGCCGTGCTCTCGGTGCTCGGAGCGAGCAGCCGAAAGCCCCAGGCGGGCAACGCGCGCGTCTCCCTGCACGCCGGCTTCGCGCGCATGGTCGCGAGCCTCTCGGACGACCTTCCGCACGTGTTCTCGTGGGACGGTGCGCACGCCATGGACTCGGCGAGCCTCGATGCCCTCGAAGACGTACTCGCGCGGCTCCCTTCGGCGCGCGTCGTGTTCATTCTGGCTGGCCGCGCAGGCTTCTCGCACCCGCTCGAGCGCCTCCCGAACCACGCCAGCATCGAGCTCAAAGACCTGTCGGCCGAAGACGTGGAGCACCTCGTGATGCTCCGCCTCGGCGTGGCGCGTGTGCCTCCGGCGCTTTTGTCCTTCATTCGCGAGCGCGCGGGCGGTCATCCCCTGTTCGTGGAAGAAGTGCTGAAGGGACTCGTCGACGCGCGCGCCGTCACCGTGGCCGAGCGTAGCGTCGTCAACATGCGCCTCGTGGGCCAAGAGCTCGCCCTCCCGAAGACGCTGCGTGGCCTCGTGGCAAGCCGCGTTTCACGCCTCGGCGACGAAGAACGCGGCATTCTCCAAACGGCCGCCATCGTCGGCGACGTGGTCGAGCTCACCGTGCTCGGGCTGATGACCGGTCGCGGAATTCCGGACCTCTCGAAGGCCACCGCAGCGCTCAAAGCGGAAGGTTTCCTCGTCGACAGCGGCCCTGCGGCCCTTCGTTTTGCCTCGCCCATCGTCCGCGAGGTCGTGGTCGACGCGCTCACTCCGAAGGCGGCACTTGCGCTTCACGCGGCGGCCGGTGCGGCCCTCGAGCAAGTCTTCGCGAAGGACCTGGGCGAGCACGCCGTGCGCATTGCCACGCACCTCTACGAGGCCGGAGAGCGCGAACGGGTGGCGACGTATTTCGCCATGAGCGGGAAAAAGCGCCTCCTCGCGCGCCAGCTCGAGGCCGCCGCCCGGGACTTCGCGCGGGCCATCGAGCTCTGCGACGTGGACGCACGCGAAGCCGGTGAGCTCACCCAGTGGCTCACGGATCTCGCCGACGCGGTCCGCCTCGTACGTTCGGCCCCCGAGCCCTTCGAGATGAGCGAGCGAGTGATCGCCCGCGTCGACGCCGTGGGCACCGTGCACGAGCGCGTTCGTGCACGCATCGCGGCAGGACGCATGCTCGCAGCGCTCCACGCCTTCGACGCCGCACGGGCCCAGCTCTCGCAGGCCGAGATGGTCGCGCAGTCGGACGAGTCGCTCCTGAAGGCCGTGCTCACGACCTCCGCCGAGCTTGCCGCGCGTCAGGGCGACTTCAAGCGCTCGCTCGCCCTTCTCGAGCGCCTCGAATCGTTGGCCAGCGACGGCGACAAGGCCGAAGAGCACAAAATCCTGCTTTTTCTCGCGCAGTCGCACGCCGCCCTCGGCAATCAAGCCATGGCGCTCCGCTACCATGGGCGCGCAGAATCCATCTTGCCGGACGACGCCGCGGCCGCATGCGAGCGCATGAAAGCGTTCGCGCTCGTCGAGTATTTCGCCCGCGATTTCCGTGGCTCTGCGCTGGCCAGCGAACGCGCGGTCGACTCGGCCCGTGAGCTCGGCCTCGGCTACGAAGTGGCGCTGAACCTCCACAACATGGGCGATGCCCTGGTGCGCCTCGAGGACTACCCGCGCGCGTACGGCGCGTTCAAGCAGTCGCTCTCGTTCTGCGACGAAGCCGCCTACGATCGCCTCGCGAGCCACAACCGCATGTTCCTCGCGTTCCTCGACGCCGTGAACGGCGACGAAGCGGGCCTCGTCCAGCTCCACCTCGGCATCGCGTACGCCGAAGCCCACGATTTCACGTGGGACGTGCTCACGGGACGTTGGCTCCTCGCGAAGCTCCACCTTCGCAAAGACGAGCGCGTGGCCGCGCGCACCGAATACGAAAAGCTGCGCCACCTCGCGAAGAGCGTCGGCAATCGGCTCATCGAGGGCGACTGCGAAGAGGCTCTGAGCTTGATTCCTCGAGCCTGATCGCGTCGTTCGCGGCGGCGGTGTGCCGTCATCGAGGGTTCACGCTCGAGCTCTGGGTCACTTCCAAAACGCAGAAACCTGCGAGAATCGAGCGGTGCTCCTCGGCATCCGACTTGCTCTGGTGTGGGCTCGTGACCCTTCGACGCGCCCTGGCGAGCCTCCTTCTTGCCTCGATCCTGACCTCTACGACCGGTTGTGTCCGTGGTGGCGCCGCCAAGCTGCTCCTGGTGACCGCCGTCGTGGCCGTGAAGACCGCGCAGGTCATCGCCGCCTCCTCGCGCAAAGACTCGTCGCGCTCGCGCTATGCGTCCAACGCCACGCCCACCCGAGTGATGTCCGAACACGGCTGCGGTCGCTGTCCCGAGCCCGAGAACGGCTACGCCCTCTGCTTCGTGTCGACCTGCGAAGTGCGCTGCATCGAGGGCTACACCCTCGCGCAAGGGGCCTGCATTCCGGCGGGTGCAGGCCAAGACTGAAGCGAACGACGAGGCACCAAGCCGTCCTCTCGTGGATCGCCACTTCGAGCGAAGATCGACCTGGATCGCCGCAACAGCTTGAAACCGTTGACGACCAGCACATGTAGGCAGCGGCACGACACATGCTCTAGACCCACGCATGAAGCTTCGAGCGCACCACCTCGCGATTCTTCCCCTCCTCTCGATGGGCCTGGCCTGTGGAGGAACCAGCGAAGAAACGTTGGGCGTCGACGAGGACGAGCAGATCGCAGCTACGTTCTGCGTGAAGTCCAAGGCCATTTCCGAAGATGGCTATTCGGAGCTTCTCGAAGCGGATCCGGCCAAAGCGAAGCTCGCCAAAGCGGTCGCTCCGACGGCCGAGCAAGTCAAGGCAGCCTCCCAGAAGATCTTCGCGCACGTCTCCAACATTCGCGGCATCGATCCGAGCAAGCGGCGCAAAGAGATCTTTTCCGCAAAACGAAGTGGTCAGCTCAGCGAGCCCTACTGCCTCTTCCACGAAGCGAACAAGAAGGTCTATGGAACCGTGGTTCTCTTTCACGGCTTCAACGACCGCCCGCTTCAGCAATCGAAGCTCGCGTCGTACCTTTTTCATAGCGGCTTCGACGTCTACAACGTTCACCTCGCGTACCACTACTTGGTCCCGGGAACGGCCCATTGGCCGCGAACCGTGTATCGGGACGATGTCCTGACAGCCAACGCCGCCAAGCTCGAAGCGGCCAAAGCCGACCCGAAGTTTGCCCCTATCTTCGCCAAGATTGCCCTCAAGTTCTCCGAAGGAAAGACCCCGACCACTGCGGACTTCTCGGCCGAGGATTTTGCCCAGATCAATGCCGTACTTTCTGCTGGCCCGAACCCCATCAGCACGAAGACCCTCGCCGACGCGTGGGCCGATCCGACCTCGGACGCCTTCAAGCAGCTCTTCAAGACGGCTCCGCAAGGCCCCCAGCCCACGTCGGCGGATCTCTTGCTCGCCGCCGCCCAAGCCGCAGACTACCTGGCCTTCGTCACCGAAGCGCGTGCCCGCATTTCCGAAGTGAAAGGTCTCGGTCCCGTGTTCCTGGGCGGCCTGTCGGTCGGTGGGACGGTGGCCCTCGCGGCGGCCGCGGACGATGGTGGAGCGAACGTCAAAGGCACGATGGCGCACGCCCCGTGGCTCAAGTCGGTCGATGCGAACAACAACAGCCAGACCTCGATGCTCGCGCCCTTGGACAGCCGAATCAACAACCTCAAAGCGGGCTCGTATCCGATGAAGTGGGGGAACCACCAAATCGAGTTTTCGCCGGCATCCATTGCAGCGGACTTGGCACTCGGGTCTTGGACCGCGGGAAAAGCAGCCAAGCTCGTACCGATTCCGACGGCGATGATCGTGACCGACGCAGAGCTCTCCGCCGACAACGCCGCGAGTGGGCAGCTCAATGCGGCCCTCGTCGCGAATGCGCAAGGAAAAGTGCCGCACGTTCGAGCGGCGTACCCCGCCTCGGACAAGGTCGGGCACGCGCTGACGGACCCGGAGAACTACACCAAAGAAAACGAAGATCCCGAAAACAAGGAACACTGGAACACGCGCTGGCGCCAGCTCTACCAGGAGAGCTTCCGCTTCTACACGAGCGGCACGATCAGCCAGGAAAACCTTCTTCGCGCGGATCCGACCATCCAGGACCCGAGCGTTCCCCAGGTCCGCTGCGCGGCCGCGGAGTGGGACAAGGGGGCACGCTGCACGGCGAGCGAGCCGCGAAAATGACGATTCCAGGGTAAAGCACGTCGTTGCAGCACGAGTGACGACCAATAGGGAATCTTGGCTTCCTTGGTCGGGTAGGCTTTGCGAGTGGTCGTTGCTCGCAAAGCCTTTGCCCCTTTTTTGTTCGTCGCCGTGGCGTTCGTGGTGCACGACGCGCGAGCCGACCTCATGCCCGGCCAAACGCCCTGCGAGGCGCCCCCCTACCTCGAGTGCGTCTATGGATCGCGGGGACGCGAAGTGGTCGACGAAGACACGTGCACCAAGAAGGAGCTCGATCGACTCGGCCTCCGCTTCTACTGCGGAATGAGCAACAACGACCGCATCACGGAGTATTGGTGTCGGTCGCCTCGTCTCCCGCGAGCTCCGAAGCCGCCCCGCGTGGGAGCGACGGACTCGGAGACCGAAGCGTTCTCCGAAAAAATGGCGATTTGGGAGGCCCAGCGACTTCGCGCCTTCGGGAACATCGAACGCGAGCTCACGTTCGGCAGCTCGACCGAGCATCGCCTTCGCGAGTTGCCCAGCACGGGCGCGGTGCTCCCTTTGTTGGACCGCCAGCCAGACCCGATGCGCTTCGACTGTTTTGCTCTCGCGGCCAAGTTCAGGAGGTGCGGGCTCGAGACGCAGCGCTGCGCTCCCTATTGGAACAAATTTCGCGAGCTCTCCGGATCGGAGTTTTCCGAGGAGGCGAACGACCGGGACAAGTTCGCTCGCGCGGCTATCGAGTCCGTAGACGGTGCGGGACGCGACGCGGGTTCTATCGCGGACGGATCGGCCTCCGACGACGCCAACGCACATGTCGATGCCGCGCCGAGCGCGAAGGCTTCTCCATCCACGTCGCCACGCTCGTGCCATTGCGACACCACGTCACCAAGTGGATCGAGCGGCGTTCCGCTCGCTCTCGGAACGGTCCCAGCCCTCGTGCTCCTTCGCAGACGGATGAGACGTGCGACGAGGTGACCGTGCGCTCCGAGGCCCCGTTCACTGGATTTCGCCGTGGAACAACCGTCCAGAGCAGTTTCAACGAAACACGACGAGTAGCGCTTCACCACGCTCGGACGCGCGCACCACGAGAGCCCTCACGCGCTCGAACGTGTCCTCCAGACGCTCGAGGGTCGCGTCGAACGTATCGTCGCCCACGTCGGCCAGGTCCGCGAGCTCGGGGAATTCGGACTCCAGCACGGCGTCCGGCGTCTGGCCCTCGTCGTTGTCGACGTGGAAAAACCTCCCGTGCACATCGATCCCACGCAGGGAGCCCGCGTTGTCCCGCATGAAGCGTGGAGGTATGTCGCCCATGACCGCGGCAAGACGCGCGACCTCGAATTTGGGGACGATTCGTGGTTTTCCGAAGCCTCCTGGCTCGCCAAAAGACTTCCCAAGCGCTCCCCCGAAGAGGTTCGACATGAGCGCCTCGGAGTCGAAAGGCTGGGCCGCCACACGAAGCGCGTCCCACGCCTTGCCAACTTCCAGATAGCCGGGAACGTCTCGTGACAAGTCCCACACGAGAGCAGGGTCCTCGCGCAGCATGGCCTCACGCTTTTCGGACAGACTGCAAATCGCGAGCGAAATCCCCATTTCGTCCCCCATCCAAGCGCGCGAAGTAGGTCGAACGAGGCTAGCGACCGGCGCCGGAGCCTGCAAGCAGGCATGCGCAGGGCGGAGTGCTATTCTCACCGAGACCGTCCTTGGCCAAGCAAGACGGCGCTCGAATAGAAGATGAGACAGAATCGCACCCCGAAGGCTCGTCGACGCCACGGAGCAGGCTTCGCCTGTTCCATTTTGGCCTTCGTCGTTGCGTGCAATGGGCCCCGGCTCGCGCGCGACGGTACCGTGATTTTCCCCCAGAGCGGGGGCGGAGCTTCGGTGCTCACCGCGAACGGCATCGAATTCCAGGACAAGGCCCAGAAGCCCAAGCCCGTCGTGTCGCGCGATCCGAACGAGCCGTGGCGGGCGCCGATCGGCTTCATTTTGCCGAAGGACGGACGGTTCGTCGAGACCAGCAAACCGACCGTGCTCGCCACCACCGGCCTTGGCATCGTATTGCGCCCGAGCGACACACGGGTGCCGTCATGGGGAGGCGAAGTCCTCGTGCGCGTCGACGTGCTCGCGCCTGCGGCCGAGGGGACGGCGCGCTGGGGTGAGAACATCGTCATCGTCGTCGACGGACGCGGATCCGACACGGCCGCCCTCGTGCAAGCCGCCCTCGACCAGCTCGCCGGGCGAGACCGCGTGAGCATTTGGGATACGGCGGGGGCGCGCAGAGTCCTTCCCTTCGTGCCGGCGAGCAATCGCTCCATGGCGGTCGCCGTGCTCGAAAGGGCCTTGAAAAAGCCTGCTTCACAGCCCGCAGACCTTGCTGCGACTCTCGAGCGCGCGTTCGCGTCGATCCCGAAAACGCAGTCCAAAGCGCGCATGTTGCTGCTCACGAGCGGCGCGTCGGACCCGTACGCGAAGCCTGTGGCCAAAGCCCTGGAGGCCCTCGGACACACGAGCCTGTCGGCCGTCGGCACGAGCTCGGTCACCGACTACGGGCGACTCTCTGCCCTGACGGCCATAAGTGGCGGAAGCACGGGGGCGGGCGCCGATCTGGAGAGCCGACTCGAGTCGGTCCGCGAGGCACTCCCTGTCTCTGGCGACACGATGTTTCGAGACGTCCGGCTCACGTTCGAGGGAACCCCCGCGCCTTCGCACGTCATCGAAGCCACTGGAGGCGACGTGCGCTGGCGCTTGGACGCCGGCGAGCTCGCCTTGGGCGACGTGCGCGCGGGCGAAGCGCGCACCGAGATTCTTCGGGTCACCGTGCCCATGTGGGTCCCCGGCGAACGCTTCCATTTCACGGTTACCGCCACCGTGACCGAAGGCACGAGACGCCGAACGTTCGCGGCGAACCTTCCGTGCGTCTACGACGACGACATCGAACGCATCGCGAAATCGCGCCATGGCGATGTCATCGCCTACGCTTCGGCCATGGCCACGCTGAAACGCCTCGACGCCGCGTTCATCGGCGAAAACGTGCAAGCCATTCCCGGCGGCCTTCGGAAGCTCGCCGAGCTTCACGCTCAATCGATGACGCTTCTTGCACGCGACATGCACGACCCTTCGGTGGCCGAACAAGCCGACCTCCTGACCGCCATCCTAGCCGCCACCAACTAGGAGGCTGGCTGCTTTTCGCCAATACCTTCGCCTGGCCGTTGTCGGACGTCCTCGCCGACGGGAGTCGGCTCCGGGCGATCCTCCTAGGCCAGGCTCGGTCTTGATGAAAATCGTCCAGCCTCCTCCCTTTGAGGGGCCCCTTGGCCCAAGCCGAGATCCGATCCATTCGGGGGGAGCAAGGCTCGCCTCGCGAGAGCCTTTGGCTCGTTCTGCCGTGGATGACGCACTGGCCCATTCACGGTAGATGATGTCGTTGCCCGCGGCGCAAAGGTCCCGCGGGGCGCGTTCGGGTAGCAGGCTGTTTGGCGGACCTAGACGGGGCTCGGAGGTCGAAACCGAGGATAGTATCGAATCATGGATGCGCATGATCCCAGCGACCTTCGCGATTGGCTCGGCGCGGCCGACGCTTGTGCGCTGCTCGGAGTAAAGCGCGAGACCTTGTATGCCTACGCGAGCCGAGGGCTCGTGCGTCGCACCGGCGCTGGCGGGAACGAGCGCCGCTACGCGCGGGATGATCTGTTGCGCCTCAAGGCAAAGAGCGAAGCTCGCGCGGGGGATGGGCCCGTGGCTGCAGGAGCGCTGCGCTGGGGGGAGGCGGTTCTCGATACGTCCATTTCCGAAATTACGGCCGACGGTCCAGCGTATCGTGGCGTTTCCTTTCGGGATTTCGTCGCTCGTGGCGCGAGCTTCGAGCACGTGGCGGAGCACCTGTGGACCTCCGAGCGGTGCTTCCGGGCCAAGCCACGGGCCCCTCTCGGATGCCGCATGCCCGGCCGCAAAAGTCTTCGTTGGAAGCAACCGTGCCTGTGCCGTCGACGACG
>JAYUKI010000056.1:0-6038 GCA_043764595.1 Myxococcales bacterium | reverse complement strand
CTGACTTCAATGTCAGGGGTGCAACGGAAAACGATCCAGGGTGCTCGACCATCACTTTTCAGGATCCAGGCCAAGTGCTCGAGATGTTGGTTCTTTCCATCCTTTCGCACGTTTGGTCGTTTTCTTGACTTCCCAGAACGACCGCTTTCTGCGGCCCCATGGACACGCCCTGTGGCTCTGGAGGCGCGAGCCTCACTCCCCGAATGCAAGGCCTTTGTGCAAAACGCGCCGTTCGACCGACGGGAGGCTTCACTGAGCGCGCTCAGCCAAACGACGACCTGCTCGTCCATGAGGCCTCCGATGGGGCGGCTTCGTGGCAGCGCCAACGGTCCAGAACCGCTCTAGCTTTTCCCTAGCCACGGGCGGGGCGAGGAGCCTATCGTTTCTCGCATGCGGAGACCGTCCCCGCGCGGAAGAGGGTGCCGATGACCTTCTCCGAAGCGCCGAGCGCCATGCGCCAAGTACGGAGTGTCATTGGGGTTGTGTCGACGTTTGCCCACGAACGTGCGCGTACGATCGGATTCCTCGTGGCCGTCGTCACTACGGCAAGCTTCGGGCAAGGGTGCGAAACCATCGAGCCCGGGGCAAACTTCGTGGTCGCCGACGAGCGCTTCGATCCCGACTACTTTTTCTGCAAGGTCGAACCCGAGGTGCTCTTTGCCAAAAAGTGTGGCTCGGGCGATCCGGGGCTCGGGGACCGCGCAAGTGGGTGTCACTTCAACGCCTCTTCCGTCAGCGGGATGGCCCTGATTCAGCACCCCCCGGTCGACTGCGGAGGCGGCGACCGCCCCGTGAATCGCGGCCAAATCGGCGCGGGTAGCCCTGCCCAATCGAACCTCGAGTCCGCATCCATCGTGATGAGCCGCGACTACACCACGGCTCCTATCTTCGTCCGGCCGACGGGAGCGAATCATCCTCGGGCCGTCTTTCCGAAGAACGACCCTGCGGCGGACATCCTCCGAACGTGGGCCCAGCGATGACTCGCGGGCTGAAGTTGGCATCGGTTTTGCGGCTTTGGGCGCACTGTGTTCCCAGCCCAGACGCCGCGCGCCGAGCGCTCGTCGCAAGTGGTCTCGCCCTTGGGCTGCTCCTCGGCGCGGTGTCCGCGAGCGCCGAAGAGCTCCCCGAGGCCTTTGCACGGGTGGTGGTGGACGAGGTCGAGCTCCGTTCGGGGCCAGGAGCCACCTTCCGAGTGATTGCCACGGCCCACCGTGGAGAGACGCTGGCCCTCGATGGGCGGCAGGGCGAAGGCTTTTGGCTGCGAATCGTCACGAGCGACGGCCGCATTGCGTACGTGCTTGGGGGGCAGGTCGAGCCCTTCGCCGTTCGCAAAGGGACCTCCGAGGCCGACGCCTCCTCGCGTCCCTCGCGTCCCGGCCTTCTGGCTCCCACGCCGCTTCGTGGAACGATTGCCGGGTTCAACATCGTTGGCGGCGTCCTGCGCATCCCGATCGCCGACGGATCGTACCAAGGCTTCGGATACATGGAGTTTTTGCCCCAGATCGTCCTCCACGAGACCGTCACTTTGAACGGATTTCTCGGCACGGCGCTCACGGCCGACGGCGCGCAGGTTTTCTATGGGGGTGGCGCAACGGTCAACATTGCCCCGTCCTGGCCCATCTGCCCATTCGTGGGCCTCGGCGTCGGGGAGCTGCGCGTGCTACCGAACGCCGACTCCTTCGTCTTGAAGAAGGAAAGCCTCTATCTAGCGCGGGCGGGTGGTGGGTTCATGCTCGCCCTTCGCGGGCGCATCCTCACGCGCTTCGAGGTGACCAACGCCTCGCTTTTCACGACCGAAGGCCTCAAGAATGCCCAGACGTTTTCGTTCGGGTTAGGAGCGTACTTTTGAACCCGAAGCGTTTCCTCGATCAAGACGCAGCACGCCGCATCTTTGGTCTCGTCGGTTTGACCCTGGTTCTTGCGTCGGCATCGTGCGTGACCGTGAAGCCCCAGGAGCGCGCAGTCCTGGCCGATCCGTCGATGCAGTTCGAGAGCGATCCCCAGGCCGCCCAGGTGCGCCACGCGATCGAGAACCGTGAGGGCTCGTACGGTGGCGCCTCCGTGAGTGGTGGAGGGTGCGGTTGCAACTGAAGCGGGAGAGCCTCGAGAGGGAGATTGTTCTCCCTTCGTGGAGAGCGGTGCGTGCGCTGCTCTTCGGCGCGTGTGGCGCGACGGGGGCGCTCGTCGCGTTGACCCCATCGGTCGCGCGGGCGCAGGTGGCGCAGGTCGACGGCTCGTACACGATCTACCACGAGGCTCCTACGCGCACGAACATGACGGTGCTCACGCCCGCCACGGACATCACCGTGCGCCCGACCCAATGGCTCACCGTGAAAGCCGGCTACGAAGCGGACGTCGTGAGTGGCGCGAGCATCGCGGTCAAAGCTGGCGCAGCGTATGCGGCGAACAATCCGGGCGCCGACGTCGTCACCGCCGCGAGCGTCAACGACCTGAGGCACGCGCCGCGAGGCGGATTCTCCCTCAAAAAGGGCGACGTCACGTTCCTTGCAAACTACAGCTACTCGACCGAGAACGACTACAAGTCGAACTCGTTCAACATTGGCGCGCGCACCGAGATCTTCGAGCACAACACCCAGCTCGAGATTAGCTACGCGCGAAACTTCGATCGCGTCTGCGATCGCGTGCAGGGTGCGAACGACAACGCCACCAAGTTTCGCGCACTCGAGGACTCGACCGGTTGCTTCACCGAAGACCCGCTCCGCACGACCCGCTCGGTCGGCGTGGATGGCTACCAAGGAAGCTGGAGCCAAGCGTGGTCTCCCGTGTTCGTGACGCAGCTCGTCTACACGGGGCAGCTCCAGAACGGCTTCTTGTCGAATGCGTACCGCAGCGTGATCGTGGGGCAGGGGCAGCGCGCCCAAGAGCATCACCCCGAGGATCGCGCCCGCCATGCGCTTGCGCTCCGTGGCAACGTCTTCGTTCGGCCATTGCGCATCGCCGTGCGGTTCGGGCTGCGCGCGTACGCGGACAGCTGGGGCGTGAAGAGCGGAACGGGCGATGTGGAGGTCGAAAAGATCTTCGGCGAGAATCTCAGGCTCACGGGATCCGGCCGTTTCTACAAACAAACCGGAGCCCTCTTTTTCAGCGACGACTACACCGGCGGCGACGTTCCACTCGGTCCGAAAGGCCAGTATTTTACGGGCGATCGTGAGCTTTCTTCGTTCTTCAGCGTGCTCACCGGATTGCGCTTGGGTTACGGCGTGACCGCTCAGGAAAAGAAGTACCTCGGCTTCATCCAAGGCCTTCGTGTCGGCCTCTCGGCCAGCGTCCAGTTCTTCCGCTACGAAGACTTCACCTTGGGTGGCGAGGGTATCGGCGCGGCGCGGGCGTGGCTTTTTGGTCTGAGCGGTGGCGCGACGTTCTGATTCGTTCCGGTGGCGACCACCTCGCCACGGACCTCAGGTGTCGGTGCCGTACATCACGTCCGATCGAAGAACGTACTTCGTCCCCGAGGTGACTTCCGCCCCTTCGTGGAGCACCCGGTGCGCGAACAAAAGCACCGCACCGGTTTGCGGGTGGACGTCGGTCTCGATGTCGAGAAAGCGGGTCTCTCCGCCGGCGAAGCTCTCGTTCAAGTAGAGAAGCAGGGTAAGCTCGCTTTCCATCGCGGCGCTCTTTCGGTACGAGCCGTCGTAGTGCGGCTTGAACGCTTGACCGGGTCTGTACCGGTAGCCACGAAAGCGGGAATTCGTCCCGTGCAGAGGGCGTCCTGCGAGCTCGCCCGGGAGGTGGGGAGCCACGCGTCGAAAGAGCTCCTCGGCGAGGTCCGGATCGTCGAACATGACGCGCTCGTTCGTACGAATGTCGGGTCGAATGACGGGCCCCCGAGCCGTGGTGACCGGCGCCAAGGCCGGTCCAGAGGCGTCGATGCGAGCGACGAGCGCTTCGCATTCCGAACGCGAATAGACGTTGGGCACCGTCCAGAAGAAGCTTCCACGTTCCGAAAGAAGCGCGCGCAGGGTTGGGCTCAAGTAACTCATCGTTGATTGAGTATGTATTACTCTAATCGGGGTGCAAGGACATTTTGCGATGGACGAGGACACCGCGGATCGCCATGGCCACGACCTTCGGGCTAGAGTCGCCTCATGGAATTCCTGCACACGATGCTCCGCGTGAAAGACCTCGACGTGGCACTCGACTTCTTCGTCACGAAGCTCGGCCTCGTGGAGGTCGGACGAAACGAGAGTGCAGCGGGCAAATTTACGCTCGTTTTTCTCTCCACTGGCGCGGTCGGCGATGCCGCTCAAGTGGAGCTCACGTACAATTGGGACCAGGCGGCGGCCTATCCGACGGGCCGCTTCTTCGGGCACCTCGCCTACGCCGTGGACGACATCTACGCGACGTGTGCGCGGCTGGCCGCAGCGGGCGTCGTGGTGAATCGGCCTCCGCGCGACGGGCGTATGGCGTTCGTGAAGTCGCCCGACGGTCACTCGGTCGAGCTTCTCCAGAAGGGGGGGGCGCTCGCTCCCGCCGAGCCCTGGGCATCGATGCCGAATACCGGCGAGTGGTGATTCTTTAGGCGCACGGTCGAAATTCGTGTGTCAGCTTCCGCCGAGACCGACGCGAGGCTTTTGCGCGAGGAGCGAGCAGCGAGCATCGGAAGCCTACTCCCGTAGTCCGAGGAGCAGAGCGACGAGGCCACCGCAGCGAGAGGATCGGCGGGAGATGGCACACCCATTCGACCGGGCGCCTAAGGGTCCGCCGCGAAATAAACGCGCTGAAATCGGCGCCGAGGCGCCCCTACGGCGAGGCGAAAATTCGCCGACATACTGCGGTATCTCTAGAATTTTCAACGCTGCCGTTGGGGATGCTTCGGCGGCGAGTCGACCGACTTATTTTGCGGCGGGCCCTTAGGGCCTTGGACGAAGGCGGCAGTCCACGCCGCCGAGCTTGTCCGCCTGGAGCTCGGGATACCCTCGGTAGTAGCCAGCCCACCGTCGTCCGCGCACGATTCGATTGCCCACCGCGTAGGCGACACGCATGACGGAAGGCACTCCAACGAGCGGCAAGTAGACGGGCCCGAGCTTTCGCGACTGCAGCGCATGGCCGTACTCGTGGTCGGCGTTCTCGCGACCAACGGGCACGAACGGACTGTCGTGTTCGCTATGGAAGACAAAAAAGCCCAGGCTTACGCCAAGGCCCATTTTGGTTCTCACGAAGATCCTGCCTCGCGCTCGTCGCACGCCCTCGACCTGTCGGGCAGCGACGACGGAGCCGAGTAGAAGTGCGCCAAGCGACGTCTGCGGAAGCTCCCAAACGACGTCGGCGAGCTTCCGGACGAGGCGCGGAACGCGCAAGCTCACACCACGTAGTCGAGCATCTGCAGACGAGTGACGTAGTCCTCGAGCGCGGCGTGGTACTCGTCGATGAGGACGTCGAGCTTCACCACGAGCCCGTCTTTTCCAGCGCGCTGTACCTTGCCGGACACGAGGATTTCGCGCGAAGGAAGCACGAGCACCGCCACGAGATCGCCCTTGGGAGCGACCTTGTCTTTTGGTCCTTCGAGCTTCAGGTACGAGTCCGAGAGGTCCACGATTCGAACCTCGGACTTGTCGTCGAGGCGAAGATGGGCCGGGAGCGCGGGAACGGGGGAAACCCGGTAGTGGGCGCGGCGGTTCTGCTCGATGAGCTCGTCGAGCTTGTCGCACACGGGCTTCGAGATCGGCGTCTCGGGAGCTTCGAGCACGATCTCGCGGAGCTTCTTCATCGACTTTTGCGTGCGAATCACGTTGCCACGGATTTCCTCCAGGCGGCGGCGATCGCGAAGCACCTTCTCGCTGACGACCGCGAGGAGGTTCTTGTAAAACGGGAAAGCGATCTCGGCGCGACGCTCGAAAAACTCGCGGAGCTTGTGGACGTCGATCGATAGGACCTCAATGGCCGTCTCGGCGATCGCCGTGCTGCTGCGCGGGATTCCGGTGAGCGATCCGAGCTCGCCGATCGGCGCGACGGGATGGAGGAGGAAGCGCTGCGCGTCGCTTTCGCTGAGGCTCACATCCCCCTTCACCAGGAGGAGA
>JAYUKI010000055.1:0-6040 GCA_043764595.1 Myxococcales bacterium | reverse complement strand
GTGCGGACCGTGCGCCCAACGAGCTCGGAGCGATCGTAATAGACGTCGATGGACGTGCCTTCGGGCAAGGACTTCTGGATCTCGGCGATGGCGACTTTCGTGTCGGCGACGACTTTGCCGCTGTTCGCACCACGGAGCATCATCACGACGCCCACCACGCCTTCGTCGGGCCGGCCGTCGCGTGTGACTGCGCCGTAGCGCACCATGGGGGCGAAGCGCACCTCGCCGAGATCTTTCACGTAGAGGGGCGCGCGGCCTTCCGGGGTCTCCACCACGACATTGGCCAGATCGGCCGGAGTTTTCACGCGCCCTTCGCCACGAACGGTCACGTTTTCCCGACCGTCCACGATGTACGCGCCACCGGCCGCGGCGTGGTTTTGCTCGATGGCGCGACGTATCTCGGCCACGCCAACGCGCGCCGCCGCCATCTTTTGCGGATCGAGCGAGAGCTCCAGCGTCTTCGCCTCGCCGCCGAAGGTGTTCACCTCCACCACTCCGGGCACGAGGCGTAGGCGAGGCGCGATTTGCCACTCGAGAATGGTGCGTCGCTCCATCAGCGGCTGTGGCCCCTTGACCTCGAAATGCACGATCTCGCCGAGCCCGCTCGAGACGGGTCCAATCTCCGGAATGCCCGCGCCGTCGGGAATTTCGCGCTGGGCGGTGACAAGGCGCTCCTGGACGAGCTGGCGCGCGCGGTAGATTTCGACGTCGTCCGTGAAGACCAGAGTGACGACCGAGATGCCCGCGCGCGAGATGCTACGAAGCTCTTCCAGGCCCGGAAGCCCGGCCATCGCGCGTTCGACCGGAAACGTGACGTTCGTTTCCACGTCGACCGGCCCGAGCGTGGGCGCAGGAGTGATGACCTGCACTTGCACGTTGGTCACGTCGGGGACGGCGTCGATCGGGACCTTCGTGCTCGCGATGAGACCGAGTACGACGAACACGAGGGACAGCACGACCACGAGGCCGCGTGCGCGCACGCACATGGCAATGAGACGGTCGATCAATCGTTCGACCCCATTTGCTCGCGGAGGACCTCGCTCTTCAAGATGAACGAGCCCTCGGACACGACCGGCTCGCCCGCCAGCAAGCCATGCAGGATCTCGACGCGGGCCGCGAGGTCTTGGCCGCGTTCCACCGCGCGCATCTCGAACTTTCCTTTGGCCTTTTCGACGAACACGAAGGGCGCGCCATCGATGGTCTGAATAGCTCCGCGCGGCACCGTGACGACCTCGGACGAGCCTCCGTCGGTCTTCTCGGGGGCGCCGAGCACACGGGCCGTGGCCGACATGCCAGGCTTCAACGCTCCGTCCGTGTTGGGCAGCACGATGCGCGCGCGCATCACCCTTCGCTCGGGATCGACGACCGTGTCGACGTAGTCCACGCGTCCGCGAATTTCGCGGTCCGGAAAGGCGACCGACGTCACGACCACGTCGTCTGCGGCGTGCACTTTGCCGAGATCGCGCTCGTACACGTCCACCGTGAGCCACACTTCGGTGGTCTCACCGACGACGACGAGCGTGTCCGTCGCGCCGACGGGCTGCCCCACACGCGCCTTCACCTCGAGCACCGTGCCGGAGAGGGGCGACACGAGCGGAACCGTGGACGATACGGGACCGTCGTTTCCGCGCACCCCGAACGTGGAGAGTCGACCTTCCGCCGCACGGAGCTCGGCCTCGGCGAGGCGCTTCTCGGTGCGTGCAGCTTGCAAGCTTCGCTCCGACGATGCCCCTGCAGCGACCATTTTTTCTTCGCGGGCCACTTCGATGTCGGCCATGTCGAGACGCGACTTCGCGGAGGACCAATCGGCGCGTGCGCGGCCGACTTCGACGCCCTCGAGCGTGGCCACGACGGCGCCCTTCTTGATTTTCTGACCGGGCGAAACGAGGACGGAGCCGACGCGGCCCGAGATGTTCGGGCCAATCTTGGCGACCCGGCTGGGGCTGAAGTCGACCACACCGACCAGGGTGACGCTCGAGCGGCGTGGCTCGGTGGTGGACTTTGCGACCGTCAAGCCTGCCGCTTCGAGGGCCGCGGGCGAGAGCGCCACGTCGACTCCGGGCTCTTTTTCAGCTTTTTTTGGCGCTTCGGTGGGGGCAGCTTTGGGCTTGCACGCAGGGGCTTGGGCGAAGAGGCCGGCGAGCACGACGAGCACCACCCCGAAGGGATGGTCCACACGCACGAAACGATGGCGTCGGTCGGCACGCACGTCGCGCACCATGGCAGATTTCGGCCAAGATCCCAAAGTTCGCGCTCGACGGCCGACCGGCCGAGTCTGGTTTCGTTCCGCTTCGGCTACGGAATCGGAGCGGACACGCTGGCGAGGGTCGTCGGGGCCATCGCGTTCGGCCCGATCATGTCGAGAAAGCGCAGCGCCATGGGGCCCGGTTTTTCTGCGAGGTGCTCGAGCTCGGACGGGCGAATGGTCTGGTAGAAGAGGGTCACTTCGACCGTTCCGCGGAGGGGGGCCGCCGCCACTCGGTACGTCACGGTGTCGCCTCCCGCGACGAAGTCCGCGTCGTTCCCGGTCCCGACCGGACGAGCGAGAACGGCTCGTGGGTCGTTTCCGTCGAAGCCGTTCGGAAGCAGACGGTCGTCCTTCGCGTACCCGGTCGCGTCGAGGAGGTTCGTGGCCACCTCACCCGCCGCGTTCTTCGGAACGGCTTCCCAAACCGCGACGTCCGAGGCTTTGGAGACCTCCGACACGTGCGGCAAGAGCGCGGTCTTCGCATCCAGGATGGCCCCCGCGGCGTCGACGATTCGGCCGTTGCGATGGGAACCCGAAGCGAAGACCACGACGCCGGCCGCGTCGACGGCACGCACCTCGAGCCACATCCGTCGCGAGGGATACGCGGTCGGGAGCTTGTGGCCCGTGAGGTTCTCAACCCGAATCCGCACGACGAGCTCCGAGCCCGATCGTTCGATACCGACGACGGTGACGCGCGCGGCGGTGCGAAGGCTCGCTTCGGCGCGGCTCGCTTGTTCGAGCAAGAGGCCTTCTGGGGCGTCGTAGCCGGCCCAGGAGCGCTCGTTCGCGAGCACGCGGAGCATGAGGGCGTTGGCCCCGGAGAACGTGTGACGTCCGAACGGGGAGCGCGCGGAGAGGCGGTTTCCGGCAGGCCGCAGCGACAGCACCGTAGAGATGGCCGCGCCGTCGTCGTCGGTCGTGGGCATGTGGCAGTCTTGGCAGGTCTTGCCACCGGGTTTCGCGAACGACGAAACACTCCACTCGACGAACGGTCCTTGCTCGAGCACCTCGGGCCCGGAGGGCGTGCCTTTTGCGTCGAGCGAGCGGGTCACCACGGTATGGCACGAGCCGCATAGGCCACTCTCGCGCATATGCTCCGAGGCCACGGGCGTGTATCCCACTCGGCTTTGCATGGGCTGCGTGAATGGGTTTCGGTGCGGTCCGAAGATCGATCGACTCTTGTCGATGACGTAGCCGCCCGTGAAGCTCGCGGGGGTGCCCAAGTTCGTGGGCTGGATTTGGTGGCAGGCCGAGCAGGTCACGCCATCGCGGCCCACGACCGACTCGGGAGCGGCGCCACGCGTGAGGTCGGAGAACGAGAGCGTCTTGCCAACGGCGGCGAGCTCCACGTTGGCCGCGGGAGCGTGGCAGCGGGTACACGTGCTCATGACCGTGGTCTCGGCCCCCGGGTGCGCGGTCAGCTCGTGCTCCAACACGGCGAGGTAGTACGGATCGCGCGCCGCGAGCCCCATCATGGATCCTCGCCAGGTGGAAAACGGAGACACGTCCCTTCCCTTCGCGTCGCGGAGCGCGGACGAGCCTGTCTCGGCGACATGGCAGAACGCACACTCGTCGCTCGTCATGAAGCGCTCGGTTCGTGCGCTTCCCGCGGCGCCGAGCGCATCGAGCCGAGCTCCAGGGAGTCCCTGCCACGAGCTCGTTCCACCTCCGCTCGGCGGAAGGCCACCGTCGACGGGAATTCCGACGGGCGGCGCAGTCGAGACCGCCGACTCGCGGCCGCACGCGGCGATGCCGACGAAAAAGACCGCAGCGCTCACGCGAGAGGAGAGGTTCATCCCTCGTCAGAGCCACGTGGGGCCTTCGGAGGTTCGCGCAGTCTTTGCACGCAGAAAACCCCTTGCCGATTTGTAAGCAAGCACTTACTTACAAGCCATGACCGAGGGTCGCCGTGCCTCCGAAGTGCGTCAGATCGAGCTCGTCGATGCGGCGCTCCACATCATCGCCACACGCGGAATCGCCGAGCTTACGACGCGAAGCCTTGCCCTCCACGTGGGGCTCAGCAGCGGGGCCATCTTCCGTCACTTTGCCTCCATCGAAGCCCTCCTCGACGCGGTCGTCTCGCGCGTGGAAGCGGTGCTCGAGTCGACCTACCCGCCCGCTACGCTGCCTCCGCTCGAACGGCTCGAGCGGTTCGTCGAAGCGCGAAGCACGACGGTCGGCAACCAGCTTGGCATCCTGCGCCTCGTACTTTCGGAGCAGTTCGTCTTGGCTCTTCCGAAGGGAGGCTCAGAGCGGCTCGCGGCCTGCCGCCGCAAGACGTTGGCCTTCGTCCGGCGGTGTCTCGAAGAGGGACAGTCGCGCGGCGAGGTGCGAAGCGACGTCGAGGCCACCCCACTTTCCATCATCGTCATGGGGACGATTCAAGCCCTCGCGCTCTCGACCTCCACGCCTCGGGTGCACGAGGTTCAGTCGCGGGAGGTGCGAACGGCCATCGTTCACCTGATTCGGGCCCACGAACCGGCCAAAACGTCCGACTCCGATTCAAGAAAGAAGAAACCATGAGAATCCCGATTTGGCTCTCGGCATTGGCCATCTCGTCGACGCTGCTCGTCGCGTGTGCAAAACCCGACGCGCCCCCATCCGTGCCGACGGGACCTCCCGCACGGATCGTCGCGTTTCCTGCCGCAGGCGCCACCGGCGATCCCCGGGAAGTCCACGTCCTCGTCGACGAGCCCTCGCTCAAGCTCGTTTCCATCCTGCTCCGCGAGGGGACGGTGCTCCCCGAGCATCGGTCCGAGGTGCCCGTCACCATCGTCGCCCTCCGTGGCTCCGGAACCGTCCTTGCTGGAGCCGAGCGGCTTCGATTGGACGCGACGCACGGCGTTGCGCTCGCTCCGAACGTGCCTCATTCGGTCGAGCCCGAAGGCAAAACGGAGCTTCTCCTCCTCGTCCACCATCTCGGTCACGGCAAGGAGACGCACCCGTGAAAACAGGGGACGCCGTCCTTCGCAGAATGGTTCCGTTCCTCGAACGCGAGCCTGGGCCGTCTCCGGATCGCGACGGAGAACGCGCATGAGCACCACGCCGCTCCGTCCTCGTGCGCTCGCCATCGTGCGCCGTGCCCTTTGGCCTCTTCTCTTTGCCATCGTGGCACTGGGCGTCGCATGGTTTCGCCTCGGCGCTCCCCTGCGAGTCGAGGTCGTTCGGGTCGATCGAGGGACCGTGGTCCAGGAGGCCTTCGGCCGCGGAACGATCGAGAGCCAACGCGAGGCCGCCGTGGGCTTCGATCTCGTCGGACGGTTGAGCGAGGTCCTCGTCGACGAAGGCGCTCGCGTTACGTTGGGGCAGGCGCTCGCGCGCCTCGAGACCAACCAGGCCGCCGCCGATCTCCGCTCGGCCCAGACAGGAATTTCGGCCGCTCGCGCCTCCTTGCAGCGGATCGCGGCGGACGAGGAGCGGGCTCGTGCGATGCTCGGTACGGCCGAACGCGACGTCGCGCGCGCCCAAACACTGTTCGCCGGTGGCGTCATCCCGACACAGCAGCGGGACGAAGCCACCGACCACCTGCGCGTGGCTCGCGCGGATCTCGACCGCGTCTTGGCGCAACGGTCCGAAGCGACGCGTGGCATCGACGTGGCCGCAGGTGGCGCAGAACAGCGACGCGTCACGATGGTACGCGCCACGCTGCTCGCCCCATTCGACGGCTTGGTGACCCGACGGCTCCGCGATCCGGGGGACACGGTCACGAGCGGCTCGACGGTGCTGCGCGTGGTCGACACGAGTCGCGTCTACGTGAGCGCCGCCATCGACGAGACGGTCTTGCCCATGCTC
>JAYUKI010000054.1:0-6040 GCA_043764595.1 Myxococcales bacterium | reverse complement strand
ACCTCGCGCACCGTGCCACACGCCGAGGGCTGTCCGGTGAGGCTCGTCGGCGCGTCGCCGGGCTTTCCGAAGTGCCCGCTCAGGAGATGCACTCCGTGAACGAGCGCATTGATCGCCGTTCCACGCGTATGTTGGTTGAAGCCCATGCACCAGAGGCTCGTGATTCGAAGGTCGCGCCTTCCGAACAGGTCGGCCAGGTACCGAATGTCCTTCGCGGAGACCCCTGAAATTTGCTCGACTTTCTCCGGCGTGTACTCGGAAATGGCCTTCTTGTACTCTTCGAACGTGAACGCCTTGCCCTGGAGGGTCTTCTTCTCGTCCGGTGCGCGAAACGCACAGAACTTGTCGACGAACTCCTTGTCGAACGTGCCGTTCGCCACGAGCAAGTGGGCTATTCCGTTCGCAATCGCCATGTCGGACTGAGGCTTGAATAGAATCGACCGGTCGGCAAACTGGCTCGTTCGTGTGCGCCGGGTATTCAGGTCGATGAGGGTGACCTTTTCGCCACGATTTCGTCGATCGATGATCCGCGAGAACAAGACCGGGTGCATTTCGGCGGGGTTATTCCCCCAGGTGATGACCACGTTGCAGGCGTCGAGGTCGTCGTAGCAACCGGCAGGCTCATCGACGCCATAGGTCGCCATGAAGCCGGTCACTGCAGACGACATGCAGAGCCGTGCGTTGGCCTCGATTTGGTTGGTTCCCAAGCCAGCCTTGACGAGCTTCAGCGCGGCATACCCCTCCGGAATGGTCCACTGCCCGCTTCCATAGAACGCGAACGAGGATGGGCTCGCCATGATGCGCTTGGCAATGACGTCGATGGCCTCGGCCCAAGTGATGGGCTCGAGCTTTCCATTCTTTCGGAGGAGAGGCTGACGAAGTCGGTCCGCCCCGTAGAGCGCCAACCCCACGTGATAGCCCTTCACGCACAGTAGCCCCTTGTTGACCTCGGCCTTTTGGTCGCCTGCGATCGCGACGACCCGACCGCCACGCGTCCCCACCTGCACGTGGCAGCCCGTGCCACAAAAGCGGCAAGGAGCCTTGTCCCACTTGATACCGTCGTCGATCCCCGCGGCCGCGGGTCCGGCGAGGGCAAGGTGCGTGCGACCCGAAGCAAGGCCGCTCGCCGCAGCCGCGGCCGAAAGCATCGCCGCGCGCCGCAAGAAGTCTCGTCTGTTCATGATGCTTCCTCGTCACAGTCGAAGTCGATTCGCACGACGTCGATACCGAGCACGCCTGGAGTCGACAGGAGCTCCTCGACGAGCTCGGCTCCCTCCAGTGCCGTCTTGGTGTCGACCACGACCGGGAGATAGAGCCCCCTCGCCTCCCCCAGATCGACCCTCGAGTCCACAACGAGACGCCCTAGCGCTGCGCCTCGAAGCGGCTCTCGTTCGTCGAGGGTAATGACCAGAGATGCAATCGGCATGGCGACCTCGCGTGAAATACTGGACCTTGGACCCGTCAAAAGAAGAGCGGCAGGTCGAACTGAACGATGTGGTAGTTGGTCGTCGCCGCGGCAAGCGGCTTGTCGAGCCCACGCTGATAGGCAATCCCAGGACGCAACCAGAGGGGTCCGAGCTTGATGTGGGCACGAGGTCCGATGGCGACGGAGAGCGCGTCCCGGGAGGCCTCGGACGCGTCCTTTTCGACGGCGAAAGGCGCATTGAGCCACCTTTGGTAGCGAAGCTCTGCGCCCACGGAAAGAAACGACGTCACGAAGTATCCGACGTGGAGCCCCATCGTCAGGTTCGTCTTGCTCGCCTCCTTTTGGACCGCCTCCCCACGCACCCGCATGAGGTGAAGCAGAGTGGCCTCGGCCTGGACCGTGAGCCCATGGGCGACGTACGCCGCGCCGAGGCCCGGGATGAGCGTGAAGTCGTTCACTGCGAAGAGTGCATTGTCCATTTGGGCCCGAGCATTCAAGCCCTTGACCCTGCTATTCTGTGCGCCGGGGGACGGAGTGTCGCCACCGCCGCCGCCCACCGGGAGGGTAGCGCCAAGGAATGCGTTCAGCCGGAATCCCCCAGCCAGCTTGACGGCAAAGGCAGCCCCGAGGAGTGGGTTCACGAAGGTCAGCGCGCCACGGGCCTTGTTCCCTGGGGCCGGATCGTCGCCGACGATGGCCATACGAGCGATGACGGCGAGGCCGGCGCTCGCAGGCCCAGTTCCAGGGACCTTGTAGGACCCCGTGAAGATCGTGGCCAGTGTCGTACCGCCGCGACCCGCCGAGTCTTCGTAAAAAGCGGCGGAGGTCTCCGCGCGAAGGACTGTGGGGGCCACGATCGGCCTCAGCTGCCACGGCACGGAGTAGGGCGCCGGGGCGGTCTTGGGCTGGACCAACGGCGGAGGAAGCGGTTGCGGCTCCACCACTCCAACGGGCTCCGGCGCTCGCGCTGAAGCGGAGTTGGTCGATGCCTCGACCGGCGGCGCAGATGCGGACGGCAGCGTCGGGCTCGATGCCTCGGCATGCGCCACCCCGCCCCATGCAAAGGCCCCAGACGCGACCAGGAGTGAAAGAGGCAATAGACCAAACGACTTCAAAGGATCACCCAACGATGGCTCGGGACGAAGGCGCGGCGGGGGGGAGGCTCGTGAGCGACCTTCGGGCAACGGAGACTTCGCCGGTAAAAATGGGCAAGGCGATTTTGAGCAGCACGATCAAGACCATGAGGCCCGCGGCAAAGACTCCTGCGGAGATCTTCCATTCGGTCATGCTCGGCGTGTACTCGACGATCTCGTGCAGAGTGCTCGGGACGAAGCCTGGAATGATGAGGCCCATTCCCTTTTCGATCCAAACACCCCCGAACGCACAACCACAGGCGCTGAATAGAACTCGCTTCTTCGTGCGACTCGCAGGCAAATGAATAAGAATGGCGGACCCGACGTTGAGCGCTACTCCGGTCCAAATCCACGGCACGAGAGCGTGTTTTCCATGGAGCCCAACGAACAGGTACCGGGCGGCGGCATGGTGGGACCCGCCCGTATAAATCTCCGTGAACACCTCCGAGCCGAACATGAAGAGGTTCAGAAGAATGGTGATCCGTAGGACGCTCGCGAGAAACTCGGTGGGACCCTTGCCGACGGGGAACTTCGGGACGACCCGCTTGGTGGCGTGCAGGAGAAGTATTACGAAGGCCGGGCCGGTGATGAAGGCCGAGGCGATGAAGCGCGGCGCCAAGAGCGCCGAGTTCCAGAATGGCCTTCCTCCGAGACCGGCATAAAGGAACGCCGTGACGCTATGAATCGATATCGCCCATCCAATGGATAGGAATACGAACGGCAAATACCACCGCTTGTGCGGCCTTCGGCCGAGGTATTTCATGTAGATAAGGTACCCGCAGATATGCATGTTGAGCAGGAGGTACCCGTTCAACACCAGCACGTCCCAACTCAGCATGGAGATGGGCCAATTGAGCCGACCGGGCCCAGGCAACACGTGCCACATGCGATCTGGCCTGCCCATGTCCACGGCGATGAAGCCAATGCACACGACGATGGCCGCAATGGCGAGGAGCTCCCCAACGATCACGACGTCGTGCATTTCCTCGTCGTCGTAGAGATACGCCGGAATGACCATCATCACGGCACCTGCGGCGAGGCCCACGGTGAACGTGAAGTTCGCGATGTAGAGGCCCCAGGACACGTGATCGGACATGTTCGTCCGAATCATCCCGTCGGACAGTTGGTGCGCCCAAGCATTGAGCCCCACCAGCACGACGGCCGTAAGGACCGTCATGGTGGCATAGAAGCGAAAGCCTCCCGTGAAGGCGAGGCGCCACATGCTCCAAAGAAATCGTGGATAGCTGAGGACGACGTCCGGGCGTGAGCCGGGGGCGACACTGCTGCTGCTGGGAGGCGGGAGGGTCGACGACATTCGGGCCTCAGTTGTCGAAGTAGTAGAAGAATCGGGGGCGTGTCCCGAGCTCTTCCTTGAGGACGAACACTCGCTTCTTTGCGAGGACCCAGCGAATTTCGCTATTCGGATCGAGCAGATTTCCGAACACGCGCGCGCCAGTGGGACAAGCCTCGAGGCACGCGGGCAGCTTTCCTTGGCGCGTGCGATGCAGGCAGAACGTGCACTTTTCGACGACGCCTTGTGGGCGCACGCGGTTCGAGAGATAGGCCTGATTCGGGTTGATCTCTTCGGCTGGAATCTCCGGCTTCGTCCAATTGAAGCGACGAGCATGGTACGGACAGGCGGCCTCGCAGTAGCGGCAACCGATGCACCAGTTGTAGTCGACGACGACGATGCCGTCCTTTTCCTTCCACGTCGCTTGGACGGGGCAAACCTTCACGCACGGCGCGTTGTCGCATTGCTGGCACTGCACCGGGAGGTAATATTTGCCGGCGGCCGGTACGGCGTGGTCGTAGTGAGCGGTTCCCTTCTCGAGGTCGAAGCTTCCCTGCTCCATTTCGAGCACGCGAATGTACGAATTGTTGGTCGCTCGGTCGTGGTTGTTCTCGACGTGGCAGGCCTCGGCGCATTTCCGGCAGCCGATGCAAACACTCAAGTTCAGCGCGTAACCGAACTCCACGCCGTCCATGGGACGAATGTCGTCGATCGACACCTCGCGACCGTACTTTGCGTGGGCGTCCGCCTCCAGGTGCTCGAGGACCTTGGCCATGTCCTCGGGAGTGAGCTCTTTGTAGTGTTTCTGGAGAAACTGGTCGACCGTAAGGTCCTTCGACCACGCGCGAAGTGGCTCCATCGCGTAAGCGAATGCGGCCGCGCCGAGCGTGCCTCCTAGGACCTTCAACGTGCGCCTTTTGGCCTTATCCATGAGGATCTCCGCCGCCCATCGGGGCGCCCGAGCGGTCTTTTGGTGAAAGTACGGGACGCGACGGCTGAAACTTCGGCACGTGCGGGTCGTGGCAATCGACGCAATGGTTACGCAGCCGGCTCCCCCGAGAGAGGTCCCAATACCCGTTCATTCCCCCGTGGCTGCCGTGGAGGTAGTCTTGGTACTTCGGGCCATGGCACTGCGCGCAGAGGCGGAGAGTATCGGCCGTGCCGAGCTCGGTGCCATCCGAGAGATGGAGCATGGGCGTCCCACCGGTGCGATTGGCGTGGCAAGACGTGCAGGAGAGCGGTCCGTGCTGGACCGTGAGCCCTCCATGAAACTCCTTGAGCTCGGACGCGGCTGTCGGAAAGCCGGCGCCAGCGTCGCGGATTCCGTGACAGGTTGCACAAGCCACGCGAATTCCGCGCTCGAGGCCATCCTTTTCGGGGCTCTCGATCGACGTCAGCTTGGGCGAGGCATGAATCTCGACCGAGCCGCCTTGCACGCCGGGCGGAGCCTCGTAGCGCAGCGGCTGGTCCTTCCCACAGGCGGCTTCGCTCATGCCCAGTAGGAGGATCGGGACCAGCAGTAACTTTGGACTATTCAATGGCACTTGGATTCCACGTTCCCATATTCGCCACTCCGCCACTCCGCCACTGCGCGGCGTGTGGCAGGTGGGTGGGCCGAATGGCGACCCATTCGTGGGCCTGCATCACCTCGTCAAACGGGCTTTTTTGCCCAGGCGCTACACGATCCGGCAGGATGCACGGGGCCTTTCACCACAGAGCAACCGCCGCACGCTTCGGGCGCTGCGGGCTTGTAAAGCATGCACTTGTCACACGGTTTCGCGGGGTCGGTTGCGCGGTCGACGTAGGCGAGAGTCTTTCGAGTCGCTGCTTCGTCCGCCGAGAGGCCAGCGGTATCGGAGCATTGAAGCTCCTTCTTCGAGCAAGCGAGGCCAAGAACGGGGAGCGCGAGCACGGCGGTGGCCGACAGCAGGTCGCGCCGGGTAAACTTCTGGTTCATCATCTTCTCCGAGGATTCCGAAGCTTAGTTCTCCACGACGTGACGCGCCATGATCTGCATCATGCCTGCGGGTCCCCTGGATGAAGCAGACGTCGGACTGATCGAGGTCAGCGACAGGAGGGTGCAACGGTGCACTTATGCGGGCCGATGTTCACGACCACCCGACGAGTTGCACTACTGGCAGCGAGCTTCATGGCCTTCGCGAGCTGCTCGCAGAATCAATCCACTCCCCA
>JAYUKI010000053.1:0-1817 GCA_043764595.1 Myxococcales bacterium | reverse complement strand
CAAACAACGAAGGGTGGACAGTCTCGCGCGGCAAGCGAAGGAAGCGCGGGACGCAGGAACGCCGGACCTGCGGCTCGAGCGATGGCTGGCATCCGAGGCGAGGATCCGAGGATCCGACTGACGTTGACGCTAAGAGGTTGAAATTCTCCTCGAGCGTGGGAGTGTGCGGCATTGCCAGCGAGGCCGCGACCGCGGCGGCGCGCTATGCCTTCGAGACCGAGCGCGCCCCCTCCGTGCATGCCTATCGACCCGAAGAACGTCGCCTCCGTGCGCGTGGCCGAGCACATAGGCATGCACTACGAAGGGGAGGCCGACACGGGGGTTCTGCCGAGAGCCAGGACGCGGAGTGGGGACTTGGGCGTCTTGGGCTGCTCGCGGATGTGGCGGGGAGTACGGCGAGTGGGCTGATTGGGGAGGGGTGAGGGGACAGTCGCAGCATTGCGCGCCGTACGGATCGCACTCCGTTCGTGGATCGGTCCTAGGTCACTGTCTTCGAGCATCCCTTGGAAGGAGTCGCTGTCGTCGTTCACTTCGGCGAGTGCGACTTCGACCGGTTCGTCGAGCAGGTTCTTGCGCACCAGGATGCCGACGCAGAAGGTGGCGATGGTCCGTTCATCGGACCCGTGGTTGATCGAACGCGATCGCGAGCTCGGTCAATGCGTGACCCGGCACATCCACGGTCCCGGCCACCGGCATCCGCAAGCGAACGTCGTATTTCCCCGGGCGGAGCGGATGGACTTGATTGCGCTCGTCGATTCGTTCAGGCGACCAGCCGATCGTCATGTGCGCCGAACCTCCCGCCGCCACGACGACGCGAACCGTTCGAGAACGCCGCGGCTCGAGCTCGCACGCGCCAACTGCCGAGGGGATCAACTCGCCGCTTGGGTCGTAGACGGCGAATCGGACACCAAGGCGGACCTGGTCCGAATTCCAATGATAGAAGACGCAGTTCGGATCGTACCGAAAGTACGCGGGAGCCGCTCGGTCGGTCGGATTCGAGTATGTGACGTCGAACGTATTCTGCGGCCCAGGAATAGTGATGAAGTCCCTCCGACGGACGACGCGGGCGACGAGTGGTGAGACCGGCGACCCATGCAGTGCCAATTCGCTCGGAGAATCGGCCGATTCGCACTCGGGTCGAGACAGCAGGTCGTTCAAGTCGAGGTCGCTGCCGGCACACGGATCTCGTGGACGCGGGACGTCGGTCTTCGCGGACGTCGCCGGTTCGGTGGCGGCGACGCGTGGTTCTTCGGATGAGGGCTGTCCGGGTTCAGCGGGACGCGCGTGGGGGGCGCACCCGAGAACCGTCATCATCGCCATTGTCACGAGCCTCCTGGCGACAAGGCCAGCTTTTTTGAGCCACCGAGACATCTCGCTACATTACCACGACGGAAATGGCTGTTCGTGGACCGTCTACCCAATAGGAGCGTAAGTAAATCAAGGCACTTTTCAGAGGTGTCGGCTGGGCTTGGCGGCGTGGGGTTCGGCACCTTGGCGGCGTGGCGAAGGGTGTTTCCGGTAGGTTCCTATTCGGCTCGACCGCGACACCACCGGGCTTCTCCTTTTCACCAACGACGGCGATCTCGCGAACGCCGTGCTGCGGCCGGATCATCGAATCGACAAGCTCTATTGGCTGTGGATCGACGAAGCATTGTCGGCCGACGACCCGCGCCTGACCCAGCTCGTCGACGGCGTCTCTCACAACGGCGAGGTCCTCTCGGCGCGAAGCGCGAGCGTGCTCGCCACGAGCGACGCCGGGACGGAGCTCGCACTGACGCTGACCCAAGGCCGAAACCGGCAAGTGAGACGCATGTGCG
>JAYUKI010000052.1:0-1818 GCA_043764595.1 Myxococcales bacterium | reverse complement strand
ACGTGCCCTACTGCGGAACCTTCACCAGCTCGTCGATGTTGGGCTGAAGGGTGATTTCCGTGCGCCGGTTCTTCTTTTTGTTCTCGGCGGTGTCGTTCTTGGCGACCGGGTCCACGTCGGAATAGCCGGCGGCGGAGAGCATCTGAGGATCGAGCCCTTTGCCGATGAGGAAGTGCACGACGCCGAGTGCTCGGCCGGACGAGAGCTCCCAATTGGAGGCGAAGGGAGCGCTGCGAATGGGGACATTGTCCGTGTGACCGGCCACTTGGATTTGCCGCCCCTTGAGCGTCTTCATGACCTCGCCCACGGCTTCGAGCGCCTTTTTTCCGGCGGGCTTCAGCTCGGTTCGGCCGGAGTCGAAGAGCACGTCATTGGGGAGCTGCAAGACCATGCGCCCGTCACGCACGACCACGCTCAGGTTGCCGTCGTCGATCTGCCGCTTGAAGCGGAGGGTGAGATCCTTGTAGAGCGCGGCACGCGATGCGGTAGCCGTCTGCGCCGCTTTGAGCTCCGCGAGCCGCTTGCGCAGGTCGGAAATTTCCATCCCGCTCGCGTTCTTGAGAGCATCGGACGACTTGGCGATCGCGGCGATTTCGCCGCGCACGCGCGAGAGCTCGGCGCGTTGCTGCTCGAGGTCACGCGTGCTCTGATCGAGCGCCGTGGTCTTCTTTCCGAGCTCGGCCTGCGTCACCGTTGCCTTAGCGACCGCTTCGTCGTACCTCCCAGCCGATACACAGCCCGTCGCGACCAGCGCGAGGAAGAGAGGGGGAGAGAGACGGAGCATCTTCATGGTGCGAAATCCTTTGGAGGTTCATTCGCCAAACCGAACGACTCGGTACGGCTCGGGTGGACACTGCAGACACCGCGCCAAATCCAAATGCGCCGGACTTCGTGCTGCAATCGCATGCAGAGCGCCGATGGGACGTGCCATTCGTGCACCCCAAACGCTGGCTTTGCAGGAGCTTCCCCTTTGCTCGGCAAGTTTAGCCGCCTAAGTTGGCCCCACGGAGGGCCGCGTAGGAGAGACTCTCCGACCCGACAACGACGCCGCCAGGATACGGGTTGGCGAACGGATAGGCCTGACGGCTATGCGCCGTGCCGCGTTGCCCGGCAAAGACTTCGCCTTTCCGAAGCAGCGCAAGGAGCCCCTCGAAGGCGGGTCCAATGTGCGCAATGCGGTCGCCCGCTTCGACCAGGTCGAGGGCGTTACCGACGCAGAGCGTGACGCGGCTTGGAACCGCATCCGGCGCGCCGCCGAGCGCTTCGGGGTCGAGGTCCGAGAATCCGATTGGCGTAAGCTCGGTGTGACCTTGCCCCCGCTTGGCGGACACGTCGGATAGCGCGAGAATGCGCCAGGAGTGTCGATGAAAAAAGCAAATGGGGGCAAACGGGCGCGGCGGTCCTTCACCAAGGAATTCAAGGCTGACGCCGTGAAGATGGTGCTGGCTGGACGGTCGACGACGCAGGTTGCCGCGGACCTGGACCTGACCGAAACGGCGCTGCGCGAGTGGGTAAGGCGTGCGGAAGCTGACGCTGGAACGGGGAGCCCTGAGGTGCTTACGACCGAAGAGCGGAACGAGCTCGCACGGCTTCGCAAAGAGAACAAAGTGCTGAAAATGGAGCGCGAAATTTTAAAAGCGGCGGCCTTACATTCAACCGGTCAATGCAATTTCTTTACAAAGAGCTTCGGCCGGAGACCCGTAGGAGAGGATCTTGCGGGGTCTCATGTTCATTTGCCGCGCAACCCTATTGAGCTCTCGCTGCGTTACGTTTGAAAGGTCAGTCCTTCGAGGGAAGTATTGCCGAAGTAGACCATTG
>JAYUKI010000051.1:0-22509 GCA_043764595.1 Myxococcales bacterium | reverse complement strand
AGAGCACCACGTCACGCCAGGTGTACGTGTGGAGCTGGGGTTCCGATTCTTTACCGACCAGAGTGAGATCGAGCGCCATGGGCGCGCAGCATGGAGAGACGGACGTCCGCCGTCAACGCGGTTTCGGCCGCGAAACGCGCGACGCAGCCCGGCCGCGCCGTGGTAGGAACGACCGGGTGGAGGGCCTCTTCGATGAAGTCGCGCGGGCCTTTTCGCTCGGTGGATCCGGGGTCGGCCTCGCACGCGGCTTTTTCCGGCTCTTGCCCACGGTGTTCGTCGTACCGGCCTTCGGGCTTCGTGGTGTGCCTATCCAAGTGCGTGCGTCCATGGCGCTCGTGCTCGCGTTCGCTGTGGCCCCGGCGATTTCGAGCCAAGGCGTCGAACCCGGCGGCCTCGCCGTCACGCTGTTCGTGGATGTGCTGCGTGGCCTTCCGCTCGCGTTGGCGAGTGCGCTTCCCCTTTGGGCCGGGGCAATGGCGGGTGGCCTCTTCGACGAGCTTCGTGGACCGAGCGCGGACGTGAAGCTTGCTCCGACTCCGGATGCCCATTCGCCCTCGGCGGTGCTGCTGTCGCTGCTCGGCGGGTTCTTCTTTTTTGCAGCCGGTGGGCCCTCCACGATGGTTCGGGCCATCGTTCGAGCCGACGTGGACGCGAACGTGGTGACACGCACCGTCAGCACGCTCGCGGCGGGAGCCAGCATCGCGCTCGTCGTTGCAGGCCCCTTGCTCGCGGCAGCCATTCTCTCGACGGCGGCCGGCGCGATGGTGGCGCGTTCACCGTTTTTTGCGGCGCGAGGCGTCGTGCCCAGTCTGCGCGCCGTCGCGATGCTGGCGTTTTTCGCCGTGGCGCTCGAGCGTGTCGCGACGCTGCTCGCCCTCGTGACCGCAGACGGGATCCACAAAACATGAGAGTCGCGTCCGCGAAGTGGAAACGCGACTCTCGTGCTCTAGGCGGTTACGGGAACGTAACTTCGGCCGAGCCCGCGTAGCTTTGGCCTGCGACGGTGGTCGTCGCGGAGACCTTCACGCTGCCGCTCGTCGGCTTTCCGTTCGCGTATTTGACATCCACGAAGTTGGTCTCGCTCGACCAACCGACGTCCCCGATGCCCGAAGCCGCAGCGCCTGCCTCGGCGAGCAAACTACCGAGCGACGTCGTGCCCTTGCTCTTGATCGTGCCTTTGAGGGTGGATGCCGTCACGGTCACGTCGCAGTCGAGCGTGATCTTGGTCTTGCTTCCACCGATGGCGCTTTGGTCGATGTCGTACGTGAGATTGACGCACTTCAAATTGCCACCGGTCCACGACAGGGTCCCGTTGATGGTGATGGTCCCGCCATCGCTCGTGCCGCAACCCTTGAAGTCACAGGTGGTTCCGGTGCATGCAGTGTCGCAGCTCGTGATGGCCTGAGAAACCTGACCAATCACGTCACGAAGCATGATGTTCGCGGGACGAGCTCCGGTTCCGACGGCTGGAGAGACGATGCTCTGCGCCTGCTGCGCCCCGGAGATGAGAGTCCCGAGAGCCGCTTGCCCTTTGTTCTGGTCCACGGCTTGCGACACTCCGCCTACGTACGTGGTGGAGCTGCCTTTGGCGCTTTGGGCGTTCACGGTCCCTGCTTGAGCGGCGGGCCCGGCGTCGGCCGTCGAGCTGTCGGAGCTGCACGCCGAAGTGCCCGCAGCGCCGAGGGCTGCAGCGGTAAGGACGACAAAGAGAGCGGCGCGTTGAATGATCATGGCAATCCTCCCAAAAGGCATAAGTGGCCAATCTGCGAGGGTACCCAGAGCTCGACCATGGGGCAAGTCATCCGCGGCTCTCGACGAAACCTGCGCAGTATTTGCACGAGCACGGGCGCTGACCCAGTACCTGGGAGCGCGCGTCTTGCACGTCGCGTCAAAGGTCGCGCAAGATGCCAAACGCGAGACCAAGCTCGATCGCGGGATACGCTCCGCTCATGCTCGAGCAATCCCCAGAAGGGAGGCAGCTTCGTGCACCTGGAAACAGGAGCCCTCCGCCGCGCAAATCGAGCCCAAGGGTAAAGAGGTGCGTCATTCGCCATGCGGCGCCCACCCCCGCCATGGCCTGAATGCCCTCCATACGTACGGAAACGGTTTTCACTCCGTAGTTCGAGGGCACGGGGATGCCCGGCGTGCTGGCAAAACGATCGGTGAGCAGCACGAGGCCGGCTTTGGCGCCCGCCCAGAATTCCCATGTCCCGCCTTCACGGAAGTAGTACCGCCCCTCGGGTCCGATCTGGAAAAACCCTCGCTCGTGGGTTCGTGGAAGCTCGGCGGTCCCCGAGTAAGGGGAGCTCGTCAGAGCAAAGAGAGCGAGGGACGCTCCCGCACCGAACGCGAAGCGATCGGCACGATAGTGAAAACGGAGCGCCAGCGGCAACGCGACATCTCCACCGCTTCCGGGGTTGCGATTGGCGTCGAGCAGCCCCGCCGTAGGCAGGATGAGGCTCGCGAGCTCGAGCTGCGCATGAAGGCGTGGACCAAGTGTGTCTTCGGCACTCGCGGTGGCAGGAGCGATCGTGACGAGCACGAGAATCCCAAAGGCCGCGAGGCGCTTCACGGCATGCATATTACAACCATCGAGAGCTCGAGCCGGACGGCTGCGGCGGTGGCACCGAGGCCGTTGGAGGAGCCGTAGGCTGGGGAGGCAAGCCGGGAACGAGAGAACCCGAGGTGACCACGACCCGTTCGGCACGTGTGGGAACGCCGTCCACGGTCGCGGTGAACACGATTTGGAAGGTCCCAGCCTCGAGGAACGCAAAGCCAGCGCGGAAGGTGCCGTTTGCACCCGGAGCCGCGGGCATGCGCGCTGCGGCTAGGGTTGCCCCTTGAACGGTGAACGAGGCGTCCGAAACCTTGGCTTTTGCAGGACTGACGCGCGCGATGAAGGTCACCGTCTGACCGACGCGCGGAGCGGCAGGGCTCGCGTCGACCGTGGTGGTGGATGGCGCGGAAGACGATGGTGTGGGGACGAAGGGCGGCGGTTTGGGGGTCGACGCAAGTGGAGCGACGCTTCCCGGCAGGTCGGGGGAGAGCTTCGCGAGCTCGGACTCGAGCTCCTCGACGAGACGTTTGGCCGCCGGGTCGGACGGGTCCAAGTCCGTCGCGATTTTGGCGACACGGAGCGACTCCGGGGCGTTGCGTTCGACGCGCGCCAGGTTCACGAGCTCGTCGCATGCCTTCTCGCGAGCCTCGAGAAAATGCGGTTCGTGTGGCCAACGCTGGAGCCCGAGCGCCGTGATCTCGCGAACGTTGTCGCCAGGTGGCTCGTAGAGGCGGTGCGCCATGAGGGCGGCGTTCACGCGGTTGATTTCGGCCTCGAGCGCGCGATCCGGGCCGATGCGGCCCATCTTGTAAGCTACACCGACCGACAAGAGGACGCCGACGACGAAGCAGACGAGCACGAGGGTGACCAACGATGCTCTTCCCGACTTCTCCGGCGGGCCATCGTCCGCACCCGCCGGGCTCGGCACGGTCGGAGAAGACTCCCGCGAACGCGGCCGAGATTCGCGCTCACGCTCACGGGAGGAAGAAGACGGCTCCGCACGAGCTGCCGACGGCGGAGAGGCAGGCGACAGCGCCGTAGCGGGGGCCGCACGTGCGCGCGGTGCGGGCTCGTCGTCGAGGGTGTCCTCCACCGCGGGAAGGGCGTCGGGCGGAGTCCAGCGCACGGTGGCGCTTCCTGGAAGCGATGGAATCTCGGTACCGCTCGGCCTGCCGCGTCCCTCGGGCGTTCTCGAAGGGGGCGCTGCCGGGGGTCTTGCCATGCGCTCTTGGTCATCGGCCGAAATTTCGTGCTTCTTCGTGCGCTCGAGGCTCGCGAGCTTCATGACGCCGCTCGGGCGACGTCCGAATCCAGCAAGGGGTCCGATGTCTTCCGACGCGAGACCTCCACGCAGCGCGGCCTCGGCGAGGGCACGTCCGAAGGCGCGCGCGTCGGCCAGCCGGGAGGCAGGGTTTTTCGCGAGGTTCGCCATGATCACGTCGGCGATGGGCTCGGGAACGTAGGCCGCTCGCGCGTGGGAACGAAGCGGCGGTGGGGTGTCGTGGATCTGCGCGAGCAGCATCGCGACGGCTTGATCGCCCTCGAACGGCGTGTGTCCCGAGAGCATTTGGTAGAGCAAGGTCGCGATGGAGTAGACGTCACCAGGCGGGTTCACGCCTTCGCCCTGCGCTCCCTCCGGCGAAATGTAGCGGGCCGTGCCGAAGATGAGCCCTGCGGCCGTGGCCATCGACTGTTCGCCCCAGTTGATGCGGGCGATGCCGAAATCGAGCACCTTCACGAAGTCGAGGTCCTCGCCGCGACGCACGAGCATCACGTTCTCGGGCTTGAGGTCCCGGTGAACGATCCCCTGCGCGTGAGCTTCGCCGACGGCGTCGCAGAGCTGGAGCCCGATGTGCATGGCGCGTCCGAGCGGCATCGCTCCCGAGGACGCGGCGAGTGCACTCTGCAACGACATGCCGTCGAGGAACTCCATGACGATGTACATCGCGCCGTCGGGGAGCTGCCCGGCGAGGAGAACCTGGACCACGTTCGGGTGCTGGAGCCTCGAGGCAACCTTGGCTTCCCGCGTGAAGCGCGTGACGAGCTGGGTGTTCGCCGAGAGCTCGCGATGGAGCACTTTCACGGCGACGTCGCGGTCGATGCCCTTCTGGAAGGCGCGGTAGACCCGGCCCATCGCGCCAACCCCTGCGAGCTGCTTTACCTCGATGTGGCCCGAGATTTCGCGCCCCAAGTAGGGATCGGGCCCCTCACCCGAGCGCGCCGAGCTCGTACTGCTTTGCAGCGGCGCACCGTCGTTCGGACAAAACAGAGCGTCCTGCGGGTACTTGGCGCTGCACGCGGGGCACACCTTCGTCGCGAGCGCCGGGGCGGAATCCACGTCCAGTAGCGTACCCGAAACCGGCGCGGATTTCGCCAACAGCCTGGGACTTGCCGAAGGAACCCGGCCGCCAAGCACGCCAAGCGAGGGATGGGGCCCCCGCCCGAACGCGCGCTGGGGCCGAAGCGCACGTTTCCCGCGGCCCGAAAACGGACGCGGGAAGCCCGCTTGGCTGCGCAGAAAGGGCAAAAACGCGGCTGCGTTGACCCCGAGGTCACCGCCGAACTAGCTTGCGCCCCCATGTCGAAGCCTGTCGTCCTCGTCACCGGCGCCAATGGCGAAATCGGTCGATCGCTCCTCCAGCGTCTCCACACGGAGGGAAGATACCGCGCCGTCACGGTGGATCTTACGCCCCTGCCCGAGCGCTACCGTCCGCTTTGTGTCGAGACGTACGCAGGCAACATCATGGATAAGTACCTGCTCGATCAGGTGGCCGCGCACCACGAGATCGAGGTCGTGTTCCACCTCGCCGCGCTGCTCTCCACACGTGGCGAGCGCGATCCGGAGCTTGCACACCAGGTGAACGTGGAGGGCACGCTGCACCTGCTTCGGGTGGCCCAAAACCAATCGGGGCGCCTTGGGCGTCCGGTGCGCTTCATTTTCCCGAGCAGCATTGCCGTTTATGGCCTGCCCGACCTCGCCGAGAAGGCCAGAGCGGGCAAAGTCCTCGAGGATGCCTACAACGAGCCCATTACGATGTACGGCTGCAACAAGCTCTATTGCGAGCACTTGGGTCGGTACTTCACGCAGCACTTCCGGCAGCTCGGCGCACTGGCCAGTGCCGCGCGCCTCGATTTTCGCAGCCTCCGCTTTCCGGGTCTCATCTCGGCCGAGACCGTTCCAACGGGCGGAACGAGCGACTTCGGTCCCGAAATGCTCCACGCGGCCGCCAAGGGCGAGAAGTATTCATGCTTCGTCCGCGAGGACACCAAGATTCCCTTCATGGCCATGCCCGACGCCGTAAATGCCCTGATGGGCATGCTCGAAGCCGATCGCGCGAAGCTCACGAAGAGCATTTACAACGTGGGAAGCTTCAGCCTCTCCGCGAAAGACATCGAAGACCGCGTGCGCAAGCACTTCCCGAATGCCGAAGTTGAGTATGCGCCGGACGCGGTACGAAACAAGATTTGCGACTCGTGGCCCGAGGACGTCGACGACACCCGCGCCCGGAAGGACTGGGGCTGGAAACCCAATTGGGACGTGGAGCGCGCGTTCGAGGAATACCTGATTCCGACTATCAAGAAGCGCTACTCCGACCGCTGAGCGCGTGAACCACGAAGCCCGCAGAGCAAAAGTGCTCGGCGGGTTCTTTCGTGTCGGAGTCGGAGGAACGTTGGTCGCGAAACGCTCGCCCGGACTCGCCGAGTCAGCGGCGCGGTCCCCGGCGAAACGCAACGACTCCGCCCATGGGCTGCGGCTCCGGATCCAGTGGGGGCAACGCAAGAACGAGGGGCTCGATGCGTGGCAAGGCCTCGTGCGACGCACGCTCGGCGCGAAGCTCGTCGAACTCGCCCTTATAGGTCAGAACGAGCACGTAAATGCCCGAGAAAGAAACGGCGAAATGGCCACTCGTCGCACTGGCTTCGACGTGGCGGAGGTGTTTGCCCTTTTGAACTTCGGCATCGATGGCGAGCTCGCGCACGCGCGCGGCGGTCTTTTCGGAGAGTACGAGGAGATCGGCTTCGTCCCGAGCGCCCTCGAGCGAGGGGCCCGACCCACGGTCCTCGGACTTCGTGTCGTAGAGCGAGACGTCGGAAGCTTCGTCCGGCCACTCGGGGAAGTCGATGAGCTTGTGCTGCGACACCTCGGCAAGCACGTGCTTCTCAGGCCCCGTGCGCGGCCTGAGCAGGGCACTTCCCCAAGTCACCGGCGACTGTGCATCGATGACGAACGCGTCCACTGCTTGGGCTCGCTGGGCGAGGGCCCGAAGCTCCTCGTGGAGGGAAGAGTGAAGCGAGTGGCGTGAGTGGTGGCCGGGCTCGGCTTCGTCGAGCGCATTGGCAAACGTCCTGGCGAGCATGTCGAGGCGACGGGCGAGTGCGTCGTGGTCGACGGGCACCTCCGAGAAGCTCGCCACGAGATGGCGACCGTCCGAGAGACGGGCGACGAGCACGTTCGGCGCAGACGGGGGGACCGACGCGACGACGCGCACGTCCTCTGCACCTAGGTCACGACGAACCAAAGCGACCAAGCGGTCGAGCGCGGCATCCATTGGAGACCCATCGCTATCACAGAGGGCGCCCTGCCTGGCGTGCCACACGAGGTTTGACCTTCTTTCTCGACGAAAGTCCCCTTGGCCGTGGGGCACACGAACGCCATACCTGAACTGCGGAGACGTGCGACGATGACCTCTGGAGCGCGTGTTGGAGCCCCCTTGACCGACGAAAAATTCAAGAAAATCCCGGAGTCACGGCTCGGTAGGCTTGCGCGCCTCGCCAAGCTCGGCGTCACCACCGGGGCCAGCGTGCTTCGAGGGAACGACGGGAAGGCCGCGGCCGACGCCGCCGCCGACGTCCTTGGAACGCTGCGAGGTCTCGCCGCCAAGGTCGGCCAGATGGCGAGTTACGTCGACGGTGTGGTCCCCGAGGCCCAACGCGACGCCTACGAAGCGTCGCTGCGCATGTTGCGTTCGCAGGCGCCGAAGTCCTCCCACGTCCAAATTCGTGCCCTCGTCGAGTCCGAGCTCGGGGGATCGATCGACTCTCTTTTCGCCGAGT
The DNA here is from genome assembly GCA_043764595.1 of Myxococcales bacterium. Taxonomy (GTDB): domain Bacteria; phylum Myxococcota_A; class Polyangia; order Polyangiales; family Polyangiaceae; genus JAAFHV01. The sequence continues at coordinate 14,897 of JAYUKI010000051.1, read as the reverse complement.
TCGTGGATGACCCCATCGCGAGCGCGTCGATCGGCCAGGTGCACAAAGCGACCCTGAACGACGGACGCGCGGTCGCCGTCAAAGTGCAGCATCCGAACATCCGTGAGGCGGTCGAGAGCGATCTTGCGAGCGCAAGTGTCCTCGAGAATTTCGCGGCTCTCGGAGGCGCACGTAGGCTCGACTCGAAGGGCATGCTCGAGGTGATTCGCACGCGCTTCCGCGAAGAGCTCGACTACGAGCTCGAAGCTTCGCGCATCGGCCACTTCGGACGAATCCACGAGGGCGATCCTACCGTGCGCATTCCGGTGGTCGTGGAAGACCGCTCCTCGAAGAGCGTGCTCACGACCGAGCTCGTCACGGGGAAGACCTTCGAAGAAGCCTGCGCTTCGAGCGTGGAAGAACGCACGGCGTGGGCCGAGACGATGTGGCGCTACGTCTTCAAAGGAAACATGGTCGGCGGCATGTTCAATGCCGATCCGCACCCTGGAAACTACATTTTCCACGAGGGCGGCGAGGTCACGTTCCTCGACTACGGGTGCGTGCAGGTCATTCCCGAAGAGACCCGCGTGCACGCGACCGAGCTCCATCGCGCGGCCTGCAACGGCGACGAAGCCGAGTTCGCTCACTTCGTGAAGAAGGTATTGGGTACGAAAGCCGGGAAAATGGAGGACCTATGCGTCGCCTATTCCCGGAGCTGTTTCGAGCCACTCTTCGCGTCGCCCTACCGAATCACTCGGGACTACGCGAGCAGTCTCGTGGCCGGAATGCACGCGATGGGCAAAGAAGTTCGTGGGCTGAAGGACCACGAAGTCTTCGTGATGCCACGCGAGATGCTCTTCATGAACCGGCTTCAGTTCGGGTTCTATTCGGTGCTCGCCCGCCTCGACGTGACGATCGATTTCCGTCGCGTCGAAGAGGGTTTCTTGCCGGCTGCGAGCTGATCCGCAGCTGACTGGGTCGTTTTGGCGATCGAATCAGTCGGTGCAGGGTGCTGCGTCGTAGAAATCCGACGCTTCGGCAATCTCGTCCGAAGAGAGAAGACGCACGACGTCATCTTGGGGTTTTGCAGCGCGTTGATTCTCTTGGCGAATGGGGAGGTCGACCGACTTGCTGGGCTGCGAGGACTGAGGCATGACGTTCCTCTATACAAGGCACGTGCCGAACGACATTACGGCGGCTTGAGGGACCTTTTGCTCCGAATTGCGTAGTGCGGTTCGCTCCTCAGCCGCATGGGTTCCTTCGCGTTACGCACATCTGAGGTGCGCGTCTTACAGCGTCAATCTGCGCCATTTTTGGGTCTCAGGCGCGTCGAAGACGCCCGTCCACGCGTACGGCGGCCGTGTTCGAGGGGTTGTCTTCCAGAACGGTGGGCTCGCGCGAATTCCGTTTTTGTGGCCCCCTCGGAGCCCGGAATGCCGAAGAACGGACCTCAACGCTACGAGGACAAACGAGACGCCTCGCGCACCAACGAACCTTTCGGGGAACGTGCATCCGAAGGCGCGGAGACCGTCGTGGGGGCGTTCGTGGTGCATCTTCACCACGCGACCCACCCGCACTACGATTTGCGGATCGAAGCAAACGGTGCGCTGGCAAGCTTTGCGGTCCCTAAGGGGCCGAGCTTGGACCCGGACGAGAAGCGTCTCGCCATTCGGACCGAAGACCACCCGCTCGAATACCTCGACTTCGAGGACGTGATTCCCGACGGAGAGTATGGCGGCGGCCCGATGATCGCCTGGGACCGTGGCACGGTGCGGTATCTCGAAGGTCCGAGCGAGCGTGGGCTCCTCTCGGGGAAGCTCGACATGGTCCTCTCGGGGCGAAAGCTCCGTGGTCGTTTTGCTCTGGTGAAGCTCAAGAACGAGCCCCAAGGGTGGCTCTTTTTCAAAAAGCGCGACGCCTACGCCACGCCCGGAGTGGCTGCGGGCGATGGCGTGACGACGCTCCAGCGCTCCGTTCTATCGGGCCTGACCGTGAGCGAGCTCGAGCATCGAGACGCCCTCGGGGAAGCTCTCGCGAACAAGGCGCGAGCTTTGGTAGACCGCGCGAAGACCCGTCGGGCGCGACGGGCTCCGTTCGATCCGAGTGCGCTACCGTTTGCCACGTTCGTGGAGTGCCTCTCTCTCCCGAGCCTTCCCGGCTATGCATTCGAGGCCGAGCTCGATGGCCTGCCGGCACGCGTCCTGAAGGACGGAGAGAGTGTCGTTCTCATCGCCCATGGAGATGCGTCTCGACGCGATCTGTCCGAGTTTTATCCTGAGATCGTGCGTGCCGTGCAGGCGCTCGCGCCTTCTTCGGTGGTGCTCGAGGGCGCGGTGGTCACTTTCGACGGCACCGGTGCGCCAAGCCTTTCGAAGCTTGCCGAGCGGGCCCGGCTCTTCGCGAGTGGCGCGTCTCACGAGGCGACGTTGGACACTCCAGTGACGTTCCTCTGCGACGACGTGCTCGCCGTAGGTCCCTATGCCGTGGCCGAGGCGCCATTTGCCGAGCGTCGGGGGCTTCTCGAGGAAATCGTGCTCGGCGAGGGAATTCTCCGGACGATCCCGAGCCTGCCCGGTCCCGAGGGCGTGGCCCGAAAGCTCGCTACGAATCTCGGACTGCGTCGCGTCGTGGCCAAACGGAACGACGCACCCTACTTCCGAACGGAAAAGGACGTCGAGCTCCCCGACCGAGTCCGCATCACGATTGGCCCGCACGCAGAGGTCGCACGAATCGACCACGGGAACACCAAAGCCGCACTCCGCGAAGTGCGCATTACGAACCCCGACAAATTGTACTTCCCGGAAAGGGGCTATACCAAGGCGCGGGTCATTGCGTACTACCGCGCGGTCGCGGACGTTCTTCTCCCGCACGTACGCGGTCGCCCCGTCACCGTGGTTCGGTATCCGGACGGGGTTCACGGGAAACACTTTTTCCAGTGGAACGTTCCGCCTCGAATGCCGCCGTGGATGCGAACGTTGGCGTTCAAGGACGAAGAGTCCCCGGCGGAACGGAAGGGCGCGGGTCCCGCTCCTCGGACCAAGCGCGGATTCGTGCTCGACGACCTGGCGAGCCTCCTCTACGTCGCAAACCTCGGAGTGCTTCCGATTCACGTTTTTTCGTCGAAAGCGGAGTCGCTCGCCCAATGCGACTACGTGGCCCTCGACTTCGACGTGAAGCTCTCGACCCTTGCCAATGCCGTCACGTTGGCACGCACGCTCCGGGACATTTTGGATGCGACGGGGCTCGTTGGCTTTCCGAAGACCTCGGGACAAACGGGCCTCCACGTGCTCGTCCCTCTTGGCAAGGGTCACGGCTACGACACGGCACGTGCGCTCGTCGAGCTCTTGGGACGAATGCTGGTCCACGCACATCCCAAACTGGCCACGATGGAGCGCATCCCGCAAAAACGAGGCGAGCGTGTGTACGTGGACGTGATTCAAACGGGGAAAACACGCACGCTGGTGGCTCCCTATTCGTTGCGGGCCGTTCCGGACGCTACGGTGTCGTGGCCTCTCGAGTGGGACGACGTGCGTGAGGACCTCGATCCGGGCCGTTTCACGCTCGAGACCGTGCCGAGGTTGATTCTGGAACGCACCTGCCCGATGGCAACGTTCGAAGCGCGGGCGCCGGACGTGCCGCGGGCCGTGGCCCGGTTGGCGGAACGGTGGGCTCGCCTCGGAGTGTAGCCGGGCAGACCGAGCACCCATGTTCGGGGAAGAACGGCCCGCGAACCGCGTATCCTGTGGGCCATGAGCCGCGACTCGAAATCCGCCCTTCTCGCCCTCCTCCAGAACGAAGCCGAGCTTCCCGAGGGCCCGCTGCCGGTCGAGCGATTGGCCTTTGCCCTTGCGAACATGGGCACGAGCTCGGCCCGCGCGTCCGAGGTGGCCTCCTTGCTCGCGGACGGCATCACGGCTCCGCTCCTCTACCAAACGCATCCCGAAGCCGTTCTGGGACGGCTCGAAACCGCATTGCCTGGCCTCGTCAAGGAGCAGCGGTTCGAGATCTTGGCGGCCTCCCTTTGGATGCGGCCACTGCGGGACGAGGATGTCGCGCGGTATGCGGCGCTTTGTCTCGATGCGCTCGGCCTGGGTGGCGGCACCATGGTCGAGCCTCCCGAGGCCGTCGAGCAGAAGCTCGTGCTCTATCGATGGTCGCGCCTCCTCGTGCCCCGCACCACACACGTAGCGGCGGCTCTTGGTGCCGTTTTGGCCGAGCGTGGGCTTGCGTCCACGGGCGGCAACCCATTCGAGACGTTCCAAGATTGGCTCGGATTGCGGGCCGCGTACGTGGTCACGCCAAGGAAGAGCCCAACGGTTCTTCGTTTGCTCAAAGAAGCACAGCGTGAGGACTGGATCGACATGCCGTGGCTACTCGCCACTCCCGACGCCACCTTCAGTCTCGAAGAGGTGGAAGAAGACTCCTCCGACGCCAACATGCAGGATGGAGAGCGGGTCACGGAGTGGTTTCGTTCACAAGTGACGAGGCACGGCGACTTCTTTGCGCAGTGTTACGGATGGCTGCCGCGCACGAACGAAGAGACAGCCCGGGCCGAAGCGCGCGAACGAGGGATCACCGTCCTCGAGCCGGCGGACTTCGACCATCAGCCTCGCGCGGTATTGCCGGAAGAGATGAGCGCGTCCTCCCACGAATCGTGGATTCGGGCCGTAAAGGCGCTCTCCGACGTTCGTGAGGGTGAGCTTCCCGTGGATCTCACGGTGACGTTTTTTCACGGTGCGGACGACACCCAAGTCGGAGCGTTCGAATTCGGCATTTCGAGCACACTCAAGAACGACGGGGAACGAAACGTCGTTCGGCTCTATTTTGGCACGGAACCTACGCCCATCGTGGAAGCCTTGAGGGGCTCGGGAGCCCACCTGGAAACGTCTTGTCTTCCGCGAGCGCTTTCCGCGGTCTTTCCGCTCTGCCAACGTGTGCGCATCACCACTCCAGCAGGACTATTCTTCGACCTATCGAAGGAGACCGTGTCGTCTTGGGGATATGCCCCCTCGGATGTTTCTCTGGCGCCCTCGGAGGCGACCAAGCCCGAGAGCGAGGTCACGCCCCTTTTTGCAGCGGCGCTCGCGGGGCACTTGTCCGTCAATACGGACGAAGAGCTCGAGCCATTCCGGATGACCCTCTCCGAGGTCGATGGCAAGGCGCAGGCGGAGCTCTCGCTCCAAGGCAACTCGTACACGATGAGCGTCGAGTCGGCCGCGGGCCGCGTGACGATACGCCAGCGCGAGAGCCACACGCCGTTCACCTTCGACGGCCATTGGGACGAAGGGAGCTCGACGCTTGCGGGCCTCTGGCGCATGCATTTCCAAGGGGGGACGTTCACCGCTCGCGCCGAAGAAACCTCGGAGGTCGAGCCCACGGCCGAGGAGCTTTTCGCAGGCGCGCGTGGGGGATGGCTCGACCGCGTCTCGGTCGATCTCGAAGCGCTCCGGTATCCAGGCGAGCTCGTGCATCTCGAGCGGCTTTTCGAGGACGCGCATTTCCGAACCGCCTACGTGCAAAGCGCACGCGATCGCGCGCTTCGAACGACGGCGAAGAACCTCGATGCCCAAGTCGGGATCAACGCGACCGAGCTTCATCCGACCTTGATGCCCCTTCCCTTTCGCGCACTCGAGCACGTCGTGCAAAAGCTCGGGTTCCAAGGGAAAGTCCGCCTTTGGGTGCACAACGCCGAGAACTTGAGTGCCTTCGTCACCGAGCACTCGGGCGTCGTGACCGTGCACTTCTCGAGCGGGCTCCTCGAGGCCCTCGACGAGCAGGAGCTCCAAATCGTGATAGCCCACGAGATTGGGCACGTCCTCTTCGGTCATCAGGAGCTTGCCATGCGCGTCCAAGGGACGAACATGTCGGAGGCCACTCAAGCCGAGTATTTCGCACTTCGGCGCCACCAGGAGCTCAGCACCGATCGCGTCGGAATGCTGGTTTCGGACAAACCCGAGAGCGCGTTCCTCGTGCAGGTCATGCTGAAGACGGGAGTCCGAAAGCGGGAGCTCTTCGGAGAAACCAGCGCGATCGTGGCACACGCCAAAGAAGAAGTGGCGAACCTCCGGAAGCGCTCGCTCACCGACCGCATGATGGACACGCACCCGTATCTCTCGATACGCACGGTCGCTCTCGACGCCTTCGCGAGCTCGCAGCTCCTCCGCGACCTTCGTGCCCACGGAAAGTGCACGGCCCCCGAAGAAGCTTTCCTGGAATTGTCGCGGTTCTTGGAAGTGCCCGTTGCGAAGGTCTCGAGCGACGACGCCGAGGCCGCAAAGCGAATGTTCTTGGCCCTCGCCGCGCTGCAGCTTGCCGAGGCCGACGGATCGACTTCGGCGCGCGAGGCTCGCAACATGGTGCTGCTCGACCCGGCCATCGCTCCGGTGCTCCACGAGGTCCTCGCGTGGTCCCACGCCCGTCGCCACGTGGAAATTCTCTCGCGGAGTCGGGCGGTACGACGGAGCTTTTCGGTTCCCGAGCGCGAAGAGCTCATGGTGAAGCTCTTGGGGGTCGTGCGATCGGACAACGTCGTGATGTACGCCGAGAGCGACCGCTTCGTGCAGCTCGGCGGCCTATTGGACATCGACACGCCGACGTTCCAGAAGCTCGTGGACAAGCTCTACAAGTCGTCCCGTTTCTGAAGAGCTCGGGGGATGGGGCCTTCGTTTTTCGAAGGCCTTCAGCTCGCCTTTTTGTCGACGTCCAAACGAATGGTGGGCCAGCCGTAGGCCTGCGCGAGCCGTTCGAGCTTGGCGTCGGGATTCACCACGGCAGGATGTCCCACCACGCTGAGCATCGGGACGTCGGAGTAGCTGTCCGAGTAGGCGAAGCAGTCCCCGAGATCGATGCCTTGGCTCTTGGCGTGCTCTCGGATCAAACGGGATTTTTCCGGCCCCGCCACGACCGGGCGCAAGAGCCTTCCGGTCGCGAAGCCATCTTTGATCTCGAGGCGGTTCGCGATGACGTGCGTGGCGCCGAGGTGCTTGGCCAAGCGCTCCATCAAGAAGTCGAGGGCGCCGGACACGAGCACGACCTCGTGACCTTCGTCACGGCAGCGGGACACGAGATCCTTTGCCGCGGGGAAAAGCGCGGGCTTCACCACGGTGTCGAACGCATCGTCCGCGAGGAGCATGAGCCTGTCGTGCGACATGCCTTCGTAGCTCGAAAAGAGGGCCTCGTTGAAGAGGCGACGGTCTTTCCACTCGGCGATCGCCATCTCGGGGGCGCGCACCATGGCCTTCGCCACTTTGAGGAAGCTGCGAAAAGGCGTCCTCTGGTTGAGGAGGTAATAAACCGTGGGATGGATCAGGTTCGTTCGAAGGAGCGTTCCGTCCACGTCGAAATAGCTGGCAACAGGCACGGACGCTCTTTTTCAGGATGTGCGAGCGGTTGTCAATCGGTGCCGGCGTCCACGGACACGACCAGGTCGGGAAGGCCGTTCACCGGAAGCGCGACGAACCGCTGCTTTCGGTCGGGCGCGGCGTCCTGATCCGGGCTGCCTACGAGCAGCAGCAAAAAGGCTCCAGGGGCTCGGAAGTAGGTGTCCATGGGCACGCGCGGCTCGGAAAATTCGTGGATGTCGGCCAGAGACTCCTCGTGTTTTCCGAAGGCGACTTTCGCGAGCGTGTAGTCCGAGGGGAGCTGGAACGACGTGGAGAACGGCGACAAGGGCGTTCCGTCCGGTGCTCCGCCGCGATTCAAGTAGGTCGCGGCGCCTTGCAGATCGTTGGAAAGATTGTGAAAATCGACATCCAGGTCTCCCTCGAGCCCGGGGGGGACGGCGTTCGCTCTTTCGACCTCGAACCGGAGGTCTCCTGCGTCGTCCCGCAGAACCAAGATCGCACCGGGTTCGGCGAACGCACCGGGATGAAGTCGCTTCGTCCCGCGGTCCACGATGGACACGCGCCTAAGGCGTTCGGCGCCGAGGCACGCTCCGCCCGACAGACTGCATGCGAGAGCGCGACAGCTTCCAGTGGGCAAGGTGCCGTTGGCCTTCGAGCTGTCGTCGATCATGAGCAGGACGACCTCGCTCTCGCCGCCGAGCTCGACGCTCGGTTCGATACGGACGGCCCCAAGCACATCGACGCCCGCCAAGTTCGACCGAGGCATGATGGCCGTGGGAACCGGCGGAGAGAGGCTCAGACTGGATGCCTCTGCCGATGACACCGCTTTGCAGACTCGGAACGCTGGGAAGGACGCGGAGCCGTTGACCAGAAAAACCCCTGGCATGTCAGGGACGGCCGCTTTGGGCTTGCGTTCCTTGGCTTCGGGCGCAAGGGCAGCCTCCTGCGCGGGGGCGTCGGCGTCGGGGCTCCGGACGACCATCGTGCCACTTGCGTCCGCTTCGCCAGACACGATGACTTCGTTCTGAAGAGAGCACGCATAGCTGACCATCACCGGAACCAATGCAGTGAGCAACAATGCCAGTTTGCGCATTAACCCTCGAGGGTAGCGCGCTTTGGAAGGGCGCGCCAGCGAGCACGTCAATCGAATCGAGCGGAGGCGTGCGCCAATCAGTCAGTCGGGCGATGCGTCTCGCGAGCCGACAGCGGCGTCTCGAGGCGCCGAGCCGTCGGTGCCTCCATCGTCGTTGGCGGGGACTACCGAAACGCGAGGGGGCGCCATGGGCACCGCAAGGAGCTTGAGTGGCCGCGCGTTTGGTCCAGAATCCGGGCGGGAGTCGCCGAGGAGGAGCAGCAGAAAGAGGCTTTGGGTCCGGTAGTAGTCCGCGACGGGAACGTTCGGCTCCGAGGCACGATGAATGTCGTCGAACGAAGCCGTATACGCGCCGGCGGTCAACGTCGTGGCGGCCCACGAGTCTGCTGCGAGCGGGACACTGCGCTCGCTGTCCGGGGCAATCTCGAAGCTTTGGTTCCCTCCGGTGAAACGAAAGGAGCCTTGATGCGTCGAGAAGTTCCGATACTGCAGAAGCAGCTGGCCCGGTTTCGGCGCCCCCATCGCGTTGATGTCGATGGCGTCGAAGTAGACCTCGTCGGACCCACCTATCGGGTCACGTAGAACGAGCATACGTCCGGGCTCGGAAAATGCGCCAGCCAGAGGTGCGCCGTCTTTGAGCACCGTTACCCGTCGGAGCTTGGCCGGCGGCAGGCAATTCCCACCGCTCCCTGTGCCGCACACGAGCGCGCGACAGGACGCGAGCTCGAGGACCTCCGTGCCTTTCGTTTCGTCGTCGATCGAAATCAGAATGGCGGTGGAGTCGGAGCCCATATGCTCCTGACGATCGATCCTCACGGCGCCATTGATGTCGACCCCCGAGAGGCTCGAGCTCGGCATGCGGGTCGTGGGAAAAGGCCTCACGAGCGAGATGCTTCGCGTCGAAGGCTTGTCCTCGGTGGCTTTGCACAAGCGAAATGCCGGGAATTGCCGACTCGTGTTGACGAGAACGATTCCTTGAGGGCTCGTGTCGGATGCGCCGGCATCCTGGAAAACCGTTGGAGCGAGGCCAGCGTCGGGCGCCGCTCCCTCTGCCGCGTCCCCCGGTGGCTTGGGAGCACGGCGTTCCTGGTTCACCTCATTGGCGGTGCATGCGGAAACGGCGAGGAGCCCGAGCAACGCAAGTCTACCGAGAGTGTGGGGTACCATGGTCAACCTTTCGCGCGCTCAACCAGAGATTAGTCCGTTCCACCGTCCTGGGGTACCGCCGATGCATCCACGTCGTCCTTCTGATTGGGCGCCGTCACGGGAACGGCCAAGAATCGAAGCGGGCGTCCTGGACTCGCGTCGGTCGCGCTCGCTCCCAAAAGGAGAAGGGCGAACGAGCCCGGCGACTTGTAGAACGTGTCGATTGGGACGCGTGGGTCGGAAGCCTGCTGGATGTCGAGCAACGTCGCCGAGTACTGTCCGGCCGTGAACCGCGCGACCGAGTAATTCCGCGTGAGGTCGACGTCACCGGAAGCGCTTGCACCTTGGAAGACGACAGGCTTCGCATCGGCTTGGCTGAGGTACGTCACGTCGCCTTTGAAGTCGGACAGATTGCGGAGCTCGACGCCGAGCTGTGCTGCGTTGGTGCTGGGACGGTTGGCGATTGGGAAGACTTCGAACCGGAGCTCTCCGTCGTCGCGAAGCGCGAGCACTTTTCCACGCCCACTGAACGCGCCAGCCACTTTTGCTTTCGTGGCCGGATCACGCACGGGGACACGAAAAACCTTGGCGGCACCCAGGCATCCCCCTCCGTTCTGGACACAAGCAAGTGCGCGGCACGAAGCGGTCGTGAGTGGGTCTTTCACTTTCGTGTCGTCGTCAATGGCAAGAAGCACGACCTCGTCGGCGTTGCCAAACTCGACCTGCGGGTCGATGCGTGCGGCACCGTTGATGTCGACGCCCGCGAGGCTCGACTCGGGCATGAGGGTCGTGGGGATCGGCCGCGACAAGCTCGTGCTGGCCAATCCCGAACCTGTTGCCGGACAGACGCGAAACGCCGAAAAGGCGCGCGTGGCGTTCACCAAGAGGAGCCCGTCGTCGAGCTTCGGTGGTGCGTTGGGGGCAGTGGCGCCGCGGGCACCGGTGTCCGCCGTGGTTTCATCGGCGAGATCCGTCGCGGCGTCCCCCGCTTTTTGGCTGCTCCCGGCGGCGGCGGGCTCTGCGAGGGTCGCGGCTTCGCTGTTTGAGCTCCCGCAATGGGCGCATGCGAGCGCAGAAATCACACCCGAAAGGGCAGCGAGGGCTCGAAGGGTCGGTCGAAGGCTCATGGTGCTCTCTCCCGCGCCGAAGGGCGCATGGGATGTCTTAAGCATGCTCCATGCCGGCGGGCAGCGCACAAAAAGAAGCGCGTTCCATGGGGGTCGGTCCACGATGGGGGGGGAAGACAATACGATCCGACCCGAAGATGTGCCAACTGGCACAGCCACTCGATCTTGGCGCCAACACGCGCTACGAGCGGGCAAAGAAGTTGCACCCTAGGGTAGGGTCACGCATTCTTTGGAGGAGGCGCGCGTGCGCCCGAGAGGCCCCGTGTCCCAGCCTGAGCCCGGCTTGATGATTACCCCCAACGTGCGCCTCACCCGCCCTCTGAACGAGGGTGGAATGGGCTCCGTTTGGGTGGCCGAGCACCTCGCCCTTCGAACCGAAGTGGTGGTGAAGTTCATCACGGGCGACCTCGCGAAGAACCCGGAGGCCGTGGCTCGCTTCGAGCGCGAAGCCGCCGCAGCCTCCCAGGTAAAGAGCCCACACGTCGTTCAGACGTTCGACCACGGGCTCACCGCCGACGGCATGCCCTACATCGTCATGGAGCTCCTCGAAGGAGAAGAGCTCGGCGACTACCTCGACAAACACCGGAGAATGCCGCCAAAAGACGTGGTGTCCCTCGTGACCCAGCTCGGCCGGGCGCTCGACAAGGCCCACGCCAAGGGCATCGTTCACCGCGACATCAAGCCCAACAACATCTTCCTGACGGGTGGTGAGGGCGGCGAAGGCGAGTTCTTCGTCAAGCTGCTCGACTTCGGCATCGCGAAGGGCGCCGACATGCCCCGCATCGACAGCGCGACACGCACGGGCGCCGTAATGGGCTCGCCCTTCTACATGAGCCCCGAGCAGATCGTCGGAGCCAAGGAAATCGGCCCACGCTCGGACCTCTGGGCCGTCGGCGTGGTCGCGTTCGAGGCCCTCACCGGCGCGCGTCCGTTCGAGGCCGAGACCATGGGCGCTCTGGCCATCCAAATCCACGGAGGACCGCTTCCGAAGCCCACCGAGAAGGCGCCGGACCTGCCAGCCTCGGTCGATACGTGGTTCGAGAAAGCTTGCGCGAGGGACCCTGCGGATCGCTTCCCGTCGGCCAAAGAGCTCGCAGACGGCCTTGCACGGGCGCTGTCGGAGGCTTCTTCGTCCAGCCTTCCTCCGTCAACCGGACCTCGCTCGGTGCCTTTTTCGGACGACATGTTCGCGAAGACGGCCGAAGTCACGACGCCGTTCGGCAAGGAAATCGGCCGCGAAGTCCTACGCGAGGTGGAGGCCTCCACCCATGGCTTGGCGTCGAGCACGTCGGTCGCTCCCCCCAAAGCGCGCACCGGAACGATTCTCGCGGGGGGCGGTGCGGTGCTTCTGATCGCTGGGTTGGCCATCTTTGCCCTCGGGCGATCGACCTCGACCACCGGAACGACGCCCACGCCTTCGGTACAATCCGCGGTAATCTCTGCCCCTTCCCTTTCCTCGATGGTCACGCCCCCGGTGCCCTCGTCGGGCCTCGCACTCGTTCCTCTTCCTTCGTCGACGGCGTCTCTGGCTGCCTCTGCCTCTGCCTCTGCCCGACCCGGCACCGGCGGCGGACACGGACCGAAGCCCCACGCTTCGACCGCGCCGAGCACGCCCACGACAGCGCCCCCACATCCGACTGCCACTTCCAATGACCCTCTTTATTAGACACGTGCGAAACGTGGCGATGGCCGCAACCTTGGCGCTCGGTGCGCTCGCGGCCACACCCCACGTGGCCCTCGCCCAGCCCACGGCCGGCGCAGCGGACCTCGAGTCTGCCCGTGAGCTCATCGTCAAGGGACGGGAGCTACGAGACAAAGGCGACCTGGCCGGAGCGCTTGCCAAGTTCAAGAGCGCCCACGCGCTGGCCCACACGCCCATCACCGGGATCGAGCTCGCGCGAACCCACGTCGCCCTGAAGCAGCCCCTCGAAGCCCGCGACGTGTGCTTCGACATCGGTCGCACGCCCATCACGCGGGACGAGACGAGCCGCTCGAAAGACGCGCGCGACGAAGCGGCAAAGATTGCGGAAGCCATGAAGGGCAAGATTGCCACGATCGCCGTCATGGTCACCGCGCCGGCGGGCCGCACCTCCACGGTGAAAATCGACGGAGTCGAAGTTCCGACCGCGGCGCTCGCGGATGGGCGCAAGGTGAACCCCGGCAAGCACGTGATCACCGCCCGCATCGACGACGGTCCGGAGAGCAGCGCGAACGCGGAGCTCGGCGAAGGCGAGACCAAAAAGGTCGCACTGTCGCCGACCGTTCCGGCCCTCGTCGTCAAGCGTACGGACGAGCCCATCGTCCCGAAACCGCCCGAATACGTCGAAGAAAAGCGACTTTCTCCGCTCGTCCCCGTTGGGTTCGTCGTAGCCGGTCTCGGTTTTGGCCTGGGCTCGATCACTGGAATCTTGGCGATCAGCAAGAAGAGCGACCTCGACTGCAGGAACAACGAGTGCTTCAACAAGAGTGCTTCGAGCCTCGAAACGGCCAAGACCATGGCCGACGTAAGCACCGTGGCGTTCATCATCGGCGGGGTCGGTGCAGCGGTCGGGCTCGTGGGACTGCTCACTCCGAGCACCGTTCGCGTCCGACGTGGTGACCTTCGAGTTTCCCCCTACGTGGCCGGAACGGAAGTGGGGATACATGGATCCTTCTAAAAGAACGCGCGTGCGCCGTCGCATTCTCGTCGCCGTCGTCCTCGCATCGACACTCGGTGCTCTCGCGGCGTGCCAGCAGTTGCTCGGGCTCGACAAGCTGAAAAACTGCAACGAAGAGGAGTGCGATGCGTCAACATCGCCTACAGACAGCAGCACCGACGGCTCCACGGACAGTTCTCCGGACGCTCGAGAGGATGGCACCGCGCCGGACGCATCCGATGCGTCCGTCCCATATCCAGACGGCTCGACTGGGTCGGACTGGGTCTACTTCCGGATGCCATGGGTGGATGGTGGCTACCTCGACGGCTCGGGATCGACCGTCGATGGAGGCACGGAGCAAACCTTCGAAAACCAATTTCCCGTAGCCAGCGACCGCCAAGCGTTCGCGCCTGGCACCCTCGACGGCGGAAGCTTCACCAGGGATACCGTTTCGAACATCACGTGGGTCATCGGTCCGGACGTGTACGAGACATCGTTCGCCGCCGCACAGGCGCGCTGCGCAGGCAACGGCACGCGGGTTCCTTCGCGCATCGAGCTCATTAGTCTGCTTGACCCAACACAAACCGATGGGGGGATGATGCGGCGTGAGCCCCTTGGTGGCAAAACCCCAGCCAAGCCGGCCTACTGGTCGTCCACCGCGTTTCGTGGCGACGGCGGCGCCTTCACGTTCTGGATCGTCGACTTCGGACAGGGCAAGACCTTCCGAACCTCTGGAGGAGACTCCTACGGAGTCTTGTGCGTCCGATGAAAACGTCAGCTCGCAGCTTGGTGCTCGGTCTCGCCGCCCTTCTCCTCCCCGGGCTCGTCCGAGCCGACGCGCCCACGGCCCAATACAAGCCCTACCTGTCGACGAACGACGAGATCATCGACGTGCCGACCGGATTCAACTGGGCGCGCAAGGTGAGCCCCACGGACGTCGAGCTCCGCCAGGTGAAGTGCGAGAGTCCGACCTCGCTTCCAACGGTCAGGGAGCTTGCGACTTTGATCGACAATGAGCCTCGAAAAGTGCTCAATTCCTCGAACCAACTCGTCGATCTCCACATCGATCAGAACGCTTTCCCGGGTACACCTCCGGCGCTCTTTTGGACGGTTTCAGCGACCCAGGACGGCCGGGTGTTCGTCGTGGACTTCGCCACGGGTGAGATCTCGCTCAAGCCCGCCATGGGCACGAAAGCCTACGTTCGCTGCATCAAGCGGGCGTAACCGCGAGCGTTCTGCTGCCGCGAAATCCCCTGTGCATCGCCAGGCTGGAAAAGCCGTGGTAGATCGCCGCCGCATGAGCCACCCCTTGTGCGTCACGCTCGATCGGCGAAGCGCCCCGCGGACCATCTTCTCGGGCGATCGTTTGATCGAGGTCGACATGCCCGCCGGCACGCGGGTCATCTACCCGAAGCCTCCGCTCGCCGGCCTGAAGGACGTGGACGCGGCGATTCGCTACGCCATCAACCACCCCTACAACTCGGATCCGCTCCACGCGAAGCTGCGCCCGGGCATGAAGGTCGTCATCGCCATCGACGACATTTCGCTCCCGCTGCCGCCCATGCGAAAGCCG
>JAYUKI010000050.1:0-1822 GCA_043764595.1 Myxococcales bacterium | reverse complement strand
GCTTCGCCCATGCGGGTCCTCTTCCGCCACGTGCTCCCGAACGCCCGAGGCCAGGCCATCGTTTCGGCCACGTTCGGCCTCGGCGCGGTCGTGTTGCTCGAGGCCCAGCTCGACTTCCTCCGCATCGGCGAGCGCGGCAGGTACGCCTCATGGGGTCACGTCATGAGCGACGTCCGCGAGCGCCCCGATGCCTATTGGCTATTGCTCTTTCCAGGTCTTTTCCTCCTCGTCACGCTCGTCGCGTCGAACCTCGTCGGCGAAGCCTTGCGCGATGCGCTGGACCCGAGAGCCATGAGAGAGAAGCGACGCTGAGCGAGCTGGATCGGGCGAGAGGAACGAATGGTCGGCCGCCGAGCGCAAAAACGGGTGCAAAAACGGGCGCAAAAACGGGCCACCGCTGCAATCGCGACGACCCGTCTTTTCTCACCCACGCCTGGCGAAGCTTAGGCCCTTACTTCTTGATCGCCCGGTCCCCGTACTCGCTCTCCAAAGGCTCGCCGAGTGGCTTCATGGCCGCGCAAACCTGAAGGTCTGCGGCCTTGGTGGACCTGGCGATGCAGTCACGCTGCCACCCCAGGACTTGAGGCGGAGTCTTCGTGCACGAGGCATAACGAAGCTGCATGAAGAATGTCCGACCCTCCGGAGTGGTAAAATCGGTAATCTTCATGGGAGTCGTCCTCTTGACGGCATCCAAACACTGTTCGACCGTGAGCGGGTTCCGCGCCGAGGCGCCCTCGGGTTGGACGGTCGTCAGGTATTTCGCCCAGGGCTCGCCCACGATTTTCGCTAGCGCCTTGACCGGAACGGGCTTTTTGTCGCGAAGGGCATCCACGATCTCGGATACGGCGCGCCGCTTGTCGGCGGTCGACTTCTCGGCGTCCTCGAGGCCCGCCTTGTCTTCCGCCGAGATGAGACTCGAGAACGACACGCGCAGGGTTCGCCCGTTGCGCGTGAGCTTCATGGCTTTCAGCGCCGCAAAGTAGTTGTCGGCGATCGCCGCGAAGCGCTTCGTGCGAGCATCGTAGGGGTAGTCCCGCGACGCCTTGATGAGCTTTCCTTCGTTGTTTTCGACGTGGGACTTCCAATCGATGAGGATCTCCTTCACGTCCTTTTCGGCTTGTTTGGCCGAGTCCGTGTCGCGAAGCACGAACACCAAAGATCCGTGTATGGCCCCGGCCTTGACGTAGTCGCCGTCGAACTCGTAGGCGGCGGCCTTGAGCTTCGCGTCCACGGCCTCGATGAGCTTGTCGACCGACTTCGGGAAGCACCCCTCGGTGAAGTCTTTGAAGGACGCCGAAGAGTGCAACGCACCGAACGTACAAGGCATTTGGAAGAAGTCTTTGGACGACTTCGGTTGGGCTTGGAGCCGGACGATGGGAAGGCCATCGAGCTCGGCAGCCGCGTCCTTGATCGAGGCGACGCTCGCCGTAAGCTCGTCTTTCGGGTTGGCCAGCGACTTTGCCATCGACTCGAGAGATTCGCGGGTTCCCATGAACCAGTTCGGTTCTTTGATGAACATCGCGTACGTCTCGGGTTTGCACTCGGTGCTGTTTCCAGCGTTGTCGGTCGTGCGGCAATAGCCCGTGTTGCCGGAGAAACCTTGTTTCGCGAATCCGAGGGAGTCCGGAAGTCCGGTGAGCTTCTCCTGCGCAATCGCGACACGCTGCTTCTTGTCGCCATCTCCAAAAACCACGACGGTCTGGTACGGCGAGCCGAGCGCCCCTCCGAGAAGCGCTCCACAACTGAGCACTTGCTGCGCCTGATCGAGCACCTTCTTGTCGAAGAAGAACTCCCTGGCATCTTTGGATTGCCGCGAGCCGAG
>JAYUKI010000049.1:0-1823 GCA_043764595.1 Myxococcales bacterium | reverse complement strand
AAGGGGCATTGCCCGATGGCGGCGTTTTGCCCCCGGGCCCCGTCCCTTTCGATGGCGCGGTCCCGTTCACGTTGAAGGTCCCCACCGAGCCCGTCGTGTCCGTTCGAGGTCGTACGGCCGGAACGTTCGACGTGACGGTCGAGCCCGCGCTGAAGGGTGACGTCGTGCTCGAAGGGCTCCCGCCGGGAGTCACCGCCGCGCGGGCCGCTTTCACCGTGCAAGGCGTCGCGAAGATGACCGTCGAGGTCCCCGCGGGCATTCGCTCGGGCACGTTCGAGGTCACTGTAAAGGCCAAACAGATGGGCACGCCCTCCACGGCCACGGCCAAAGTGAAGCTCGAAGTGAGAGGCGCGCCCGGGGAGATAGATGAGACCTTTGCAAACTACCTGAAGCCCATCGCAGGCTTGGTGGCTGACCTTCTTCCGCTCGAGGATGGGTCGCTTCTGGTGGCGCAAGGCCAGGTGGGGGTCCGAAAGCTTCGTATCGACGGCACCCTCGACACCGCGTTTGGCGACCAAGGCGTCGCTCGGGTAGAGGGCCAGTCCGCAAGCTTCCTCCTAAGGACTGGCGCGTCAATTTTCGCCCTGTTTAGTGTGCTTTCAGGCGGCCGACGCGTGTTCGCGCTCGACGCCACCACGGGCGCTCTCACGCCAAAGTTCGACATTCCGGAAACCGACGTCAGTTTGGTCAGAGAGTGGACCGTGTTGGCTGCACCATCGACCCTCATCGCCCTAGGAGGACAAGGTTTGAACTGGACCGCCATCGCCTTCGATCCAACGACGAGCTCGGTCGCGAACTGGGGGACGGCAGGCAAAAACGTGGGTAGCCCCTCGCCAGCTTTTGCGTTCTTCACGGGTACGCAAGACCACTTGTTCGCCCGCGAGCCGTCTGGCGTCCAGCACGTCGTTTTCAACAAGGCAGGCGAAATCGTTCGAGCGGCTTCGGTCAATTTCGGCGGCCCATTCAGGGTCGCTGGAGTCCTCAAGCGAGGCGAGGACGAGTTCGTATTTGCCCAAGGGGGCCAGCTTCTCTCCGTGAAAGCCGATGTTGTGAGCCCGCTGGGGCCCACCCATGCGGGCAGTTTTGGCGCCGATTTCGGTATACGAGTATTCAACGAGCTCCCCGATGGCACCCTCAACGCCGGAAGCCCGGGCGGCGGGAGTGGCATTCTGTTGCTTCGAACCAACCAACTCGGTCAACCGTCCCCCGCATTCAGTCCGACCGGCGAAGTGGTCATCGCCCCATTCACGGCGGGAACTCCGGACTATCTCCAGATCCCGCAAAGGGCCGTGCTCACGGCCGACAAGCTTCGCGTCGTCGTTGCGAGTGGGATTGTTTCCCCCGGTGTGCCACAAGGGTCGGCCTTCGCGCTCACCCGCGTTTGGCTCTGATCTCACCCCAAGAGCAAAAAAGCCCCTCGATTTCTCGAAGGGCCTTTCGCGACTCGGAGGTACCGAGCCTAGAAGAACGACGCGGGGAATGCCTTCGGATCTTCGGGATCTGGGGCAAACGTCTTGTCGTTCACGGTGGTCAGCCGGTTGTCCGCCTTGGTTTCGTTCGCCATGAGGCCGGGAAGGAGCAAAAGCCTACCTCGAGGCCTTCCTCAAGAGGAGCGAATCGGGCCGACCAAGCATGCTCATCGCCCTCCGAGGCGAGCTCGCCATGACCCGCGCCACGCTCGCCAAGATGTCCGCCAATTGACACTTGCGTCGGGGTGAGAATCAGGGAATGTGCGCCGGATGAATCCCATCCGCACTCGCACAGTCGCAGGATCCACGTTTTTCCTCGCCACGCTCGCCACCCTCGCCACGTTTGGGGCGTGC
>JAYUKI010000048.1:0-6063 GCA_043764595.1 Myxococcales bacterium | reverse complement strand
TCCCCAGCAGCCGTATCCCCAGCAGCCGTATCCCCAGCAGCCGTATCCCCAGCAGCCGTATCCCCAGCAGCCGTATCCCCAACAGTACCCGCAGCAGTACCCGCAGCAGTATCCCCAACAGCAGCCGTATCCCCAGCAGCCTCCGCAGCAGGATCCGCGCGCGGGACAGCGCAGCGATGGCGAGTTCGGCCTTTTGCTCGGTACGACTGCCGCCTACGGAGTGGGTGCAGGCGTGGCCATCGACCTCTTGGCCAAGGTGGACGACCCGGGGCTCGCGGTCATTGCACCGATTTCGCTCGGCTTGGCCGTGCCGGCGGCCATGTTCGCCGTCGATTATTACTCCCCATTCCACAAGGGCGTTCCGGCCAGCATCTCGACCGGCGTCCTTCTCGGCGCGGTCGAGGGTCTCGCCATCAGCGGCACGCAGTACCAGCTCACGTCCACGAAGGGCAATTGGGCGGTAGGCTCGTATGGCGCCCTCACCTTCCTCACCGCCACCGGCGGCGGCATCGGCGGCTACTTCTTCGGCGAGTTCGCACGCCCCGATCCGCGCTCGATGCTCTTCGTCTCGAGCGGCGCAGCTTGGGGTGCTCTCACCGGAACGGCGATGGGGCTCGGCGCGGGCACGGGCAGCTTTCCAGGCGCGGCCGATCCCGCCGCGGTCCTCGGACTCATCATGTACAACGCCGGAATCGCCGGAACGGGCGCCCTCTCGCTCTTCTGGACTCCTTCGTACACCAGCCTAAAAACAATGTGGGCCGGATATGCGCTCGGCACGCTGGCGGGCTGCCTCGTCTATCCATTCTACATCGGCAGCGACTCCGACCCGCGCCACGGGCTCATCGCCAATGCGCTCGGTGGGCTCGCCGGAATCGGCGTTGGCGCGGCCCTCTCGTTCAATTCCAGGGACTCGGGCCAGAGCTCGTGGAAGCCCCCGTTCCAGGTCGGCGTCGCCCCTGGCCAAAGCGGCGGAGCCACGGTCACGGCCTACGGGCAGTGGTAAACTCCCTTTCCTTTCTTTGACGCACAGGACGCGCAGAGCTTTCCAAACACCCAGGTGCGCGGATTGCGCGAGGTAGGTTTTTGTCGGTCGGGGTATCCGGCGCCCGGCGAATTTGGTAATGCCGGGCGCATGCGGAAAGCCTTGTTGCGCGCCACCGGACTCGTTTCGCTCGTCTCGCTCGCTCTCGCGGCCACGCTCGCGTCCGGGTGCGCTCCCCCATCGGAGCTATCGACGCCTCGCACCACGAGCGAGATGGCCGTCGCCCGGCCGTCGTCCATGTCGCTCGATCAGGCGCAGGCGATCCTGAACGGTCTGGGAAAGAAGCTCGCCGAGACCGACGCGAAGAATCCCCTGCGCTCGCCGAAGAACCTCGAGGACGTGTTGACGGTCCTGCAAAGCGACCAGGTCGACCTCTTCCCCGCGGCCGTCAAGCTCGCGAAAGCCGATCCGAGCCCTCGCGCTCAGACCCTCGCCGCGCAACTCGAGCTCGCGTGGGGCGAAAATCTCCGCATCGTCGCCCAGGTCATCGACCTCTTGTCCACGGACATGCGCGAAGAGGCCCGAGAGCTTGCCGAGCTCGACGCGGTCGGGAAGACCACGCCGGCGGAGAAGCAGCGTCTCGACCGGCTCGAGACGCTCGTGAACGAAGAAGGCCCCATCGTCGCGGCCCTCTCCCGTGTGGCCCCCACGCACCTCCGCGAGGGCGCACGCATCGCCGAAACACTGGTGAAGGCGGCCCCCGAAGGCTACGAAGGCTACCGCGTGCTGGCGGACTACCACCGCATCCGCAGCGACTGGGCCGCGTTCGACGCGATGGTGAAAGAGGTCGAGACCCGCAACCCGGACAGCACCGGGCTGCTCTTCTTGAAGGGCATCGCCGAGGGCGAACGCAAAGGCGATCTCGAAGGCGGAATTCGCCTCTTGAAGCAAGCCCTCGCGAAGGATCCGAAGTTTTGCCGCGCGCAGGCTCAGATCGTCTTCATGTCGTCGGGCCTCACCACCAAGTTCGAGGAGTACACGAAGCTCAAGGCCATGAACCCGAACCACCAACTCGTCGTGGTCGCTGGCCCGGTGATCGAAGCCGTCAACGAGACCCGCGAAGCGCGCCGCGGTCGGCAGCGCAAGCTCGACTGGCGCCCGCTCTGAGCCTGGCGCCTACGGACTGCGAATCGACGAGGCCGCACGAGCGCAACAGCGCCGGGCGGCCTTCGTCGTTTCGGGGCGCGCGCACGAATGAGTAGACGCGGACAGGCCTTGATCAGCGCACCATGAGCACGACCAAATAGCCCACGGCGGCCACGCGCCCCGGATTTCCATAGGCGTGGCGTTGGTCTCCTCGGAACGCCACCACGTCGCCTTCGCGAAGGCGGTAGGTCTCGCCGGTGACCACGAGCTCGATCTCGCCCTTTTCGCACATGAGGTACTCGCGGGTGCCCTCGAGGTGCGGCACGCCGGTCATCTTCACTCCCGCGGGCAGCCCGAAGCGGTCGATCTCGACTCCAGGCAAAGGCTCGGGCAAGAGCTTGCGAATCTCGGCATCGCCGCGTCGCCTCACGAGGAGCTCTTCGCGCGGGAAGTACGCGGCCACCCCGCGCGGCTGCGCCACGAGCTCCTCCAACGTGACCTGGAACGCGCGTGCGACGGCATCCAGCACGGCAAGCGTGGGGTTCGCCGCGCCGGACTCCAAGTGCGCCCAAGTTGCCCGAGGCACGTTCGCCCGCTTCGCGAGCTCGGCCTGGGTGAGACCCGCCTTTTCACGAAGGGCACGCACGTTTTCGGCGAGACGCTCGGGCAAAGGCAAGTCGCGTTTCATCTGCGAACACTCCATTGCATTGGCAGTAATGTCAATACTATGGAATAAATAGCGGATCCTCGACCGTACCGACCCGAGGCGTTCAAGCGCATGCGAGCGGTGAGGCCCGCGCCGTGCGCATACGCGTGAACCTCCGGGCTCGCCGAAAGGATCGGAGAGCGAGGCGGCGTCTTGCGCAATCGCGGTCCGTTCCGTGAAACCACCACGGCAACGTTCACGAAGGAACAACCGCGCGAACGGAGAGCGTCTCAACCGGTCGACAGGTTGACGAGGGCCCCGTCCGAGCCTGGTTCGCTCGAGTAGGGCAGTGAGTCAGTACCGGAGCGCAATGGCGATCCCCAGGTTTTTGCCGGGTTCTACGACGAACTTCGATTCCTCCCATGTGGGAGGGCTCATCGCGTGCGTAGGATTGTTGGACGCGCCGTAGCCCTCGGTCGGCACGCCGATGAAGTTCTTGTCGAGCTTTCGATTGCCGTTCTCGTCGTGCATGACCGAAACCGCATGAAGGCCGGGAGAGACGTTCTCGAAAACGCAGGTGCCGGAGCTTCCTCGAATGGGGAGGCGCTTTTCGATGGTCCCTGCCGACCCCTTCGGAAATCCGGGGGCCGAGGAGAAGAGTCGGCACGCGAGCGCACCTTCCGTGTTGCGGAACGTACCGACTCCGACCACGACCGTTTGCCCTTTGGGAGGAGGCTCGTCTCCGGCGGCGGACGCCGATACGAGGAGTGCGATTACAGAAATGGCAGAGACGAACCCGATGCTACGAACAGGGCGCACGGACGACATGAACACCTCCAAAGAGAGAAACCGTTCGACTGGACTAGACAAAAGGGATGTGCGGCTTCCTCCGCGAGCCCACTCACTCGGCGGGCAACGCTTCCACTTCCAGTGGGGCACGGGCGGGCTCCTCGCCGTCGTCCTCGATGTCTGGAGGGAGCAATCGATAGAGCACCGGCGTCACTAGACGCGCGAGGAAGGTCGAGGAGAGCAGTCCTCCGATGAGCACGATGGCGAGCGGCGAATACAGCGGCGAACGCTCTGCGGCGAGTGGGACGAGGCCACCCAAGGCCGTCGCCGTGGTGAGCAAGATGGGCACGAAGCGCACCTCGCCGGCCTTGGCAATGGCGTCCTCGAGAGCCACGCCTTCTTTGCGCAATTGATTGGTGTAATCGACCAGCAGAATCGAGTTTTTCACTTCGATTCCCATGAGCGCGACGAAGCCGATGTTGGCCGTAAACGAGAGAGTGTACCCGGCCAGGTAGAGGCCCACGATTCCCCCGGCGATACCGAACGGAATGACCGACGCCACGATGAGGGTGCCCTTGAACGAGCGGAACTCGAGCACGAGCACCGCGAGAATGCCGAAGAGTGCCACAGCCACTGCTCCGCCGAGTCCGCCGGTGCTCTCTTGGCGACTCTCGATCTCACCGGCGGCTCGGAAGCGAACACCAGGGGGCAGCTGTTCGGTCGTGAGCCTGGCGAGCACGGCTTTGCTCACGCGGTCCGTGTTGAATCCGTCCCGCACGCGCGCGGTGACGAGCACCGTACGCTCACGTTGATAGTGCACCGAAGACGTCCGTGTGGACTCGAGCTCGAGCTTGGCCAATTGACCGAGCCGCACGGGCGCTCCTCCGGTCGATGGCAGCCACACCGAGTCCAGAAGGCCGAAGCTCGGCCTAGGGATGTTGGCGGACGAGCCTTCCGACCTTGCCAATGTGACACGTACGTCGAACGGATCTGCCATGGTTTCCGGGCGAATGCGCGCCACCCGGACGCCGGCAAGCGCGAGTCGCACGGTGCGGTCGACGTCCCACGTGGCCACGCCGAGCTCGGCGGCTTTTTGCCTATCCACGACCACGCGAAGGTCGGTGCGCCGGTCTCGAGATGGATTGCGGATGTCGATGGTCCCCGGCGTCGCGCGGATCACCTTCTCGACGACTTCGGCGGCCTGATCGAGCGCTTCCCGGTCCTCGCCGAGCACGCGCACGGCGACCGGAGCGTCGACCGGCGGACCGTTCTCGAACTCCACGAGCTCGATTCGTGCGCCCGGGTATCCGCGGAACGTGCGCCGGAGGTCCTCGTAGAGCCGAGGGGTTTGCGTGGGGTCGAAGTGGTCGACCGATGCGAAGACCTCGGCGTAGCTCGCCCGCTCTTCTTTGGCCGGAATATTGTAGTAAATCTGCGGATTGGATTTGCCGACCGTGGTCATGGAGGGCTGCGTCTCGGGGTGCGCCGCGAGGGTCTTTTCCACGAGCTCGGCCGCACGCAACGTTTCCTCGAGAGAGGTCCCGTCCGGCGCATCGATGGTGACCAAGAACTGCGGCAAATTCGCCTTCGGAAACAGGCTGAATCCAATCACGGGAACGAGACCGAACGCCGCGGCGCAGAGCGCGAGGGAGAGCACGAGGGCGGTCTTCGGACGCGCCAGTCCGCGAGAGAGGACAGGCCTGTAGATCGCTTCGACCGCGACCGTCAGGGCCCGGAGCGCCCGATTGCCTTCATGCTTCTCGGGGACGAGCCAACGACTCGCCAAGAACGGGACGATGGTGAGCGATACGAAGAGCGAAGCTCCCACCGTCACCACCACCGCGACCGGAAGGCTGCGAATGAAGAGGCCGGCCGTTCCCGGCAAGAAGAGCAAAGGGAGGAACGCGAGCATCAGAGTGGCCGTGCAGCCGAGCACCGAGGCCAAGATCTGCTTGGTGGCCTTTCGCGCGGCGTCTTGGGGCGCGTGCCCGTCGCGAAGGAAACGCGCGATGTTCTCGACTACGACAATCGAGTCGTCGACCAAGAGCCCGAGGGCGATGACGAAGCCGACGATGCTGAGCTGATTGATGGTGAAGCCGAAGAGCTTGAGCAGCGTTACGCCGATGGCGAGCGAGAGCGGCACCGAGACCATCACCACGCCGGACGCACGGACGCCGAGCGGCACCAAGGTCACGAGGACGAGCACGATGGCGAGCGCGAAGTCCCGAGAAAAACTGGATAGCCTATGCGCGACATTGCGGGACTGATCGAAGCCGATCTCGAGCTTCGCTCCCGTCGGCAGCTCGCGTCGCGCGCGCTCGATCTCCTCGACCAAGGCGTTTCGCACGTCGAACACGTTTTGCCCCGAGCGCACGGGTACGCCGACCAGAACGGCGCGCTTGCCGCCGTAGCGGGCGAAGTGCCCGACCTCTCCGTCGCGCCAGGAGACCTTGGCCAAGTCGCCCACCGTGAGTGTCGTGCCACGGCCCGAGCGCACGAC
>JAYUKI010000047.1:0-22514 GCA_043764595.1 Myxococcales bacterium | reverse complement strand
TGGCTCGGGTTGAACGCGAGCGTGAGGTGGATGCTCTTTCCCGAGCCGGTCACGCGGTCGGTCGAGTGGCCGAGGTGGTACTTGACGTCGCCGCCACCTACGAAGCGCTCGGGATGCTTGTCACGGAACGCCGCAAAGAGCTCGCGCGGCGGTTTGTCCATGATGTTCACGAGGACGTTCAAGCGGCCGCGGTGGGCCATGCCGAGAACGATCTCGTCGACGTCGTGCTTGCCCGCTTCTTCCACGAGCAAATCGAGCATGGCGATCATGCTCTCGGCGCCTTCGAGGGAGAAGCGCTTCGATCCGACGAAGTTTTTGTGGACGAACTGCTCGAGGTTTTCGGCGTCCGTGAGCTTCGTGAGGATGCGCAGCACTTCCTCGTGCGCGAGCGTGGGGCGGTTCCGACACGACTCCATCTTGGTCTGGAGCCACTCGCGCGCCGCCACGTCCTCGATGTGACGGAACTCGACGCCAATCGAGCCGGAGTAGGTCTCGCGCAAATGCGCGATGATCGAGCGAAGCGTCGCGTGCGGTGGCAGGCCAGCGAGACCGACCGTCGGGAAGGTCTCGTCGAGCTGGCTCGCCGAAAGATCGAACCTGTGGAGATCGAACTCGTCGTGGGGCTCGGGAGGAGGGCCGAGAGGGTCGAGGTGCGCGTGCATGTGACCGCTCGCGCGGTACGCGTTCACGAGCTGATAGACGCGTCCTTGAACTGCGGCGGCGTCGAGGAGCTCTTGGCGAGGAACGGGGATCGACGCGGGACGCCCGGGGTAGGTGGAGGGAGCGGAGACCTGGGGAGCGGAGACCTGCGCTTGGGCGTAGGTGCCATTTCCGTTCGGGGAGCCGTTCGTCCGGCCGTTCGTGGGCTCGAGATCGGCGAAGAAGACTCGCCACTTTTCGTCGACCGACAGCGGGCTCTGCTGGTAACGCGCGTGGAGCTCTTCCACGACACCGGCGTTGATTCCGAACTCCTCGAACATCTCGTCGTACCTTGGGGTGAGCTGCGGCCGGACAGAGGGAAAGCGGGCTCCAAAAAGGGTCCGCCCATCAAGACTCGGGAGCCTAGCGGAAATGCGAGACGGGTTCGAGAGCCGTGTTGCGCTCTTTCTCAACGAATCTCAGCGAATCTCAGCGAATCTCAGCGAGACCGCGCAATTCTTGCGGTTCCAAGGGGCTGGCTTTGCGTGACGCTACGGCGAGCCTTTGCGGTGCTCGGGATCGAGCCATGCTCGAATGTCTGCCGAAGGGTCGAGCGCGACGACCATCACGTCGACCGTGATCGCGCTCACACGAGTGCCTTGCGGAGCAACGTGGACGCCGTTTGCGTCTTTCCAAAGCACGACGCGCACGGCTTGAGACGTGGCGAGCGGCGGCGCACGTCGGTCTTCGGTTCGGCGGTCTTCGCTTCGACCCGAGGGCGGTGGCTGCGACGGGGGCGCATTTGGCTCACCTTTCGAGGACGTTTCCCTTTCGATGACGACTGGCACCCTCGAGCGGTCGAGGTTCGACAAATCCGCGCCCGAGAGTGTCTTCGTGGGAACGGCGTCCCAATCCGATGCCGACGAAACAAGAGCCTTTAGTGGGCGTCGGCCGCGCAGGACCTCGATCGCGTTGAGCTCCGTGAGCGCCGGCATTTGAGCTGTATTTTCGCTCGTTGCCATTTGCGCGCGGACCGGTGGAGGGCTCGGAGGGCGGCTCGATGGCGGAGGCGGCGCCCACGGCTCTTCGCTCTCGTGCGTCACGTTCGCGCGACCGTCCGATGGGTCCGACTGGGGGGAGTCGAAGTGGTCGGAGGTCTGGTCGTCGAACCTCGCGACGCCAGGGCTGGTGAGCTGCTCGGCGTCCGGTTGGGTGGCGAGGCGGACGCGTCCTTCGGAGGCACGAGACGGCTCGAGAAAGTCATGGGCCGCGAATCGACCCGACTCGAGGGCGGACAGGGGGACTGGAACCGACTTGGGCCGAGGCGGTGAGCTGGCCGGCGGAAGTTGGGGCACGGGAGGGGAGCTCGAGCGAACGGACGACACCAACGGCAGCGGCGCGCCTCCGCGCAACGCGCCGGACGCGCCGGACGCGCCGGATGGAGCCGCCGAGCCGCCTTGATGGGGCCCTTGGGATGGGGGGCTCGACCGTACGGCCGCAACTCCGCGTGGAGGTGTTGCTCCGGGCTGGGGCGGGAGACTGGAGCCGAGACGGCGCAGCGGCGTGGGCGAGACGGCAGCCCCCTGCGGCGTTGCCTCGAGCAGGGCGGCCGCGGAGGATCCTTGGGGCGGAGCCGAGGGCGACGAGCGTCGAGGGAGACGTGCCGAGAGATTTGCCGCGGCCTTTGCAAGCTCGAGCGCGCGTTCGTCCGCCTCGGCCTCGGAGGCCGCTTCCGCGCCGCGTCGAAGCCACTTCACGGCTTCGGCGATGTCGCCGCGCGCCCACATCGCCTCGGCCGTCGAAAGCGCCCACGAAACGTCTTCGGGGTCGCTTGGCGTGGGCGAGGGAATGGGCACGTCTGATTCGGGGTCGGCCACGGGAAAGTCACGCCCTTCGGGAAGCGTATCGTCGGTGTCTCTTGGCGCTTTGGCAAGCACCAACATCCCCTCGTATCAAAAAAGCACACTCGCGGCACTCGGCCGTTAGCCGCCGCCCACGAAGTGAACGATCTCGAAGGTGTCGCCTGCCGCCACCCTCCGTTCGGGATGGTCGGCACGAGGAACGATTTCCCGGTTCTGTTCCACGGCCACGTGCGCCGAACGCAAGCCGAGATGTTCGAGGAGCTTCAGCAACGTGAGCTCGTTCGGGACCTCGTGGGATTCGCCGTTCACGGTGATGTTCATCGTCGAAAAGCGTACCACCGTGCGGCTTTGCCCGGCCACCGTCGCGCTTCGCTCGGATGACCTCGCCAAAGGAATTGCCCCGCGCCGCTCGGCGTTCGTCGATTCGGAAATTCGGTCGCGCCGCAGTGCGCGTTTGGGCTAAGGGCTCCACATCACCATGGCGGGCGTCCAAGCAAACGAGATTACAGCTCTCCTCGGTCGTGGCACCTCCTTCGAGGGAAAGCTGCGGTTCGACGGCGTCGTACGCATCGACGGCTCTTTCAAGGGAGAAATCCGTAGCGACGACACGCTCATCATCGGAGAGGGCGCCGAGGTTCACGCCGAGATCGAGGTCGCGACGGTGATCGTTCGTGGGGGCGCCGTGTATGGCAACATTCGAGCTCGCGCCGCAGTCGAAGTGCACGCGCCCGCGAAGGTGGTTGGCAACATCCACTCACCATCTCTGTTCATCGACCGCGGCGTCGCCTTCGAGGGAACGTGCCGGATGGATCCGGTGGACGAGCCACCCGCGCCATGACCCCAGCGCGAGTCGCCGCGTTCGTTGCACTTGGGCTCGTCGCCGCGGCCGCCGCGCTTGCATGCGCAAAAGTGAATGGGGGGCCCCTCGCGACGTATTCGAAGCCCTCCGCACCGTCGGCCGCGGCGAAGCCCGATGGTCAGGACGGGGGCCTCGAGGCTCTCTTCGACGGTGAAACGGTCACTCTCGCGAGCCTTGGATTCGTCCCGGACGAACGCGTGAGCCTCCTGCTCGGCACCGAAGCGGCCGATGGTGGACCTGGGGTGGCGCAAGGTGCGTTTGCCGCGTTCGGAAGGGACGCCTGCGTACGACTCGTCGTCGTTTCGCACCAAGCGATTCGGGCGAGTGTGCTCGTCGGCGGGATCGAGCGCGTAACGGCAGAGCATCCTCGTCCCGTCGCCTCGCTGGGGCCGGTCTGTGGCCGTGCCCGTGACTCGTTGGCCATCGAGGTGCGCGGACCGAGAGGGGCGAGCGTGGCTATTGTCCGGTATTCGTTAAGGAATTCAGATTCAGTAGACCACTAGAGCGACACGGGCTCAGCTTCCGCCGTTTCGCGCAATCCGGCCTAGCAACTGCCGAACGTTCGTGGTCGCGCTGGGAAAAGCTGCCGGATCGATCGGTTTTGCGAAGAGCACGAGGGCCCGCACCATGGCACGGGCTTCCCGTTGTATGACAGCGTCGCCGTCTTCGGTCGCTCGCGCCAGAACGCTTCGCCAGGTGGCAAGCGCCGCGGGGTAAAGGCCATCGTGCGCGTACCAGGTCGCGATTCGCCGTCTCTCTTGAGGCTGCGTCCGTGCGATCGCCTCGATCTCGCCTACGGCGTCGGTCAGTCGTCCCAAGGCGTGGAGAGCCTCCGCGTGCTCCAGGCGGGCCGGAAGCAGACCCGGCAACCTCAGGATACATGCAGAATACACGCGCTCTGCCTCGAGTGGGTCTCCCTGGCGCATCCGCAGGGCACCAAGCGCGAGCCATCCGTCGGCGACCGTTCCGTCGAGCGTCAGGGCTTCCGTATACCTGCGCGCGGCGAGGTCGTCCTCATGGGCGGCTTCGGCGCGCTGGGCGCTGGCGATGAGCTCGGTGGCCGACGACGCGTGCGCGGTTTCGGCAACGAACAGAAGGCCAAAAATCACGGCGATCCGCGATGGCATCGTGCTGAGGTTCGCACGGGGCGACGCGGAGCGCCAGTCTGGCCGAATTGGCGGAGCCTTAGAGGGAGACTCCGAAGACATCCCGGAAGCGAACGTTGGGCTCCTTGGCGGGGTCGATGTCGGCGAGGCCGAGCCGGAACGAGATCGTCTCACCATCCCCCCAAGGCCACCAGAGGCCAAACACGAGCAATCCCGCCGCCGGACCGAGAGACAGCACCAGCTGGTTTGCGCGTAGGCCGCCCGAACGTTCGACGATGTCCTGGAGAACCTGAGGTGCTCGCGTGATGGTGCTGTGCGTGTATTGTGCAGGCATCGCCTCGGCGATGGCGGCCTTGGCTTGGACTTCCTGCTCGACCGTGAAAGACGAGGTCAGGCAGACGAGGCGCGAGTCCCAGGTCCACCCGCGGGTGGGCCAGCCGCGCTTCAGCCGGCCAAGTGCGTCGAAGATCGGCTGCCAATTGTCGTTCCAGCCACGTACGGTCATCGTTCGCGGAGTCTAAGACAACTCGCACGATAAGGAACGCTGATTCGAGCCTCGACGCACGAACGCGCCGCGAACACCACAATCAGGCCCATCCTTGACAACGTCAGGCGAGCAAAAGGGGCTTCATCGACGTGCCTTCGGTCCAGGTTCCGAAGGGCCGTCGATCCTCGAGAAGGGCGATTTGTCCCGGGACGAAGGTGGGAAAAGTTGGCCGGCCTGCGAGGGCGGCGCCCAACGACGAGAGAAACGGCTCATCGGCGACGACGAGCACGGCGTCTCCAAGTCCGAGCAGGGCCCGAAGCTGAGTGTTGGGCGGGGTAGGGGCGACGAGCTCCGGCATCACCCGAACCACCCCGAGGAAATCGAGCGAGCCGGCCACGAGCTCCGCGGACTGGAGGGCGGCCGGGCTCGGAGCCGTGACGATGGCCGTCAGGTCAATGGTGCCGAGCTCGAGCTTGATACGATGGACGACTCCGCGAACCGTGGTGCGTCCCGTTGCCGAGAGGTGCCGAGCGGCTGAACGAGGGTCTTCGACCTCACCACCGGGTCGCATCAAAAAAGTCCGCATGCGGTCAGTATTTGAGCGGCGGACTGCGAACGAGGCTGCCGTCGGCGCCGACCGCGTAGGCGCACACGGTGGCTCCGTCGCGGAGCGTGCCGAGGTTCGACACGTAGAGCTTCACGTCGTGCGGTCCCGACGTGAGCGCGATGGATCCGTTGTCGCCATTCAGGAACCGTCCCCCTTCTTCGACCGCGATTCCACCGCTCATGCGTCCAAGCTCGAGCGCTCCGCCGAGCTCCGCGGGCGCAGGCTCGTTGCCGGTCGCGGTGCTCGCGCGAAAGCCACCGATCGGATCGCATGCCTCGGTGGCCATCGAGATGAATATGGACTTCGTAGGGCCCGAAATTCTCGCGGTAAACACGATGTCGAGCGATCCGTCGGGTTTCAGTGCGCCGTCCCGCATTCCGATCTTGTCGACGTGGAGCGACTCTGGGGCGAGACCGAAAGACTCGATCCTTGCAGGGGGGGTCGCGCTTCCGAGAGCCGCCGTCGGGTCTTTCGCCGGGCCAGGATCGCACGCGGCAAAAGCGACGCCGACCGCGAGGCCGGTCGTGAGGCCGGTCGCGAACACGGACGCGGGACGGAGAAGCGGACGGAAGATGCGGAAAACGCGCGCGAATCGCGAGGACGCGAGGAAAGTCTTGGTCAAGGACGGTAGCTCCTCATTCGAGGGATATCGGAGAATGGCTCGAGCGAGCAAGGCCTGAAGGCTCGCCCACGAGACGTCGCTTCATTTCAATCGCCCCCGTGCCGCCTTTCGGCGATAGTCCCGCCATGATGCGCGGGGAAAATATCGTGTGCTTCGCCAAAGACTGGAGCGAAGATCCGACCAGCAACAACCACGTGATGAAGCTGCTCGGTCGGGACAACAAGGTCCTCTGGCTGAACTCCATCGCGACGCGCACCCCGAACCTTACCAGCGGGCGCGACCTTGGAAAAATCGCGAAAAAGCTCAAGGGCTTCGCCAAGGGTCCGGTCACCATCGAAGGTGGCTTGGACGTCTACACCCCCATCGTCCTTCCGTTCCCGCACAGTACGCTGGCGCAAAAGGTCAACGAGCACGTCCTTCGCGAGAGCTTGAGGTTCTTGCGCGCGCGGCGAGGGATGAAGGACTTCCAGCTCTGGAGCTTCCTTCCCACGGCCGAGAAGTACGTCGGCAAGCTCGGGGAGAGCCTCTCGGTTTATTACTGCACCGACGAGTGGTCGCACTTCAGCTACGTCGACAAAGACAAGATCGTAGCGATGGAGCGACGCCTCTGCGAGCGCGCCGACCTCGTGTTTTGCACCGCGCGAACGCTCCTCGAGCGCAAAGGTGTCTACAACCCGAACACGTTCCTCGCGTCGCATGGGGTCGATCACACGCACTTCGCCAAGGCCCTGGACGAAAAGACGGAGGTCGCCGAAGAAATTCGCAAGCTCCCGAAGCCCGTCTTGGGATTCATCGGCCTCGTGCAGGACTGGGTCGACATCGATTTCTTCGCGTACCTCGCCGAGAAGCGCCCCGACTGGTCCATCGTGGTGGTCGGCAAGAGCCTCGTCGACATGTCGAAGCTCCAAAAGTACAAGAATATTCATCTTTTGGGCCGCAAACCCTACGAAACGCTCGCGGGCTACTGCAAGGGATTCGACGTCTCGCTCATTCCGTTCGTCCAGAACGAGCTCACGCGAAACGTGAACCCCATCAAGCTCCGCGAGTACCTCTCGGCAGGGCTCGCCGTGGTGTCCACCGACATCCCCGAGGTCACGCTCTATGCCGACGCGCAGCACGGAAACATGAAGGGCGCCGTGCTCGTCGGGAAGACCCACGAAGAGCTCTTTGCCCACTGCGAGCGCGTGCTTCGCGAAGACTCACCCGAAGCGCGTCGTGCGCGCTCGGAGGAGATGAAAAAGGAAACGTGGGAAGTGAAAGTCGCCGAGCTCGGCGACCACGTGATGCGCGTGCGCGACGCGAAGAAGCGGTGAGCCCGTCCGTTCCTTTGCTCGTGGCGGGGCTCTTGTTTGCCCTCTTCGTTGCCTATGTGTTGACCGTCGTCCGCTCGTTCGGGAAGCCTCCGTCGACCCCGATCGAGCACGCGATCGATCGTACTGCCCGTCGATTCGAGCGGGCGGCGCGGAAGAAGGGCGACTACTATTTCGCACGCGGAAAGCTGTCAGGAGACCCGGCGACGAAGGCCATTGCGGAGCTCGGAGCGCTCGGGGCGGTGCTCGATCTCGGCTGCGGGCGGGGGCAGCTCGCCTTGCTCGTCCTGGAGGCGAACCTTGCCGAATCGGTCCGTGGGCTCGATTGGGATGCGGAGAAAATTACGATCGCGCGCCGTGCGGCCGACGGACAAGAGAAGGCGACGTTCGAGGCTGGTGACGTAAGGGAGGTCGATGGCGATTCCGTCGACACGGTGCTCTTGGTCGATGTCCTCCACTACTTTTCGCGAGACGTGCAAGACGCGCTGCTCCTCCGCGCGGCCCGACTCGTCCGACCCGGCGGTCGCCTGGTGGTACGCGAGGCCGACAAAGGGCGCGGCCTCCGTTCGCTCACGACCCGCATCCAGGAAGGCGTCGGAACGTGGGCACGCGTGAACGTCGGCGAGCGGGTGCTCTTCCGCGACGTACGACGGGAGCTCGTTCCCATGCTCGAGGCCGAGGGCTTCTCGTGCGACGTCAAGCCCTGCTGGGGCCTCACGCCGTTTTCCAATGTCCTTCTCGTGGCCCACCGGCCCGACTGATTCGATACGCCCAGCCTTTGCAGGCGGCCCGGCCTGCGGTTATGGAGGGGGCGTGGAAAAGCGCGTCCCCCGAGACACGTCCTTTTGGCTGGCCATGCTCCGTCGTCGAAAGGAGCGTATGTACGAGGAAAAGCTCGACTTTTCGTCGCCCATTGTCTGGCAGTCCGAGGCAGAGCGCGAGGCCTGCGTGGCGTTTTTCAACGCCGCTTTTCGGGCCGAGGAGTCTGGGCTAACGCAGGCCCACGTCTTGGCCGACGATCTCGAGGCCCGCGATCCGGACCTGGCCGAGTGCCTGCGCCTCTACGGCGACGAAGAAGGTTGGCACCGCGAGCTGTTGATTGAGTTTCTCGCGCACATCGGCGGGGAGGTTCGCCCGATGGGGCCGACCACCCGCACGTTCTACAAGCTCTATGGCCGAGCCAAGCGCATCGACACCATCGTGCTCACGAACCTCATGTTCGAGACGATAGGCTCCACCACGTATCGGCTTGCGCTACGTCACGTCCGGCAGGATCCGACGTTCGCGACGGTTCGCCACATGCTGACGATCCTGACGCGCGACGAGTCGTTCCACGTCCCCCTCAACGTGCATTTCCTCAGGGAGTGCCAGCGGCACGGATTGTCGAGCGATCCACGTCGGCAACAGGCCCTCTACGACGTGCTGTTCGGTGCCCTCTTGGCGTCGGCCTACGCGAGCCGCCGTCGTGCGAAGGCGTTCGACCACATTCCGTTCCGGACCCTGGCGAAGGCCTACGCCGAGCATCTCGGGCGCCTCTTCCTTCACGAATCGGACCTCTGCTTTTCCCCTCCGACGTCGCTCCTGTGGCTTTTTGGCCTGACGAAGTCGGGGCTCATCCGTGATGGGCATCCTTCGGTGGTCAGCGTCGAGGCCGCCGAAGCCGCAGTCGATCGTGACCAAGTGACCGTCGACGCGCTTTGACGCGCGAACCGAGCTTCACGTCGGACCGCGTCGTGCGCATGCCGACGTCCGCGTTCGTATTTTTGGAACGTCCGTGCGAGGCCATGCGGTAAGGTGCGCCGCCATGCGAGACGCCTCGTCGGGCGAAGCCGAAAGCACCAAGCCCTCCACGACCAAGTTCGCGGGATCCAACGCAAATTTGGCGTTGCTCCGCGTTCTTTCGGACGACGGTCGGTTGCTCGAGGGCGAGACCTCCCCCCTCGACCTCCCGCAAACACGTGCACTCTACAGGCAGCTCGTCCGGGCGCGCGCGCTGGACCTTCGCTTCGTCGAGCTCCAACGCACGGGAGAGATTCCATTCTACGCCACGTCGCTCGGCGAAGAGGGAGCCACGGTCACGCCCGTTTTTGCGCTGGAGGCGGAGGATGCGTTCTTCCCCGGGCCTCGCGAGGCGTTGGCCTCTTCGGCCCGTGGAGTGAGCGTGAGTGAGCTCGTGCACCACGTCCTCGGCAGCGCACGTTCCAGCACGAAGGGGCGGGTCTTGCCGACCCACCTGTCGGCCCGCGCGCACTCGGTCGTCTCGGTGAGCGGTGTTGCAGGCGCCGCCCTGCCGCACGCCACCGGCTTCGGGTGGGCCGCTCGCATGAAGAAGTCGACGCGGGTAGCGCTGGCCGTGGTGTCGGGTGGGGCGTTCGTCACCGGTGACTTCCACAATGCGCTCAACTTCGCAGGCGTCTCGAAGGCCAACGTCGTCTTCATTTGCCGCATCGATCGCGACACCGCGCTCGGTGCCATTTCTGCGACCGAAACCGTCGCGGAGAAGGCCGTTGCGTACGGCGTCCCCCATTCGCGTGTCGATGGCCGCGATGCCCTGGCCGTGTGGCGCGAGGTCCGCCGCGCAATGGCGTGCGCCCGAGCCGGGGAGGGGACCACCCTCGTCGAGATCGTGACCGCGCGTGCGGTTCCTTCGGAGGACGGCACCATCACGTTGCCCGAGGTGGCCTGTCCGCTCGCCCTCCTCGAGTGGCACCTCGCCGGGGCGGGCGAGCCCGTGGACGCCCAACGGCTCGCGATCGAGTCCGAGCTCGAAGGCGAGTACGAGGCCGCCCTCGCCGAAGCGCGAAAGGCAGGTCCTCCCTCGCGCCGGACCATCTTCGAAGACGTGTACGCCGAGATCCCCCTTCACCTTCGTGCGCAAGCCGAATCCCTTCGCTGAGAGGCCCTTTTCCGATGGCGCAGATGAACCTCGTGTCCGCGATCAACGACGCCTTGCGGCTCGCCATGAAGGCGGACGACCGCGTGGTGGTGATGGGCGAGGACGTGGGCAAAGTGGGCGGAGTCTTCCGCGTGACCCAAGGCCTCTACGACGAGTTCGGAGAAGACCGCGTGATCGACACGCCCCTCTCCGAAGGCGGTATTTTGGGCACGGCGATCGGCATGGCGCTCTACGGCCTCTTGCCCGTCCCCGAGATCCAGTTCGCGGACTTCATCTTCCCCGGCTACGACCAAATCGTGAGCGAGCTCGCGAAGCTTCGCTACCGCTCTGGCGGCGAATATCCGGCCAAGATGGTGATTCGCGTTCCGGTTGGAGGCGGCATTCGCGGTGGGCTCTACCACTCGCAGTCGCCCGAAGCGCTCTTCATCCACGTCGCCGGCTTGAAGGTCGTGTGCCCTTCGAATCCATACGACGCAAAGGGCCTCTTGCTCGCGTCGCTTCGCGATCCGGATCCGGTTCTGTTCTTCGAACCGAAGCGGGTCTATCGCGCGGCAAAAGGGGAGGTCCCCGAGGGCGACTACACGGTTCCGCTTTCGCAAGCCAAAGTCGTCCGTGAGGCGACGGGCGCGAAGGCCGTCACGATCGTGGCATGGGGCGCAATGCTCTACGAGGCGATCGCCGCGGCCGACGAAGCTGAAAAACAAGGGGTTTCATGCGAAATCATCGACCTTCGAACGCTCTGGCCCGTCGACATCGACACCGTGGTCGCGAGCGTCAAGAAGACCGGTCGCGTGGTGATCGTGCACGAAGCCCCCAAGACGTGCGGCTTCGGCGCGGAGCTCGTCGCGCTCGTGAATGAAAAGGCGTTCCTCCATCTGGAAGCGCCACCGTGCCGTGTGACCGGCTTCGACACGCCGTTCCCGTACACGCTCGAAATGGACTACCTCCCACTCGCGCACCGCATTCTTCCTGCGGTCGTGGCGACGGCGAACTACTAAGGGACTGCAAAATGGTACGCTGGGAATTCAAGCTTCCGGATATCGGCGAGGGAGTGACCGAGGGCGAAATCGTCGCGTGGCTGTGCAAGCCGGGCGACGTTCTGAAAGAGGACGCCCCAATGGTCGAGGTCATGACGGACAAAGCGACGGTGACGATCACGTCGCCGAAGGCGGGCCTCATCGTCGAGACGCACGGAAGCATCGGCACCGTGGTCCAAGTTCACTCCGTGCTCGTGGTGTTCGAGTTGGGCGGCGCGTCTGCCGGCGCACCTGCAGCCGCACCCGCACCCGACGCGCATGCTGCGGCGAACGGCGCCCCGAAGCCCAAGGACGAAGGACCTGCGGCGACGGCCGTCGGAGACATTCGAGAGTCGCTTCCTGGCATGGGCATCGCGAAGACGCTTGCGCCTTCGGCAAACGTGGCGCCCGCGTATTTCAATGCGAAGCCACTCGCGACGCCAGCCACACGAAAGACGGCACGAGAGCTCTCGATTGACCTGACTCACGTGCCGCCGACGGGACCGCAAGGTCGCGTGACGAAGTCCGACGTGGAAGCGTTCGCCCGCCGTGGCTCTGGAGCACCCCTCACGGAGAAGGCCGCCGAGCCGGTTCGTGTCGCTCCAGTGGCCGCACGTGAGCCGGCTGCCGACAAGCCGCTCGTGAAGATCGCGCCGCTCGGGGACTCGTCCCAATCGACCGAAGAGCGCGTTCCATTTGCCGGAATGCGCCGCAAAATCGCGCAGAAAATGGCGCAGTCGGTCCACACGGCGGCTCACTTCACGTTCGTCGAAGAGTGCGAGGTCACACCGCTTCGTGCCCTGCGCGAGCGTCTGAAACCCGACGCTGCAAAGGCTGGGGTCAAGCTCACGTTCCTCCCGTTCTTCGTGAAGGCCGTGGTGTGCGCCCTGAAGAAGCACCCGGTGTTGAACGCCGCGCTCGACGAATCCACGAACGAGCTCGTGTACCGAAAGGTCTACAACGTCGGCATCGCAGCCTCGACCGATGCAGGGCTCATGGTCCCGGTCGTCCGGAACGCCGATCGCAAGAGCCTGCTCGAAATCGCGAAGGAGATTGACCGCCTTGGCTCCGATGCGAAAGCCGGCAAGTCGAAGGCCGAAGACCTCTCCGGGTCCACGTTCACCATCACTTCGCTCGGCGCTCAGGGCGGTCTGTTCGCCACGCCGATCATCAACTTCCCGGAGGTCGGCATCCTCGGGATTCATCAGATGAAAGAGCGACCCATTGTTCGTGACGGCCAAATCGTCATTGGGCACGTCATGTTGCTCTCGCTTTCGTTCGACCACCGCATCGTCGACGGCCACGTCGGCGCCGCGTTTGCCTACGACATCATCGGGTATCTCGAGAACCCCGACCGCCTCTTCCTCGAGATGGCGTGACCCATCGGAGATTGACGGATGGGGACCCCATCCGTCACCCTTGTGGCATGCGGCCAAGATCGTCGAACGCCCACGGCCGTGCTCTGGCAGGTGCCGTCGTGCTCGTAGCGCTCGCCATCGCTTCCCCGTGCCGAGCGGACGAGCCGATCGTCACGCCCGATCGCCTGCGTGCGGCCGAGGAAGAGTACGACGCCGGACGGCGCGCTTTTTTGGCCGATCAGTTCGAGGCCGCGGCGCTCCACTTCGAAAACGCCTTTCGTGACGCTCCACGCTCGCAGGTCTTGCGAAACGCCATTCGCTCGCGCCAAAAGGCGAAACAGCTCGCGCGAGCGGCCACGTTGGCCGAGCTCGCACGAAGGCGCTACGCGGCCGATGCTCAGACGCGCGACCTCGCGGAAGAAGTGCTGGCCGAGGCCGTAACCAAGCTCCACGAGGTTCGTGCCACGTGCTCGACCGAATGCCTGGTGAGCGCAGACGGAAAGATGGTTTCGCTCGAAGAAGCCAAGGCATTTTCGCTCTTTCTCGAACCCGGTCCCCACGCGCTCTCGTTCTCGTTTTCGAAGGGCCGTGTCGTTCCACGCAACGTCGACGGCAAGGCCGGAGCGCGCGAGGACCTCTCCATCGACGCTCCGCCGATTCCGAAGCCCGGAACGAAACCCGCGGTCGTTGCCGAGCCCGAGCCTACCTCGAAGGCAGTGGTCGTCCGCCGCTCCGAAGGGCTTCCACCGGCCATCTTCTTCGTTGGCGTCGGCTTGACGCTCGCGGCAGGTGCGGCCACGGCGATCTCGGGGGTGGCCGCGGTGAGCTCACCCGGAAAGGACGCCGTTCGTGAAGGCTGCGCGGGGCAAGGCGAAGACTGCGAGCTCTACAAGAGCGGCATCGCCGGCGAAGTTCGCACGAACGTCGGGCTGGGCGTGACGGGCGGGCTTGCGGTGTTGACGACCGTGGTCGGAGTCTTCCTCACCGATTGGGGTGGCTCGCCCGCGAATGGAACGGCTCACCGGCCCGCCAACCCAGGTCTACCCACCTTCACCGTGGGGTGGCAGACTGTGGGCATGGTCGGTAAGTTCTGAAAACGTAGGCGTTTTCATGGGGCGCCATCGAGGCGGCCAAAAGTACCCATTGTGGGGTTTGGCGAGGGGGCCCTCGGCGTCGGGGCTATTCGTGGTCTTTTCCCACGACTTCTCGGCGTTTCGAGGCAATCCGTGGTTTACTCCTACGGCACGGGACGGGTTCGTTCCGCGCGTTCGGAGGACCCCTGACCAAGC
The DNA here is from genome assembly GCA_043764595.1 of Myxococcales bacterium. Classification (GTDB taxonomy): domain Bacteria; phylum Myxococcota_A; class Polyangia; order Polyangiales; family Polyangiaceae; genus JAAFHV01. The sequence continues at coordinate 8,463 of JAYUKI010000047.1, read as the reverse complement.
TTCTCGCCGCGGACGGAGAAGGTGAACGTCTCGATCGTTTCGAGCTCGTAGCGGAGCTCGCTAGCGGTGGCATGGCGACGGTGTACCTTGCGCGCCTCAGTGCGGTCGCGGGCTTTCAGCGACTCTACGCCATCAAGCGCCTGCACCCGCACCTCCAGCGTGAGCAAGAGTTCGTCGACATGTTCCTCGACGAAGCCCGCCTCGCCGCGCGGATTCACCACCCGAACGTCGTGTCGATCCTCGAGGTGGGCGAGAGCAAGCGCGGCTACTACCTCGTGATGGAGTACATCGAGGGGGACACGTTGGCGCGCCTCCTTGCGCGCTCCGCCCAGAAGCAAACGAAGCTCCCCGTCGACGTCACGGTTCGCATCGCCCTCGATACGCTCGCCGGTCTCGACGCTGCGCACGAGCTCACGGACGATCACGATCAGCCACTTGGAGTCGTCCACCGCGACGTCTCCCCGCAAAACATTCTCGTGGGCATCGACGGCACGACTCGCCTCACGGATTTCGGTGTGGCGCGTGCCGCCGCGCGGCTGACCACCACGCGTACGGGGCAGCTCAAAGGCAAGCTCGCGTACATGGCACCGGAGCAGGCACGAGGGCAGGGCGTGGACAGGCGCGCCGACCTTTTTGCGCTTGGCATCGTTCTCTGGGAGGCCTTCGCGATGAAGCGTCTCTTCAAGGGCGAGGGCGAGGCCGACACCCTGTCGCGCGTCCTGAACGAGCCCATTCCCAAGCTGCGCTCGGTCAATCCGACCTTGCCCGCAGGCATCGAATCGATCGTGATGAAGGCGCTCGAGCGCGACCCGGACAAGCGCTTTTCGACGGCCGCCGAGATTGCCGAAGGTTTGGAAAAAGCTGCGCGCGCCGTCCGAGCGGTCGGAAGCCACAAAGACGTTGCGGCGTGCCTCGACTCTCTCATGGGGCAAGACCTCACCGAGCAACGTGCCGCCGTACGCACCTGGATAGCCCAGAGCGAACCGAGCCGCTCGGCGGTCACGAAAAAGCCAGACTCCGTGACACGCATCGAAGGTCGACGCGGTGACGAAAGCCAACGCGAGGTGGCCGACACGGCCACCATCGCAAGTGCCTCCGAATCGTTGCCCGCCCAGTCCGTCGGACCGCGAGATCGCTCTCCCGCAAGCTCGTCGTCCCTTCCCCTCATCACTTCGGCACAAGCGAGCGCCGTGTTCGCGCCTCCTGCCTCCGTGTCGGCTGCGTCGATTTCCACCGTCACCGAGCCCGTCGCCGACCCTCCTCGTCGCCGGAGGCCATTGTGGCCCTCGATGCTCGCGGCGGGCATCGTTGGTGGGGGAGTGGTGGCCCTCGTGTTGCGTCTTGGCGCGAACGGAACGCCGAACAACAGTCCCACGGCCTCACAGTTGCCGGTCACCGCGTCTCCGGTCGTGTCAGCGCTAGCGATCGCGCCAACCTCGAGCTCGGTCGGTCAAGACGCACCAAGTCCGCCCTCGGAGCCAAGCGCCTTGGTGCGCGCGCCCGTCCCGACCGTCTACAAGGGAGGGCAGCGGCTCCACACGACCCCTGACAAGCCGAAGGTCGTTCCTCCGTCGGGCGGCACGATCCCCGACGACATCTCCAACAACCCGTACCGCTAGATGCCCATCTCGCCTTCCGTTTCGGGCCATGGCCTCGTGTCACATCGTTCGCTCGTTCGGAAAGTCGCCGGGCTCTCCGTGCTCCTCGGGCCTTTTGCGCTCGGTCTCGTTTCGGCCTGTGGGACCACGAGAGAGAGCGGTCCCCTGGCTCGCTACGCGGCCGTACACAACACTCTCTCCGCCATGGGCCTCGTCCAGGCAGGCCCCGTCCAGCGCGGCTCGCTTGCCGAGGGCCGCGACTCGAAGCTCGTCGTCGACCTTCCGGCGGGGTGCACGACCGTGGTCACTCTGGGCGGAGCCGGAGTCGAAAACCTCGACGTGGAGCTCTCCGATACGGCCGGGAAATCTTTGGGCAAAGACACCACCCAAGACACCGAAGCCGTGGTGCGTGTGTGCGTCGAAGAGGCCGGAAAGTATAATCTTTCCATTAAGATGGCCAAGGGCTCCGGCGACTTCCTCGCCGCCACCTGGTCAGGACAAGACACACGCAAAGGGCCCGCGGTCGTGGGCTCTGCCCAGCTCGCCCAGTCGGCGGGGGGAACGTGCGAAGCCCCAAGTCCGCTCGGACCCGGGATCACGATGGGCAATACGGCTCATGGCGAGGCGAATTTCGAAGGCTCGTGTGGCACCTCGTCGGCGAAAGAAATCGTGTACCGCCTCGACGTGCCCACCCGTCAGCGCGTGAGCATCGAGGTCGACCCACGGTTCGATGCCGTGCTCTACATCCGAAAGGACTGCGCCGATCCCGGCACCGAGGTCGCCTGCAACGACGACATTCAGGGTCGGGCCACGTCCCGCGGCTCGAACATGCGTCCGTCCAAGATCGACGAGGTCCTCGACCCGGGAACCTATTTCGTGTTCGTCGACGGTTACGAAGACGCCGAGGGAAACTTCAAGGTCACCGTGGGCTCGAGGGAGGTGCCGACCCTCGCCCAAGCATGCCAACGTGCGCTTCCTTTGGCGGCGGGAGCCCAGGTATCCGGGACGACGCAGACCTCCTTCGATCACGCCCACGCGAAATGCGGCGACGAAGCCAAAGGCAACGATGCCGTCTACCGCCTCGATGTCGCGCAGAAGTCCCGCGTGCGCGTGACCGAGCATGGGGACTTCTCGCCGGTCGTGCATGTTCGCAAACGCTGCGCCGAAGCCGACACCGAAGTGGGCTGCTCGTCGGATTCGGTGGAAAGCGAGGATGCGGCTTTCGTTGGCGTCCTCGAGGCAGGTCAGTACTCGGTGTTTGCGGACGCTACGTCGGTCGAGCACTCGGGCCGCTTCACGCTTCGCGCCGAAGTGGGCCCGGAACAAGGCTCCGGTGCTTCGGGCGAGTCTTGTGGCGACGCGGCTCCGATCATGGGCATACAGAACACGACGGTCGACGGCGACACGTTCCCCGCGCGCGACGACGTGGTCGCAAAGTGTGGAGCTCCCGGGGGGCCGGATCTCGTCTACCGCGTGGACATTTCCAAGCGCTCCCGGGTTCGCGTTCGCATGGTGGGGCAGGAGGGCAAGCACGTCTTCGCCCTCGCTCGAAACTGCACCGAAGCCAGCGCGCAGATCGCTTGCGGACCAACCCTCGACGAGGTCGTTCAGCCTGGAACGTATTACCTCGTGGTGGACGCCAAGGACGCGATGAGCTTCGGCAAGGTCCGGTTCGAGATACGCACGGGCGAAGTCGGGCCGCAGGAGTCGGCGTGCAGGGCCCCGCCCGAGCTTCGACCGAACGTGCCTACGCAGGGAACGACCTTGAACGCGGGCGACAAGTTCACCATCTCGTGCGCGGGCCCGGTTCAAGGCCAATCGAGCCCGGACCGGATGTACAAGATCGTCGTTGCGCAACGCAGCCGCGTGAAGATCGAGCTTCTAACCCCGACGTGGGATGGCGTGCTCGCGATTCGTCGGACGTGCTTGGACCAGAGTACGGGCCCGCGTGGCAGCGAGGTTGGCTGCAACAACGACTCGAACGACGAGCACCATGCCAAGCTCGAAACGACTCTCGAGACCGGAACGTACTTCGTCCACGTCGATGGCCACCAGAGCGGCAACCAAGGTCCCTTCACTCTGTCCTACACGTCGACGCCCGCTCCGCACTGACGCTCGCGGCTTCCGCGCTTCACCCCGTGCGCTTCGACGCGAAGCGGTACGCGGTGAAGGCGGCCACGATGTGGCAAATCCAGCCGAGAGTGCCCCCCGAGCCGATCCAGAGGCCCGGAGTGACGATGAGCCAAAAGATGCCGCGAAGGAAGGCTCCGTTGTAGATCTGCCCGACTCCAGGGACCAGAAACGAGAGCACGGCGGCGACACCAGGGTTCGAGCGGGAAAGACGGGAAGACATGGTGAAAGCTCCTCCGAGAGCGCCGAACCGGACGGCGAATGACAGCCGGTCCCGAGCCTCTACTACGCGACGCCCGCAAGCTGCGCACGGCACGACCGCGGCGCAAGCGAATCCGGACGTTGGGACTGCGCTTCTTTCGTGGTACGCCCGCGAAAAACGTGACCTCCCATGGCGAAGTCTGCGCGACCCCTACGCCATTTGGCTGAGCGAGGTCATGCTCCAGCAAACGCGCGTCGACACGGTGATCCCCTACTATGCGCGTTTTTTGAAGCTTTTCCCTTCGGTGCGAGCCCTTGCGGAAGCCGAAGAGCCCCAGGTGCTCGCGGCGTGGAGCGGACTTGGCTACTACCGACGTGCCCGGATGCTCCACGCGGGAGCGAAGGAAATCGCGCGGCGGGGAAGCTTTCCAGGAACACGCGAAGCTCTTCTCACGGTTCCTGGAATCGGTCCGTACACCGCGTCGGCCGTCGCGAGCATTGCGCATGGCGAACCCGTGGAGCTCGTGGACGGAAACGTCGCGCGGGTGCTCGCACGCCTCTTCGCCCTGGAGTGCGACATCAAGAGCCCTCGCGGCGTCGCGGAGCTCTGGGCCGTCGCGCGTCGCGAGCTGCGAAGGGAGGACCCGGGGTCGTGGAATCAAGCGCTGATGGAGCTCGGTGCGACCGTGTGCACTCCAAAGAAGCCGAGGTGCGAGGGATGCCCTCTCGTCGGGGCGTGCCAATCGTACGCCGACGGACGTGTGGCCGAGCTGCCCGTGGCCACCGCGAAGAAGAAGCCCCTTGCCGAGAGCAAGACATCCCTCGTGCTCGTCGACGGTGAAGAAATCTGGCTTGGCGAGCGTTCTTCGCACCTTCGCTTTGGCGGAATGTGGGAGCCGCCGATGCTCGACGGGGAGCTCTCGCCGGTGGACGTGTCCGGAGGGTTCGCCGAGCTCTTGGGTGGAGATCCAGAGGAGCTTCGTCCGACGGACTGTGGCATCGTGGTGCATCTCTTGTCCCACCGAAGAATGACCATAAGGGTGTATTTTGCACACGCATCGCCGACGTTTCGTCGCAGCCTTGCGCTGGTCAGGGCCCGTGGCGACTACGCTCGCTTTTCGAAGATGCAGGCGACCGAAGCCGAAGGTGCTCGAGGGATGAGCACGCTCGCTCGCAAAGTCCTGGCTCTCGCCGGCCTGTCGGGTCTCGCGCAGCCGACGGGCCGTGCCGGGAAGGCGTCGATCAAGGCGAAATCGAAGCAAAAGAAGGAGACGTCATGAGCTCGGACCCTCCGCGGATAGCCGTTTCGGATTCCGACGCGGCCACGCGCCGCGCCTTGGTACGGAGCCTCGAGTCGGCAGGGTACGCCGTCGAAGCGTACGCCGAGCCGAGCGCGGTTCTCTCCCGTGTCGAGCTCGGGGGGATCGACGTCGTCGTGGCCGACGGGCAGCGCCTCTGTCGCGCACTGAAGAGCATGGGCGACGATCCTTTCGTGCCGGTCGTCCTCACCGTGCTTTCGACCGATCCCGAGGGCCGCTTGGAGGGCGTGCTGGCAGGAGCCGATGCGTGCATCGACGAGCCACTCGAGGAGACCGAGCTATTTGCACAGGTCGACGCGATGCTCCGTCTCAAGCGCTCGCACGATGCCTTTCGCGAAGCGCGCGCGAGCCTCGACCGCGTGGCGCTGATGTGCCCGCTCACGGGGGTCTACGGCTACCGCTACCTTCACGAGAGGTTTCCTCTCGCCTTCGCGCTCGCCGAAGAAAGGAAAGAGCCCCTCGCGTGCGTCCTGGTCGACGTGGACGGCCTCCGCCGCCACAACGCCGAGCACGGACGAGCGTTCGGAGATGCGGTGCTCGCCGAGGTAGCTCGAAGCATTCGCGCTGGGGTCCGAGAGGCCGACGTCGTGGTCCGGTACGGGCCGGACGAGTTCCTCCTCCTTCTGCCCGAGACGCACTTTGGTGGCGCCATGATCGTGGCCGAGCGCGTGTTCGACGACGTGGGTACCCGTGGATTTTCGACGGCTCGTGGCGAGCCGGTCGTCGTGCGCGTCTCGATGGGCGTCGCCGTGTTTCCAGGTCGCGAGATACGGACGCGCACCGAGCTTCTTCGGGCCGCGACCGAGGCCCTTACCGACGCCAAGCGAGGGGGAGGGGGAACGGTGTCCGTCTTTCGGCAGTCCAGCGTGCTGCTTTCCCGCGCGAACGGCGGCACCCCTAGCGGGGCTCCGAATCAGCAGTAGCACTCCTCGATGACACGGCTCGCGTGTCTCGATGGGTTGCCAAAGACGCGACGCGCGCCCTTCACGCTACCATTGGGGCTTGCCGCATCCGCGAGTCGCACAAGGTCGTCCGTTGGTGCTATGGACGACCCCGTGGAACGCGTGGCCTTCGCTCGTCGTGCCGTCTCGGCCTTCGCGCTGGGGCTCGGCCTCGCATTCGTCGCCGAGGCCGAAGCCCACGCGGATGACGCCAAAGGCGATCAAAAGAAGGACACTCCGGCGACTGGGGACGCCCAACCGACCATCGTCGTGAAGCGCGCCGTTCGGCGTTTCACATTGCCAGAGTGCCTCGCGCTTGCCGACCGGAACCATCCGAATCTATGGGCAGCTCGGGCTCGTTTGGCGAGCGTTCATGCGCAGCTCAACGAAGCCAAGTGGGCCCCGTATTTCCAAGGATGGAACGCGAACGCGACCATCGGCGCGATTCCGCCGCTCGGCGGCACGCCCTACTATGGGGCCACTCCTTCGGCTCAACTGAACCCGAGCTTCAGCACGTCGTTCGGTCCCTTTTTCCAGTTCTCCGTGAACGGTGCCATCCCGCTCTACACGTTCGGCAAGATCACGGGCTACATCCAGGCCGCCGAAGCGCAAATCCGCATGAACGAGTGGGATCTGGAGAAGCTTCGCCAGCAAGTCCGCGTCGACGTTCGGCGGGCCTACTTTACCCTTCTTTTTGCCCGAGATGCCCTCTACATCGCCGACGAAGCGCTGAAGGGCATCGACAAGGGTCTCACGAAAATAAACGAGCACCTCGCCAAGAGCGACGGCGGGTACGACGAGGTCGATCGACTTCGCCTCCAGTTCTACAAGGACGAGCTCGTGGCTCGTACCGGGGATGCTCACCGTGGGGAGGACATCACGCTTGCTGCGCTTCGGTTCCTCACGGGAGTGCAGGCGAATTTCGACGTCCCCGACGAACCACTGAAGCGTCCCGAAGTGCCCGTTCGTCCGGTCGTTCGGTACCTTACAGCCGCCCGAGTTTTCAGGCCTGAAGTGAGCTTTGCACGTGCCGGAGTCGCCGCCCGACGTGCCCAGCTCGACATCGCGCAGGCGCGCTTCTTCCCGGACTTCTATCTCGGGATGAACGCGAGCTACCTCATCGGCCCGAACGCCACCCAGCAGACCACCGCGTGGGTGCTCGATCCGTTCAACCGGTTCGGCTGGGGCGCGGCCATTGGCGCACGGTGGAACTTGGACGTCCTGCCGAATCAGGCGCGCCTCGTGCAATCGGAGTCCCAGCTCGAAGAGGCGCGCGCGTACGAACGGCTGGCCTTGGGGGGCATTGGTCTGGAGGTCGAGACCGCGTACGGCGCGGTGAACGAAGCGAAAGTACGTGAAGAAGCGTGGTCCCGAAATGAGCACCTGGCCAAGGGGTGGCTCACGAGCGTTCGCGATGCGATTGACCTGGGGACGAAAGACGAGCGCTACCTCATCGAACCGACCCGTTTCTACATCGGTGCGCGGGTCGCGCACATCCAGGCGCTGCTTGACTACAACATGGCGCTTGCCGAGCTCGCCCGCGTGACCGGGTTGGACACGGTCGCGTCCGATGCGGGGCCCGGTGGTGGCTGACGCGGACTCTGCGCGAACGCTCCGAGCCTCGCTCGAGAAAAGACGAGCGCTGCACGACGAGAAGACTCGTAACCACTAGAAAGGTCGAGCTCTTTCTAGGATTCACGCCGACGAGCTTCGAGCGCGCGACGCTATCGCAACTTGCCCATCCGGTCTCGGTGCGGCCGCGGTGCGTCTCGACGAGCCGCAAGAAGCAGACGAACAGAAGGCGCGTAGGGCATTGCCCCTCGCGCCTTTCAGGTGGAGCCTTTCGGGTGGAGAAGGTCGAGCTACTCGGCGTCGAGAACCTTCGCGAGCACTTCGAGCGCTTCGATGACGCGTGCTCGGTCGGCCCGTGGCAGCTTTTCGACGAGGGCGCCGAGAGCCTTGAGGGAATCGGCGATCACGGCGTCGGCGGCGCGCTTCCCTTTGGGGGTGAGACGGACGTCGGTCTGCCGTCCGTCGCTCGCGCCCTTCTTCCGGGAAATGTACCCGTGCTTCTCGAGACCCGTGAGGTTACGGCTCGCCGTCGAAGGGTCGATGCCGAGCAGCGTGGCCAACGTCGATGTCGACACGGCGCCCCGCTGCGCGATGAGCTGGAGAGTTTCGGCCTGTTGGGGCGTCACCTCGCCTGCTCGAGCGCGCTCGCGCCCCATCTTCCCGAATCCTCGGGCTACCGCGACCACCGCTTTTGCGAACCTG
>JAYUKI010000046.1:0-6065 GCA_043764595.1 Myxococcales bacterium | reverse complement strand
GGCCTCGTTCTCGATGAAATCGGTGGGCATCATGGTCGCATGGAGCGTGGTGTCGGCCGTGGTCTTCAGCGGCTTTCACTACGTCGGTGCGCTCGGGGATCCCTTCAAGATGACCTCGTTCGTCTTCCGTCTCCTGCTCGGGCTAGCCCTCACGTTCGTTTACGCAACCCGTGGATTCGCTGCGGCCGTGTGGACCCATGCCGTGTACGACATCTGGGTACTCGTCTTTCGCTGATTGCTCGTGCCTCGATTCCGTTGAGTGGGTGGGTAGGCGTGGTCGGATCGCCTGGATCGCAAGGCGCGAGGAGAGCGCATACTCTTGTATGAAACCGACGAGCAACGACGCGAGGCAGGATGAGGCGGCCGCGAATACCCATCCACTCAACGGAATCGAGGCACGAGTTTCTGCTCGCACGTTTCACCCCGTCAGGTAGGTTCTTCGGTATGCGGAAACCCGTATCGTTCTTCGCGGCGTCGTCTGTGTGGTGCGCCTTCGTCGGCGCAGCCGCGTGCGGCTCCACTACTACGCAAGTCGTCGCCGAAGACGCTGCTCCCGTCCCCACCGTAGAAGCCGGACCGGCCGTCGGCACGAAGACGGTGGACGTTCCGCTCGACCGCGCGCGAATCGGCAGCGATTCGTCCAAACCCGACTTCCAAAAAGCGAGTGGCAAGCTCGACCTTACTGGGACGTTCCAGAAGGTGACGCTCGTGGTGGACCTCGAGTCCCCGTGTTTTCCCTTCGACAAATGAAAAGACGATCCGCCGCCGAAGGGTCAAAACTGGCCGGCGTCGTGCGACGCGTTCGATCGAAACTTCGAGACTTCCCTCGTGGATCCATCGAAGCCCGATGCCCCTGGCCTGGAGCTCGTGCGCGCGATCACTCCGTTCGGTGGTCCACTCCACATCGAAGAAGACGTGACCGATCTCTGGAACGGGCTCGAGGGCACACGGGACCTCGTGATCCGCATCACCACGTACTCGGACTCCGCCGGCAAGGTCTCCGGCTCGAACGGAAGCTGGTACGTATCGGCCAAGATCGAGAAGACGGCCGGTCCGGCGCCACGCGAGGTCCTCGCGATTGCTCCCCTCTTCTACGGAAGCGTGAAGGCCGACAGCAGCACCAAGGCTCTGCCCTTCCAAATTCCGGAGGGCGCCACCTCGACCAGAGTCGTCTACCGCGCCACCGGCCACGGCGGACAGATCGAAGAGGGTGCAGAATGCAGGCAACCCGCGGACGAGTTCTGTCAGCGTGAGCAGGAGCTCGGCTTCGACGCCGAGACCAAACAAAAGGTCACTTTCTGGCGAAAAGACTGCCGTTTGCTCTGCACGGTGAAGCACTACACGGGCAATGGCCTCGATCTCGACTACTGCGAAGAAAACCCGTGTGGCGCCCAAGCCAGCGTGAGAGCCTCTCGCGCGAATTGGTGCCCGGGCTCGGTCACGCCGCCGGCCGAATACGTGCCGACGAATGGCGCGGCTGGACCGCACACGTTCCACTTCGCAATCGCCAAGATCGCCAAAGAAGGCTCGTGGTCCGTTTCCGCCACGGCCATCTCCACGCGCTGACCTCCGGAAAACCGAACCGCGATCGGACGCTTCCATTGGCCCACCGCCAAATACGGCGGGCCAAGCCGGTGCTCACGGTCTACGGAAGGGGCCCTGGTTGGGGGACCAGGCCTGGGGCTGAGGAAGCTGACGCCGAAGCGCCTGCGACATCTCCGCGCGCAGCTTGTGGAGGTCCTGGCGAAGAGGAACCACGAAGTCGGCACTGATGGTCGCCTTGCGGGCACGCGACGCGCGTCCTGCGTGCCATTTGCTGAGGCTGAGACGGCAAGCGGCGTCGACGAACTTTCTGCCAGGCGCACCACCCCACGACATGGAGGCCTTCATGCGTGCGATGGGCGAAGTAACGAGCAAGAGCTCTTCTGGGGTGAGGTTTCCCATGAGGACCTCGTCTTCGAGGTTTGCGCGGATGATCTTGCCCTTCCGCATGACGAGCCAGAGAAGCAGACCGAAGAACGCGAGCACGAAGAGAAGCCACAAGGGCAACATGAGGAGCGGCAACATGTTGGACAGCGTGGCGGACGTGTTCCACACGCAGTGCAGGAACACGGCACCGCAGTATCCGAAGAAGGGCGCGGCCCACTTGACCCAGCCTTTTTCGGTCTCGCGAGCGATGCCGAAGCCGATGCCGGTCATCGACGTGTAGAGCGGGTGTCCCCAAGGGGCGAGCACCCCACGAATCACGAACGTCGCGGCAAGAGCGCCGTCGTGCCCGAGAGCGAGCTCGGACTTCGCCGCGCGACCGTAATAGATGATGTTCTCGATCGCGGCGAACCCCAGCGCGGCGAACGTGGCGTAAACGATGCCGTCCACGATGCCGTCGAACTCGCGGCGCGCGAAATAGAACACGCCGAATACGGCCAGCGCTTTGGCAAACTCTTCGACGATCGGAGCGCTCACGCACGCGCCAATCACGTCGCCGAACTCGGGACCTCCAATGCCGGCGGCTACTCCACCGACCATCGTGTTGATCAAGGCAGAGAAGCCGCAGGCCGCCACGCCGCCCCACAAAAGGCACATCGTGAGGGACCATAGGGGCTCGGGATCGAACCGGTCCACGATCCAAGGAACCCACAAGTAGAGGGCGAGCGGTGGCAACGCAAGAACGGCCCCCACGCCCATCGCGTAGTATTCCATGCCCGGATCTTTGGAGAACAAGGGCGGGATCAGGAACATGGCGAACAGCAAGAACCCGCCAATGAGCATTCCAAGAACGTAGAGGACGATGCCCGTGACCTTACGTCCGCGCTCGGGGTCGTGCTTTTTCGGGGGCTGTTGCGGGTATTGCCCTTGCTGCTGAGGATGTCCTTGCTGGGGATATCCTTGTTGGGGATACCCTTGTTGCTGGTAACCGGGGCGCTGGTTCTGAGGGGGATAGCCGGCCATGAGATTCGTCCTTATTTGATCTCGAACGCCTTGATGTCGGCATTTTCCGGATCGAGCTTTTGCGCTTCGGCGAGGGCCTTCTTGGCCAGGTCCTTCTTTCCCTGGGCCAGGCGAAGGCGCGCGGTAGAGAGCTCCACCAAGGCCATTCCTTTCGGGGCAGGCTTCGTGAGTCGGGCACTCTCGATTTCGAAGTCGGCTTTCTCGAGATTGCCGGTTTCGAGGAGCGCTCGCGCGTAGTCGAGGTGCACGTCGGGGCGCAAAACATCGACGAAGATGGCCGCCTCGCCCGCAGTGACGAGCTCGTCCCAGGCCTTCGCTTGGACGAGCTTCTCGGTATAGACGCGCCAAACGCGCGCGTCGTGTTGCTCGAGGAGGGCGAACTTGCGAACGAGCGGCAAGATGTCGCCTTCCCGCTTGTCCTCGATCGCGAGCTCCAAGAGACCCTTCAGCGGGTCGGGACGGCTCGAGTCGAACCGGTGTACGCTCTCCAAGGCATAACGCATCGCGGCTTTGTCCTTTTTGGCTTCGGCGGCGTCGGCGAGCAGCATGCGCGCGTCGTAGCCGTCATGACCATTGTCCACGAGGACCCGCGCGCGACGCTCCACCTCGGCGGGGTCTTTGGCGGCCACTTTTGCCGCCAAGAAGTTCGCGTCGGCGTTCTTCGGATCGAGCTTGAGTGCCGTATCGAGCTCCGCTTTGGCCTCCTTCTTGTGGGCGACGGTCATCGCGAAAGCGAGCTCCGCGTGGGCGCTCGCGTCGTTCGGTTTGGCCTTCACCTTGGCCTCGGCTTCTTCGAGCGAGGGCGGACGTTCGTCGAACACGTACTGCTTGTCGTAACGCGAGAGGCGCTGCATCGCCCACGCGCGAAACTTCTGATCGTACTCGGTGGCGGAGACCCCGAACGCCTCCTGGATGACCTGTGGAGTGCGCTTGCCCGCGCCCCAGAGCTCGAGCGCCTTTTTGACCCCGCTCATGCCGAACGACTCGACCGTGAAGACGAGCATTTGGCTCGACGCATAATACGCAACGGACACGTCGGCGCCGTTCGTGGCGTGCGTGAACGCACGGTTCATGGCCACGGACCCCGGCAAGCGCCCCTTCTTTATCGAGAGGTAAAGCTCGGGATCCAGCTCGCGCTGCCACTCGGGCCTACGGGCGATGGTCTCGTATTCGGAGAGCCCCTCGGTGAACCACCGCGGAACGTGGTTTTTGGACTGCTGGATCGCGAACACGTGACCCAGCTCGTGCCAAATCACGTTTCCCCAGTTGAAAGGCTCGCTCTTCGGGCTCATGGCTGCGACCACCCGCCCGAAGCAAACGCCTTGGATTCCAATGTTCGGGAGGCCGCTCGTGCGAATACTGAAGGGCTGCCTACCCTCATAGAGCTCGAGAAATACGGGGTTTTTCGGAATAAAACCATAGCGGGCCTTCATGCTCGCCCAGGCCTCGCCCGCAAGACGCGGCATGTACCGCTCCAAGACGGATTTTTCCTCTTTGGGATACCGAATCTTGAATCGACCGGTATCCGCCGTCTCGTAGCGTGTCGGGATCGTTTGTTCGTAGAGGTTCAGCGTGTTGAAGACCCGAACGTTGTAGTGGTCTTTGCTCCACGCCTTCTTGATGGCGTCGAGCCCGCGCGTTTCGTCCCCGTTGCGCATGGCGGTGAGCCCGAGGTTCGCCCACGCCTTCCCGTCTTCCGGATCGATGCGCGTCGCTTCGCCCATCATCGTGACGATGTCGTCGTAGCGGTGCTCCCACTCGGCGAACTCGGACACGATGCTGTAGAACTCGGAAAACTCCGGGTTCTTGGAGAGCGCTTCTTTCTTCTTCGCCTCGAAGCCGGGCAAATCGTCGTCAAGAAAGCGCGCCGCCGCGTAGAGGGCCAAAAGCTCGGTATTTTCCGGATCGATGGCGAGGCCGGCCTTGATGGCCGTCTCGGCCGTCGCGATTTCCATGTCCCGGAGGGCCACGCCCGCGCGCACGGCAAACGCCCCGGTGTGTTTCGGATTGATGGCGAGCGCTTCGTTGACGAGCTTCTCCGCCGCGTCGAAGTCGACCGTCTGATCGAGCTTCACCTTCGCCAGCGTCACGAGCAAGTCGGGCCGCTTCGGCGAGAGGGCGAGGGCCTCGCGCAGGACTTCTTCGGCGTGACCGGGATCGTACTTTTCGAGGAAGAGCTCGGCACGAGCGAGCAGCGTGGCGACCCTCTTTTTGTCGGCTCGTTCGCTCTCGTTGTACGCCGTGTTCGCGTCCTTCGGGACGCGCATGAGATGCGCCGCGCGTCCTACCTGGGCGAGACCTTCGGCGTCGGTCGACGTGATGGCGCTCGAGTTGTAGTCCGACACGATGGTCATGAGGACGGGCTCGGCGTCTTGGCGCTTCCCCTTTTGGATCAAGAGCTCGCCGAGCAAGAGCCGAATGCGACGCCCTTCCACGCCGGCTTGTGCCTTGTTCGCCTCGAGGAGGCGAATGGCGTCCGCGCGCTTTCCGGTCGCTTCCATCACCCGCGCACGAAGGAGCGTGGCGGTGGCCTTGGCCGCGGACGAGCCACCCGCCTGCGACGCGAGCTTCTCGGCCTCTTCATAACGGCCACGAACGAACGCGATCTCGGCGAGACCGAGCTTGGCCAGGGGCTCGTCGGCGCCTTTGATGGCACCGAGGGCCTTTTCGGCCGCGTCGTAGTCCGAGGCTTCCACCTGGGCGAGGGCCCGAGCGAGCGGCGAGGGCGTCGGATCGGCGAACGACGACAAGGAGACGGCGAGAACGAACGCGAGGGTCGGGAGGACCGCCGTCTTTCTGAGGCTTCGCATGGAACAGAACGGTATCGCAGCGCGGCCCGTCGGCCGAGAAAAAGCGGGCGATCGTGCCGCCGAGGCCTTCCGGACGGGGCCAAGGAGGCACGAGCCGCGGATTCCTTCGAGAATCGTGAGCTCACGCGGGCTGTCGCGCATGAGAAGGGTACCGACGGTCCGATTCGAACGGACACTGGACACGGTCTGAGCGTGCCGCCTCTACCTGTTGGGCTACGTCGGCAGAAATCGTCCAGGTGGCGCGATTCGAACGCGCGTCTCTCGGGCCCAAGCCGAGCACTCTACCAGGCTGAGCTACACCTAGAT
>JAYUKI010000045.1:0-22534 GCA_043764595.1 Myxococcales bacterium | reverse complement strand
GAAACCGTGAGGAACGGGACCGCCACGCTGGGAACCCGCCTCCCGCGAAGCTGGGCGATCTTGCTGAGTATTTCGCGGCCGCTCAAGGTTTCGGGGCCTGGGATGTCGTACCAGGCACTCTTGGGTGCTGGGATGGTGAGCGCCCCAAGCAGAGCGACGACGACGTCCTCGAGGGCGATCGGACAGGTGCGCGAACGGGTCCAGGACGGAAGAAGCATGACGGGCAACCGCATGGCCAGATCGCGCACGATCTGCCACGACGCGCTCCCTTCGCCGATGATCATGGAGGCGCGCAGCTCGACGGTGGGCACGGAGCCAGCGCGCAGCAGCTCGCCGACCAAAAGCCGACTCTTCAGGTGTTCGGAAGGCGCGGCGGCGGGGGCGACGCCACCGAGGTACACGATGCGCTTGACCCCCGCACGCGCGGCGGCCTCCCGGAGCTCGAGGGCCGTACGACGCTCGGTCTCCGCATAGTCCGGCGACTCGCTGCCCATCGCGTGCACGAGGAAGAAGATTGCGTCGATGCCTGAGAGCGCCCGCTCGACATCCGACGGTCGGCCAACGTCGCATTGAACCCACTCGACGCCTCGCAAGCGCTTCGCGCGCGAGAGATCCCGCGTGGTGGCGCGGACCTCGTACCCGCCTTCGATGAGCGCTGGGAGGAGGGCGGTTCCCACGAATCCCGAAGCCCCCATGACGAGGATGCGACGAAGCTGCTGGTCGGGCACAGCCAACGAGTAGCACGTCTAGAGCGACAACCGGGCTTTGGGACCTTAGCAAGCATCGCTGGGAGCGACGACGACGGATAATCTTGTATCCGAGGAGGAACGACGAGCCTTGAAAGTCCCCGACGGGGGACAACACGAGGCGCCGCTAAATCGGCGAAATCCGAAGGGATTCAACCCGTTTGTCGCTCTAGCTCTGGGATCGGGGCTCAACCCGGAGCCAAGTCGCTCCCCTTCACGGCCACACGCCGGTGAGGCTCGATCTTCCGCTCGCGTACATCGCGAGAGCGGCCTCGATCCTCGAGAGCGAACGGAGGTTGGTCCGAGGCCTTGCTCTTGCCGAAGCTCATCGTGTTGCCTCGACGAGCGTGCTCGACCAGAACGGCGAGTCGCCCACGCAAAGCGACACTCGGTCGCACGCTCTTTCGAACGCACGCTCAGGCCATCGAGGATGGGTCTTCGTCGCTGAGCTGCGGGAGCACGGTGACGAACGCCCAGTCTTGAACCCCTGAATCGTCGAACGCGATGTGCTTCGTGTCGTTGGGGCCCACGACGGTGATGCTGAAGTACGCGTCGGATGCAGCGCCGTCGCCCACGGTGAACTGGTCTTCGAAGTCTTCGTCGTTCAAGAACGCGGCGAGCTCCTCGACCCGTGCGGTGGGATCGTCATGGCGGATCGTGAGCTGGCAGTCTCCTTCGTTGACGGCGACGCGCGCGCCGAGGCTTCGCAAGATCGCGCGGAGCGTGTCGCCGCCGAGATCGAACCCGCCGGCCCAGAAGAAGACCATGCGACCGACGCGCAGGACGTTTGCCTCCTCTTTGAACAAGCCCTTGATCAAGAAGCGCGCGCGCTCTTCGTTTGGCCAATCGACGCCATGAGCCTTGCCGAACGCTGCGAGCGGCGGGGGGACGGTCTTGCCACCCCAGGGATCGGGCGAGGTCGCCTCGAACTTCACGTACGCGTCGATCAGCGCGCGGAGCTCGTTCTCGCACCGAAGGGCGAGGTCGATGGACGGAAACTCTGCGGCTTGCATGACGACGTGGGACACCGCGTCACCCTCGCGAAGGTTGGCGGGCGCGTCAATGTCCTTCCGCGCGCCGCGGGGCGCTCGTGGCCAGAGGAGTCCGGGACAACGCGCTCGAGCCTCAGAAACGGACGATGAATGGCGTGGTCCCAGCCTCCTTCACGCCCGCGCAGACGAACACGATCTGCCACTCGTGTTTGTTGTCGACCTGGGTGGTTTGCAGGCCACGTCCCCACTGTGTCGTGGTCGCGGTTTGTCCATAGGGGACCTCACCCTGCTCGACGATCGAATACCCCTGGGGACACTTCGTCCGCATGAGGACCTCGGCCTTCTCGCGGGCCCCGTCCTCGGGTCCACGAAGGGCGACCGTGCCTCCGGTGCGTGTATCATGCACAATGCGCGCGCTCGAGCACGCGAAGAGCGAAGAGGCAAAGAGAGCGACGACGGCGAGGCGAATGAATGAATGCATAAGAACCTTCCCGGCGACGCGAAGTCGCCTCGAGGCGAACGAAAAGCACGGGCCGTGCCCGCCGAAATTCCCGCAAATTCCCAGCCAAAACGGCGCGCGCGAACGCGCGGTCACACGCCCGTGAACCCGCCAGCGAGAGACCACCTCGGCGCCTTCGTCCTGGAGAGGGCTTGCGGGTCTTCCCAGCGCGAAGCGAGCCGGCGGGAATGATGCGGACGCCGGGACGGGCGGCTCAAGTACGGCGTCAATGTTTGACGTCGCGCTTCGCGATACGCAGGGCGGGCCCGATCCGTGTCAGGATGCTCGAGACCTCGGGCGCGATGCGGACCGCGGGCCGCGGATGGTGCTGTCGAGCGTCCTTTTCGGAAAGCCATGGCCGATCCGCCGGATCGACACACAAGTCATCCCCAACGACCGAATCCGGCTTTCCTTGGGCGACGGCGAACAGCACCTTTTCGCACCGAACACGCAGCTCCTCGAGCACGACGGGCATCGACGCGCCCTTGAGGCGGGCGCACTGGGCGGATTTCCAGAGCCAGTCCGCGGACTTCACCGATGCGGTTCCTTGGCACTCGGAATCCAGAGTGTTTTGTCTCACTCCAAAGGTTTCGTCGACTTCAACGTTCCCTCCTACCCCTTCGAGGAGATGGGACCCCAGCCGAAGCGAAGGCCACCGAAACCAGACCGTCGCAAGCTCGCCCTTCCGCTCCGTTCCGCGGCTGACCATCCACCACGGAAGTGGACCATCTTCGTCCGAGCCAACGATGGGAGCCTTCGTTCCGAGCCAACGTTCGGCAAGCGGCGCGAGAATGGCGTCTTCCTTTCCGAACCGAAGTGGAAATGCCTCGCTGCTCGTGCAAGGGCGGTCGTCACGACAGGCGGACACATTCGACGAAGTGACCACGACGACGAGGTCTTTGGCGGCCTCGAGAACCATCCAGTCTTTGGGCTCGGCGACTCGAACGGGGTTCGAATCTCGCTCTTTCCCGGAAGCGTCGACGAGCACGGCCCGAAGCGTCACTACCCCGCTCGGCTCGACCTCCGTTGGCAAAAGGCCCACGGCCCCCGAGTGCCCCCTTTGGCAGCTGCGAAAGAGAGTCCCATCGACCAGGGGCTCGTCCGATTCGTGCTCGCGGGAAAAGACTCCCGGATGCACTCGTGCGAGCTGGGCCAACGCTTCGTCTTGGCGCGCCTCTACGATTTGGCACGCCGCGACGACGGATGCGGGACGCGGAGCCGTTGGAACCGGAGCGGCCCTGGGACAATCGACGGGGAGCACGGGGGGTGCAAGTGGAGGCCCTGCGCAACCGAAGGCGAGCACGGCGAGAGGCACAGCACACATGACGGACGGACGAAGCATTTCGAGAGAGAGGACGCTGCGCGAAGGAGTCGCACGAATCGACCCAAAAAGGTGCTCTTCGGAAGGGGTTGCACCGCGCATGGCGCTCGCTTCGCCCGCTTTGTTCGCCCGGAACATGGCGAGCGGGCCATCGCCGACAAGCTTCAGCTGAAACCTGTGCTGCACGGGGAGAGGACGACCCCACGTCCGACGCGCTGAGGTACGCGAAGCCCACTGGATCGAACGGCCTGGAGCGCCCCCGTCGTCCATACCCTCCCAAGGTTCACGGCGTATCGCACCTGCAGCGGCCGTTGGACGATAAGGCCCCGAAGGGTCCTCGGACCTTCGTGCGCGATCCACCCGTGCCACCGAGCTGGCCTGCGCTTGCAGCTTTGAGGTCGAAACGTGCATCGTACCTGCAATCGTCGCATGGCAGCGGAAGGCACGCGCCTTGCTGCGTTGGTGGGGGAACGGAGGCCACCGTGTTCGAGCGCCACGACTTCTTCTCTCTCGAGCGACGCGTCCAAGATCGCCTGGTGGCCGTGCTCCGAAGGGAGACGCGGCCGGCCTTGCTCGCGAAGGCTGCGTTCCCCAGCCGCGGGCCGCTCGCGGTCGCGCTCTTCGCCGCAGTCGTCCTGACCGGCGTCGTGCTCGGACTCACGGGACTTGGAGATCCGTCGTCGTTGCTCTTTCGACACGCTCCCGCGCTGCTCGTGGTCGACGCGGTGTGGCTCACCTCGCTTGGCGCGGCAGTGATGGTGGCGCTTCGACGCGCACGACGGAGGAGAGCCACGCCACTCGCAATGGGTCGCTACTTGCTCGCATCGGGTGTCCTCGAGGTGCGCTCGGAGGAGCTGCGATTCGCGAAGCTCGAAGCCAGCGACATCGTTGGGAGCAAGGCAACTTGCCGAGCGGGAGGCCGCACGTACACCTTCGCGCTCGCCGAGGGAGAGGTCGACGCCGTGAGGCGCGAGCTATGCGACGTGACCGAGGGAGGGCCCGCGTCCGCCGAGGCGAGCCCGTTCGAGCTTCCTCGGTTCGGCTCGCCCGTCGCGCCGCTCGCCGCGCTGCGGTTCGAGCCATCGGCCTTCGAGCGGTTCCCAGTGCCTCTCACGCTGGTGTGGGCTCTGCCGCTCGCAGGCCTCCTCTTCGTGGGTCGCGAAGTGGCGACGGACGCAAGCGCTTTCCGCGACGCCCTCCGCCGCGACGACGTGGCCACCTACCAGGCCTATCTCCACCGTGGGAAGGGGCATGTCGCCGAGGTTCGTGCGACGCATCTGCCGCGTGCCGCCCTCCGCGACGCAAAGGCCGAGCGCACCGTGGAGGCCATCGAGCGCTTTCGCAAGACGTATCCAATCACCCAAATCGAGCCTGAAATTGCGGCCGCGCGTCACGCAGCCGTGCTCGACGAGCTCGTGCGCGCCGTCGCCAAGGGCGATCTCGCGGCCCTCCGTGCCCACGCCCATGCCTATCCGGTCGAGGGCAAAGCGGAGCGCGACGCGGCCATCGCTCGTCACGTCTCGAGCGAACGAGAGCGTGCGCTACGGAGGCTCGGCGGGCGCGATCCCCTCGGCCTGCGCGCGGCCATCGCAGGTCTCCACGTCCCCTCCTCCGAGCGCACGATCGTTGCCTTCGAGGCCGTCTCCGAGGTCGGACCGGGGATCGCACAGGCCGAACGCTCGGTGCAGCGGACCATCACCTACAACGGCAAGAAGTCACTCCCGAGCGCGCTGCTCGGCAAGGGAGAGCTTGTCTCCCGCGCCGAGGCCTCGGCGACCATGGTCCGTGCGGCGCTCGCGCCACTGCTCGAGACCGACGCCGTCACCATGGCCGCTGGCCCCACGACCACGCCATCGCAGGGCCGCGCGCGCCTCGTCGTCACGCGTCGAGTCGATTGGTCGGGGCGAGTATTCACGAGCCTCAAGCCGCGCTTGTCGGTCGCGGGGCTCAACGTGTCCTACGAGGTGTCGCTCGTGCTCCCGTCCGGCGTCCGCGCTCTGTCCTGGAAGACGCACGTTTCGACCGGGGTGCACGCCGCGCAGATCGAGCGTGATCCCAAGGGATTTCTCGAAGAACGGCTCATGCGCGAGATGGAGGACGAAGCGGACCATGTGCTCGCCAAACGCCTCGAGCTCGCGCTCGCCAAGAAGGTCGTGCAGGCCAGAAGCCGCTGAACGTGATCCCGCCCTGGATCGGGCTGACCGTCGAGCCACGTGGGAACGACGCGGCGTTCGTCCGTAGGCGTTTGGGTTACGACAACCCCCCCGGCTTCGCTCTGGGCCAGGTGTGCGCCATCACGCGGCGTCAGGCACCTCGTCAGGCACCTTGTCCAGCACCGTCGAGCGCTCTTCGACCGCGTGCTTCCGACCGCTTCGGTCGAGCCAGAGATAGACGATCGGCGTCGCCAACAACGTGAGCGCGAGAGAAAGCGATTGACCCCCTAGGATGCCCACCGCGATCGCTCGGTTCGTCGCCGCTCCGGCTCCGGACGAGACCACGAGTGGAATCATGCCGGCGACGAACGCGAGCGTCGTCATCAGAATGGGACGGAGTCGGTCGCGGCAAGCCTCGAGGATCGCGCGCTCGGCGGAGTGGCCCTCTTTCCTTAGCTGAATCGCACGATCGACCTGCAAAATCGCGTTCTTCTTCACCACCCCGAAGAGCACCAAGAACCCTAGGACCGAGAACAAATTCAAAGTCTGCCCTCCGAGGAGAAGCGACAAAAGCCCGAACGGAACCGTCAGCGGAAGCGAGACCAAAATCGTGATCGGGTGGAGCCAGCTCTCGAATTGCGCTGCCAAAATCAAATACATGAATACGAACGAGAGCCCAATCGCCACGAGGAATGCCGAGAAGGCCTTCTCCATCTCCTTGGCGTTGCCGAGCACCTCGCCCCGCACCCGCCCGGAAGGATCCACCTCCGCGAGCTTCTTCGTCAGCGTGTCCACCACCACGCCGTCCGACGTTCCTGGGACCGTGTTCATGAAGAGGGTAATCTGGCGCTCTCGGCCCACGCGTCGAATGAGGCCTGGGCCCTCCTTCAGGGCAATGGTGGCGAGGCCCGCCAAAGGCACGAGCGCGCCGGTCTCGCCGCGAACCGTGAGCTGCCGAACGAGGTCCACGTTCGAGAGCGCTTCGCTCCCCACCCGCAGGCGCACCGGAATCGATACGTCGTTTCGAGAACGTGTATCCCGCACGCTCCCCATGTCGAGGCCTTTCTGGTCGGCGAGGGCCAACGTCTCACCGATGTCGGCGTGCGACACGCCGAGACGCTTCGCGGCGTCGCGATGGACCGAAATCGAGAGCTCGGGGCGGCCGCCGCCGCTCGTGAGGCCCTGGTCGACGGTGCCGCGGATCCCCTTTGCCTCCACGAGAAGGTTCTGCGCGACCGACGTGAGATCGTCCAGATCTTTCCCGCCTCGAAGCACGAACTGAATCGCCGCGCCGTCCGGCCCGGGGAACGACAGATCGTCGGTCGGGCCGACCATGATGAGGTATCCGTCTTTGGCGAAACGGGCCGTTGCCTTCTCTCGCGTCGCCAGGATTCGTGCCTCCTGCACCCCGCGCCGGCCGAGGAACACCGTCACCGTGGCGTCGCGGGCGTTTAGGGTGGATACCGCGGTGTCCGTCACGTCGGGGAACGTGCGCGCGAGGGCCGCGATGCTCTCCGCCACCTCGGCGGTTTTGTCGAGCGACGCGCTCTCCGGCAGCCGTACGAACACAGAATAGCGCGCCATATCCTCCACCGGGAGGAACGTCGTCGGCAAGACCGACATCACCGGAACGATGGATACGAGCGTCACGAAGATGCCTATCCCGGCGACCCATTTCCGCGCCACGAGCCAACCTAGTGCGCGCGCATAAACCCGCTCGAGCCTGCCGTCACCGCCGTGAGCCTCGGCAGAGGGCACCGGTGCGCGCGTAAGCCATCGACTGCAGAGCATGGGCGTCAGGGTGAAGGCGACCGCCATCGAGAGGAGGATCGACGCGGCCATCGTGAGACTGAACGGGGCGAGGTAGCGGCCCACGATGCCCTCCATCGCCGCGACGGGGAGGAACACCGCGACGAGCGACAAGGTGGTCGCGAGCACGGCGAGCCCAATCTCCTGGGTGGCTTCCCCCGCCGCCTCGCGCGCCGACACACCCCGCTTTTCCATCACGCGTACGATGTTCTCGAGGACCACGATCGCGTCGTCGATGACGATGCCTACCGCGAGGGTGAGCCCGAGGAGGGACAGCATGTTCAACGTGAGGCCGAGCGCGCGCGCGACCGCGAACGTTCCGAGGATCGAGGTCGGGATCGCGAGCGCCGCGATGAGGGTCGCGCGGAGGCTGCGCAGGAACAGCAACACCACCGCCGCAGCGAGGATCGCGCCGATCACGAGGTGCTCGGCGACCGCGGTGACGGACGCACGAACGTCCTCGCTGTTGTCTTGGAGCACACGCGCGACGACCCCGTCCGGAAGGCGCTTTTGCACCGCGGCGAGCCTCGCGCGCACCTCGTCGGTCACCGCGACCGTGTTCGCCCCCGGTTGCTTCATCACAGCCACGATCACCGCCGGGCTCCCCGATAGGCTCGCGCGCGAATCGGCGGGGAGCCCCACATCGTCGACCTTCCCCACGTCCGAAATGCGAACCGGGTAGTTTCCACGTTTTGCGACGACCACGGCCCCGATCTCCTCGGCGCTCCGTGCTTTCGCGGAGAGGCGCACGCCGAGCGACGTGTCGCCCTCCGGGAGCGTGCCGCCGGGGGCCTCCAGGTTCTCCACCGCGAGCGCTCGCCGCGCCTCGAGGGGCGTGAGACCGAACGAGGCGAGCTTGGTCGGATCGAGCACGATCGAGAGGGTGCGTGTCTCGCCTCCGACGACTCGGACCTCGCCGACGCCGCGAATGCTCTGGAGGTCGCGGCGGAGCGACGTGTCGGCGAGCTCGGTCAGCTCGCGCAAGGTACGCGCCCGCATCGGTGACGCGCTCGTCACGCCGAGCAGCACGATCGGGGTGCCGTTCACGTTGAACGTCTCGATCTTCGCTGGGCGCGCGGTAGGGGGCAGCTCGTCGGCGAGGCGCGCCATCCGGTCGCGTACGTCGTTCGCCGCGTCGGTCGACGACTTCTCGAGGGAAAATTGCGCCGATACGACGGCGGCTCCCTCCATGCATATGGCGTCGAGGCGATCGAGACCGCTGACGGTGCCTAGCGCGCCTTCGACCTTCTGCGCGATCTCGCTCTCGATCTGCTCCGCCGACATTCCCGGCGCCGTGATCGTGACCGAGACGAACGCGAAATCGACGTTCGGGAAGCGTTCGATTGGCATCTTGCCGAGGCCCGTGACTCCGAGCACCACGAGCCCGAGGACGAGCACCCAGGTGAACACCGGACGGCGCAAAAATAGCTCTACGAGGCTCTTCATCTTTCCACCTTTGTTCGGAACGTGTCGGCACGGCCGTCCACGAAATCGATCTTGGCCAACGCGAGGGCGCGCTCGATCGCGGCGTCGACCTGCTCGTTCTTGGCGCGCAGGACGTCGGCCTCCGCGACGACGACCGCGAGCGGCAGAGCGGTGCCGGCGGCGAGCTCGCCCCTCCGCGCGCGGGCGAGATCCTTGGCCCGCGTGACACGACCTTCGGCGAGGCGAATGCGCTCTTCCGCTGCGCTCAGCGCCGCCCGCGCCCCCTCCCTCTCGGCGAGCAACGTCCTTCGCGCGGCGGCAATTTTGGCTGTAAGGGCCTCGGCTTGCGAACGTGCCTCCGCGGCCTTCGCGCTGCCGGACGTGGCCTGAGAGAGAGACCACTCGAGCCGAATACCGAGCTCCCACGTTGGGATCGCGGTGAGGCGATCGAGCACGAACACGCGCGGGCTCGGCGCGCTCAAATCGGCGATCCCGTACGCGGCGATGCGAGGCAGGCGCGCGAACGACGTGGCGTCGTGGGCGCTTTCTGCGGCGCGCTTCTCGGCTTCGAGCGCCGCGATTCGAACCGGCGTTTCCGGCGCCGTCGCGGGGGGACGAACCGGTCGCTCGAGATCGTCCAACGAGGGGACCGTGAAGGACTGCCCACGAAGGCTCGGAGCATAGGAAAGGAGCGTCGCCTCCGCGGCGCCGGCGTCGGCTCTCGCGGCGGCGAGGCCCATTCGCGCGGAGTCGAGCGCGGTCTCGTAGGGGAGCACGTCGTTGCGCGCCGCCGTACCTGCCACTTCTTTCCGCTGTTGCTCTTCGACTTGCCCCTCCGCCACGCGGACGAGCTCGGTCGCGTTGGCGACGGCGAACGTCCGGCTTGTGTAGGCAAAGAAGGAGACCTTCGCCTCGTAGGCCATTTGTGCGCGCGTGCTCGTGAGCTCCAGATCGGCGGCTTCCGACCTGTGCCCCGCCGCGCGCGCGGTCGCCGCGAGGGTGAAGAAGATGTCCGTGATAGGCACCGACAGCTCGGCGCGGACACCGAGGTTGTCCAAAATCTGGGGGAATACCGCGTCTCCGAACGTGCGGAATCGCGCCGGGATGCTGCTTAGTCGGGAATAGCGCGCCGATACGGCAAGATCGGGAATGCGCGCGTAGTCGGCGGCCGACGATGCGGACCGAGCGGCATCTCGGCCCGCCCGCGCAGCTTCGATCGTGGGGTGCGACGCGAGGGCGAGCGAGACCACGGTCCCCTCGTCGAGGCGCGTTCGGGCCAGGTCGTCCGCGTGCGCGACTCGGCTGTTCACGAGCGCGGCGGCGAGCACGAAGGTGGCAATCGTCTTCCTCAAGGCGTCACCTCTTCGTCGATGCGAAAGTCGGGCTCCGGGGTCGTCACGAGGGCCTCGCCCGCTCGGAGCCCGCGCCGCACGAGGAGCCTCTCTCCCTCGAAGCTGGCGACGGCGAGCAGGCGCTCCGAGAGGTGCCCGTTCTCCACGATCCACGCGCGAAACACGCCCGCGCTCGACGTGGTCGCGGCGAGCGGGATGTCGACGAGGCTCTCGGTCTCGGGGAGGGCGAGCCACACGGTCGCCCTTGTCCCCGGGAGGAGCGCCTTCGGCGGGCCCTCGAGGCGCGCGTCGACGACCTTGGTGTTCGCGTCGCCGACGAGGCCGGGCGTCACGCGGATGACCGACGCGGACACGCGCGCGCCGTTCACCATGATCCTTGTTTTGGCACCCAGTGCCACTTTGTCGGCGTCGGCTTGTGGCACCTCGAAGCGCACGTGAAGCTCGCTCGGATCCACGATCCGGACGAGGGGCCCGTGCGGCGCCGCCATGTGCCCAACGTCGAGGAAACGCTGGAGCACGACGCCGTCGAAGGGCACACGAATGTCCTTGTCGCCGAGGGCGGCCGTCGCTTGCCCCACCGCCGCGCGCATCTCGGAGAGGCGACCGAGATCGGCCCGAGCTGCCGCGAGGGCGACCCCGTACTCGGCCCGCGCCGCGCTCTCCGCGTTCGTCACCCGCACCAGGTCTTGTTCGCTCGTCGAGCCCTGGGCGTGGAGCTTCCCCGCGCGTCGCGCCGCGTCTTCGGCAGACTCCAAGCTAGCCTTCGCGACGAGCACGCTCGGCGCGCTCTCGGGCGACTTGGCTTCCCCGAGGCGCGCTTCGGCTTGCGCTGCACCCGCGGCCGCGATCTGCGTCGCGAACACGAGCTCACCCTGGCCGAGGCGCGCGACCACCTGACCGCGCCGCACGTGGTCTCCCACCTCGACGAGGTGCGCCTCGATGCGGCCTCCGCGGGTCGACGACAACACCGCGTCGCGTGGGGCGAGCACGGTCCCGAAGAACGAGAGCTCTTTCGGCGCGCGAACCTCGGTGACCGTCACGACGGCAGGCGATTTGCGCTTGGTTGGAGTCCCACCGGCGCTGGGGCTCTTGGTGCATGCGAAGAGCGCGAGGGCGAGGCCCGTGAGGACGATCACGTTTCGGGGCATACCCGTTTCGTAGGGCTCGCTTGCTCTCGCCGCGACCGAAGTCCGACGAGCGCGGGCCTTGCCGCGACGAACCGGGCATCGCGCCTCCTGCCCACGGCTCGTCCGAAAAGTGCGCCCTCTCGTCCGAAGCGTGGCGCAAAAGACTGCGAAACGCGCGACAGTCTAGGAATGACCGCGATTGCGAGCCCGCCTCTCTCGGCCGATGCCGCCCCCCTGAACGACGCAGTCGGGTCGATGCGGAAGCACGCATTCATCGGCTACTTTGCAATGCTCTTCGCGTTCGTGTCGCCGATGGCGGCGCGCTTGGTCTTCGGTGTCTGCACTTCGCTCTACTTCGCGAGCACGATGCTCGCGTTTGGTCTGGTCACCGCGTGCGCGATGGCGGCGATGGTCTTCGTGTTCCGCGACGGTCTCCGTCGTGGGCTGTCGTTGCGGCGAGCCGGGGCCGTAAGCCTTTTTGCGACGGTGCCGGTGATGGTGCTCGGTTACCTCGTCATCGCCCTCGCGCAGCGGTGGAGCTCATGGTTCACCGTCCTCGATCCGACGGAGCCACGCACCGCGCTCTATCAAGTCGTCACCGGGGTGGCCGACTCGTTCCCGATGATCGCGGCGTGGGCCGGCCTCATCAAGCTGCCCGCCCTCCTTCGTATGCACGAAGCACGGGGAAGGGAGATGGAGGGCCTTCGGCGCGAAGCGGAGCTCTTGCGCCTCAAGGCCCACCTCGAGCCGCACTTTCTCCTGAATACGATGAACGCGATCGCCGGCCTCGTGACGGAGGACCAGAACCAGGCGCGCGAGCTGCTCGGTTGCCTCGGCGATCTCCTCCGCGACGCCACGTCGCTCGGGGATAGGCACTCGGTCGCCGACGAGCTCGCGTGGCTCGAGCGCTACGTGGCCATTCATCGCGCCCGCTTTCCAGGCCTCTTCGACGTCGAGTGGGACGTCCCTCCCGAGGTGCGCGCCGAGCGTATCCCCGCGCTCCTTCTGCAGCCGCTCGTCGAGAACGCGATCGGTCACGGCGTGGCACGCCTCGATGGCGAGGGCGGGCACGTGGTCATCTACGGACGAAAGACCGCCGCGTCGCTCGTGTTCGAGGTCCGCGACAACGGCAGAGGCCCCGGTCCCCAGCGCGCCGGCGGAAAAGGGCTCGCGATCGTGACGCGGCGACTCGAGCTCGAGTCGCAAGAGGGCCGTGAGAACGCGTCCTTCGTTCTCGAGCGCGACGGGGAGTGGACCAAAGCGCGCGTGACGCTCCCGCTCCCGGGAGGTGTCTCGTGCTGACCGCGCTGGTCCTCGAGGACGAGCGCCCGGCGCGCAGCTACCTGGTGGAGCTCGTGGAGGCGACCAAGCTTTCGCGTGTGTACGCGGCGGTGCCCTCCGTCGATCTCGCGATGGAGGCGCTCGTCGATACCCCCGTCGACGTCGCGTTCGTCGACGTGAACCTGGTCGGCCCGACCGGGGGACCGACGGCGGGTCTCGCGTTCGTCGAGGCGGCGAAGGTCGCGCGCTCGGTCGGCCGTTTCGTCATCACCACCGCGTCACGTGAGCACGCGATCTCCGCGTTCGAGCTCGGTGCCGTCGATTACCTGATGAAGCCATTCTCGCTCGCCCGTGTGCGAGAGAGCCTCCAACGCGTCGCCGAGTCCCGCGCGATGGCCGCGAAGCCCGCGCAAGAGAAGGAGGGCCGCGTCGCCGCGCGGAAAGGAAAATCCCTAGTGTTCCTCGATCCGGGCGAGGCTTGGGCCTTCGAGGCGGAGGGTCGCCTCACGTACGTTCATGCGAGCGCCGGTCGGCTCGACGTGGACCTCTCCCTCGCCGCGCTCGAGGCCGTGCTCGGCGCAGGCTATTTGCGTGTACACCGCAACTGGCTCGTCGCGACGGCGCGTGTGCGTGCCATCGGGCGGGACGAAGGCGAGATGACGCTCCTCGTGGGGGACGGCTCCTTTTCCGTCCCCGTCGCCCGCGATCGCATGCCGCAGGTCAAAGCGAAGCTGCTGTCCACGACGATCGGCCTCCGCCCCACCGAGTGACGTCGCGAGGAGGGTGTCGCCGCCTTTCGAGGAGCGTGGTCAGGAACGCACGGCCCCAGCGACGCACCTTGAGCGCTCAGCGCCCGTTCAGGGCGGGCGCGAGGTGGCCCAGCTCGCGCGCGCTCACAGCGAAGTACGGAGCCCATCGCGAATGACGCGTACCGTGAAGGCGACGCCGATTGCTGGCTGCGAGTCGTCCACACGCCGCTGAGGCGACGCGAACGGGCCGCGTGGAGGCGCGGCCGGTGTGCGTTCTAAACGTGCATACCGCATGCACTCGGCGCGCCGAGCGTTCAGGCGGGAGCGTTCAGGCGGGGGCGAGCGCTGGCGCGCCTTCTCGTGAGGGGGCGGCGGCGTCGTCGGCGACGAGGCGGGTCTCGCCGTCGCGCACCGACCACGCCGTCGCGAACGTGGGCGTCTGCTGGGCTTCGACCGTGATGTCTTGGAAGTGGTACCAGGCGGCCTGCACTCGCTCTTTCGTAACGTCGAGGATGATGAATCCCCGCTTGCTGCCGTCGACCCACTTCACGTGGGGGTTCTTCGGGCGCGCGTCCTCGAGGATGCCGAGAAAGAGGTCCGGAATGCCCGGCGACGTGATGCCCGGCGTCACGAACTCCACGCCCAGCGAGCCCCGGCCCGTGACGGGATCGTAGGCGGCCTTGTCGCCCGGATCGTAGGCGATCTCGTTGGCCCACGAGCTGTGGATGTCGCCCGTGAGGACGACCATGTTCTTCACGCCCGAGTCGCGGAAGAAGTTCAAGAGGCGTGTACGCGACTCGGGGTAGCCGTGCCACTGGTCGAGGTTGGCGATCTCTTTGCCGGGATTGAGAATCAGGTTGCCCACCATGACCTGCTGGCCGAGGAGCTTCCAGCGCGCCTTCGAGTCCTTGAGCGTGCTCTCCATCCACGCCGCCTGATCGTCGCCGAGCAGCGTGCGCTTCGGATCGGGGGCGGGAATCGCGCCGATGGCGCCGCCAGGCTGCAGCGTGCGGCCGTGGTAGCGGGTGTCGAGCATGACGAAGTCGACAAGGTCGCCGTACGCGAGCTTGCGGAAGATGCGACCGCCCTCTTGCTCCCGAATGGGCATCCACTCCATGTACGCGCGCTGCGCGGCAGCCTTGCGATCGGCCCAGGCGCCCTCGGTGGCGGGGGTGTGGTTCTGGGCGCCGTCTTTGTAGCCGTCGTTCGCGATCTCGTGATCGTCCCAGACCGTGATGAAGGGGTGCTGGCGGTGCGCGTCTTGGAGGTTCTGGTCGCGCTTGTACTGGGAGTGCCGTGTTCGGTAGTCCGAGAGGCTCACGATCTCGTTCGCCGGCTCGTAGGTGCGCACGTCGCCGTAGTCGCCTGCCGAGTATTCGTAGATGTAGTCGCCGAGGTGCAGCACGCAGTCGAGGTCGGCCTGCTTCGCGACCTCGCGGTAGCCGTGGAAATAGCCGTGCGCGAGGCTCGAGCACGAGACCACGGCGAAGCGGAGACGATCCGTGGCCCCCTGCGGCGCAGTGCGCGTGCGGCCCACCGGTGACGACGCGCCGAGCGCGTTGAAGCGGTAGAAATACGTGCGACCTGGCGCGAGGCCGTTCGCGTCGACCTTGACCGTGAAGTCGCGCTCCGGGTTCGTCGTGAACGTGCCCGAGGCGGTGATTTTTTGGAAGGAAGCGTCCTCCGCGACCTCCCACTTCACCTCGACGGCGGCGTCACCGTCACCCTTCACGCGTGTCCACAGCATGACCGCGTCGGGGAGTGGATCGCCACTCGCGACGCCATGGGCGAACGGGCTCTTCGCGGGCTCGACGGTCGCGCTGCTGCACGCGGCGAGCGGGAGCGGGAGCGCGAGGACCAGCGCGCCGAAGAGCAGCTCGCGACGCCCGAGAGTCACGCGGAGCTCGGGTGCGGACGAAGGTGAAGAGAGTCGCGGCGAGGGCGGGGGCTTTCGCATACCCCTCTCGTAGACCGAGCGCGGAGCCGGGGCAATGCACCGCACGCGTGGACGAGCGGACCGAAGGCGCGCGCGTACCGAAAAATCGCGCCGACGAGCGACCAAGCTCACCCGCGGCATCCGCGCGGCGCGGTGACCGTTCGCGGCGTGAGAGAGCCGCCTTTTCGTCGTGCTCGAGCACCCGCAACCTTGTCGAGCAGAGCTCGCCACCGCCAAACGCACCATGAGCGCCCATCGAGCGAAGTGTGCGTTGCCGACAAGGGCCGCTAGACTCCTCGGATGGGGCGTCGCGCAAAGGTCACCGGAGTGCTGCTCGGATCGCTCGTGACCGGGCTGTTCGTGCTCGCCGCGTGCAGTGGAGCGGTGGCGCCGGTGGGGCCGCAGGCAGCTGCGAGCGACGAAGTCGACGCGGCCTGCTCTCGTCCCGTGCCGAGCTTTCGGGACGCTTCGCCTTCGGTGCGCTGCGGCGATCATGTTTGCGAGGGCGCCAAGCCCGTGTGTTGCGGCGAGGGGCTCCGCGGCGACGCGAAGCCCGAGGAGCACGTCTGCGCGGCGTCCCGCGACGCGTGCCAGTTTCACCAGCCCAGGTCGGTCGTCGTTTGTGACGACGACGAAGACTGCCCCGACGCGTGTTGCCAGGAGGGGAGCCTCAAGGGGGGATATTTCATGGCCTGCTGTTATCGGCCCGTGACGTGCAAAACACACTGCGACTGCCCATTCAATTGGGGGTGTCTTCGGGGGGCGTGCCAGCAGTGAGAGAGGGGCGCGCAGGAAGATGGGACGAAGAGCGAGGCCCCCTCCAAATAGTGGCTTAATTTGCTTACGCCCTGTCTCTTCAGGAGCGTGGCGTCGATCCTTCCGCTGGCGCTCCGATCGGACTCGAGAGATGCTCTTGCCGGAAACGTCATGAACCGTAAGCCAATGGCAATCGTCTGGCCCCTCGCTCCGTGGTCGCTGGTCGTGACGCTCGCGTGCACCCCCTCGTCGCGATCCCCCGAGGCTTCAGGAGCTCAGCCGATGTCCCGCGCGACCTCCGAACCGTCCCAGAGCTACCCCGTGGTGCGCGTGGCTCGTGACGACAACTATGCCGACGAGCGGGCGTCGTCGGACTTCGAGATCCGCCCCGACGGCTCGTTCAGCATCGTGCACGTCATGTCTACCGGTGGGTCCGAATCCACCGTCACCGAGTGTGTGGGGCGGCTCCCTGCGGCCGAGGCCGCGGCTTGGGTCGCGCGCGTTCGAGGCGACGCTACCCTCGCGGCGTCACCTCCAGGCGCGCGCCGCGAAGAGGCCTTCGAGCGGAAGATCCCTTACCGGTACACCGTCGGATACGCCGCGGGCGCGGGCAGCATCGCGTACGCCGACCCCGAGCGCTGGACGCGAGAGCTCGAACCGCTCCTCGATCGCCTGAGCAAGCTCGCGCGATGCACCACCTCCACGCGGCGCCACTGACGTTCTCGCCCGCCAGGCCTCACGCCCGAGAACGTCCTGAGCTCGTCGTCACGGACTTCTCGAAGAGGGCGACGCGGAGGACGAGCAGACCGTCTCCGATGTCGTCCTAGAGCGACAAACATGATGACGAATCGAGGATTTCGCACGGTTAGCAAGCTGAGCTAGGAGCGCCGACGACGGATAGTCATCCGCAGGGCGGGCTTCGACGCCAGCTCAAGGCCGCTGACAGAACTTGCCGGAAGCACCACCGACGGCGCTGCAATTCCATGTTGCGGGGCACTCCGCGGGGATTGTGCACTGCCCGGTGCAGTAGCCGAGAGTCGCAGTCCCAACGGTCAAACAGAGATTGCTCTCGCAGTCGAGGCTGTACGTGCACGTCTCGCCAATCCGTTTTTCGCCCATGGGAACGCAGACTTTCGACCCAAGCTTTTCCGCGAGCTCACAGCGGTACTTGTTCGGGCAGTTGCCAGCCGTGGCACAGGTCTTCGAGCAGAACCCGGTGGTTCCCGTGCCGAAGACGAGGCAGAGGTTGTCCGCACAATCGCCATCGAGGGCACACTTCTCGCCCACGGCCTGCTTCGGCTTCGGGGGGAGGCCCGGGCCTGGGGGTGGAGGCGGAGTGGTCGCGCTCGTGGTCGGTGTGGGCGTCGTACCACTGCCACCACAGGTCGTGGTCGTCTTGGTGCAGTCGGTGGTCTCGTCGCGGCTCGAGTCGCTGCAGGCGTTGAGAGCAGAATCGCTGGCGCACTTGTAGATGTAGCCGCCGTGGCAGCAGGGAAGCCCCGACTCCTTCGCTGCAGTCGGCTCGCCAACGCCGACATCGTTTGCGCCAGAACAGGCGACGGACGCGGCTCCGAGCGCAAAAACGACGGCAACGGTGGTTAGCGAAAGAAGACTGCGCGGTGACGTAAGCATGGGACCTCCTGAGATTCTGTCTGGTCCTACGTCGGTCCGACTGGAGTCTTCCTTGGATTCCCAAATTCATCGCCTCGCTGGCCGAGGCGCCGGTCGGTGAGCGGCCCCGCTTTCAAGTGCGCCCCCTGCAGCTTCAAGTCCTCACGCGCGGAGGAACGGTGATCGACAAGGTGGTGTTCACGACGGCCTTCCCCTTCGACAAGGGAGCCTCGATGCAGGTGAAAGTCTCTGCGAGGACGGCCCGGCGAACGACGCGCCCGCGGGGTGGTGCAAAGCGACCCTCTCGTTCGGAACGGGCGCCCAATTCTGCACTCCGGGGAATACGCAAAATCATTGCCCTTGAGGGAAGTCGCACGCCTCTCGGCCGACACGAGCCGCGCGACGCAGGTGAGTCGCGTTCTTTGCTTCAATGTGCGACCTTGACCGATACTCGCTCGATTGGGTAGCTCCGGTGGAGCGGCGCGAACACCTTGTCGACCATGTCGTGGACCCTCGCCGGCACGACGGAGATCGACGTTACGCCCTTCCGCGTGAATACCCATTCTCTCAGCTCCGCGCAGTTGCCGTTCAGCCGAACCACCTTTGCGTCGCGGGTGACCGTGGAGAGCAGGTTCACGAGCATGTCCTCGGCAGGAACGCGGTCACTGCGAAAGAGGAGCTCGAACTCGATCGTGGGGGAGCGACGTGCCGGCCTCGAAATGGCGGCGAAGTAGCCTTCCAACCGGAACGGGTGAGACGCGACCCACTGCTCCTCCGCCGCGATCTCTTTTTTGGAGGCGTAGGGCGGGACGGCGATGGCTACGATGGCGGCCGCGAGGGTCACCCACATCGGGATGTTGAGCGCAGCCGACTCGCCGAACGGGTTCGGCACGAGGGTCACATAGAGGGCCCACGCGAGCGCGACGACGAGGGTCGCGCTGACGACCGCGACTCGCTTCATGGTCGAGCCGCGGTATCGACCAATCGAATGCCGCAGAGCCAGGTACGCATCTCGCTCGACCGACGAAGCCTCTCCGCGGCGTAGGTTGGCCCCAGCCTGCACGAGGCGCTCGAGCTCGGCGTCGTGTCCCCGCTCGTCCCCGGGAGGCTCGGGCGTGCGATCGGAGTTGCTCATCCCGCCGAGGCTAGGCGCGGAACGCACCAACCTCCAGCTCGAATCGCCCTCGGATGAACCCCCGCGCAACGGGATGGCAGGCGGCTCGCCCCGGCACGAAGCGCTCTCCAACACCGCAAAGAAGCGAGGTTCAGGATCTTCGCGACCTCTGGAAGGCCGTGCAGAAAGCAAACGGCAGCCATTGGGTGCAGTGCGCAGGGCGCCACGCCTCCGAGGCGCGTCGTGACCAAACGCGTCGTGACCATCCCCGACGGGCTCGCGCTCGAAGGGCCGTACGTGGTGCTCGAGGTGGACGTGCCCGTCGATGCCGAGTCCCCCTTCGTGGCACTGCGTGTGAAC
This sequence comes from Myxococcales bacterium, assembly GCA_043764595.1. GTDB lineage: Bacteria > Myxococcota_A > Polyangia > Polyangiales > Polyangiaceae > JAAFHV01. The sequence continues at coordinate 3,303 of JAYUKI010000045.1, read as the reverse complement.
GCAACGTTCGCCAGTGGGGCCGCATCCACGACGATCGTTGCCTTGCCCGAAGCGCCACGACTTGCGACGCCTTGCGGATTGTGAGCACGGCACTCTGGCGTTGCCGCACCGCCGCGAGCGTGTGCAGCTCCGTATCGCGACGATGGACGTCGCGGGCAACGTTGGCCCCGAGGCGGAGCTCACGGTCGATCTCCCTCCGTGAGACGGAGTGCTGACGGACGCGCTCAACCAGACGCTGCAGCGCGTGCACGCATCAGGCGCGGATCGAGGAAGGCTACGTGTACTACCGCGACCATGGCGGCGGATTGACCGCCCAGCAGAGTCGGCGCAGCCTTGTCGTTTGACTCGACTCGACTTTGAACCCCTTCACGTCGAGCACCGCGGTAATGGCTGCCCTTGAGGGAAGTCGCACGCCTTAGCGCCTGCGCGGGACGAAGTCCCAAAGTTGGTGCGACTCACCGTGGCACTCACCGTCTACGAGTTTCCCTCGTGCGGCGATGGTGAGACACCTGGTACTCTCGCGGAACATGATCTCGTGGTGGTCGGCGTACTGCACGACGAGCCAGTGCTGGTCGGCCACAGCCGAATTGCATGGCTCTTCTTGGATGCCTTGACCGTGGTCGGCGAGGCACTCCAAGGTGTCGCTCACCTGCAGCTGATACTTGCGTCCGCCCAAAGGCAGTAGCGCCCACGTTTGGGACGGTCTCCCGCGATCGTCGTCGACGCCGACGAACTTTTCCGTGACGGCCTTGGGTCCCGTGATGACTTCGCCGTCAAGCACGTTGCGGACCGCGTACGGTGAATTCCCTCGTACCACGTTGGTCGTTGGCCGGGCGCGGGCATAGCCCGGGTCCTCTACGACCGGATGGTCGATGAAACACGCCGGTCCTGCTACGGCCAAACTGGCAACGAAAGCCAGCGTGCCAATCCGATTGGACATGAGCAAACCCTCCCCGCCAACGGGCAGTAAACCCTGAGTTTCTACCTAGGATGTGGGTGCAGTTTGGAGTGCATCAAGGGCTCACTTTCAACAATTCGCCGAAAGTGACCTGCAGCCTTTTTGCTCGGCAACCTTCCTGACAGTGCCGGTCGGTGAAGGTTTCGCAAGCCGAGCTTCCCGTCGGCGATGACGGGGAGGTCAGCGGCGGACCGGCCGCTCCGGCAGCGCGCCTTTTTGCGCCTCGGCCTTACGGAAGACCGCCATCTGCTCGTTCTGCACAAAGAGACCGTTCCAGCCGGTCCGCTGGTCGCGCCGATCACAGACCGGTTGCGAGGATACATCGACGGCTCAGTCGAAGAGCCACGGCGTCGCTTGCACCTGCACGCCTCCCGGGACGTCCCTAAGGCGGAGCGTGTAGCCGTGGCTAAACCGTGGACGCTCGGAGACGTAAGGTCGCTTTCCGGAGACGATCTCGTCGACGGACGCTCACGGGATTGAGCGAGAGGCCACGGAGCGCCTCGATACACGCGCTGTGGACGACGTCGTGCGAGCCAGCGATGAAGCGCGTCCCGCCGCTCTGGATGTCGGCCGCGCCCTGGACGAGGTGCTCGGGGCCGCTTTGCCCACATGCGGAAGCAGCGGACAACGAGCAAACGACGAGGAAACAGGCGAGGCGCATGCACAGAGACGAATCGACGGGGCGCACGATCTCCGAACCGATTCCGTCACGACTCACCCACTCCGCCCCGCGTCCTCGCGCGCGTCGGGCCGGCGGGACGGGTCGAGGAGAACGGCCACGGTAACGTCGCCCGACTCGAGGAGCCACCGCGAGCCCGCGCGCGGACCGCCATCCCCTCGGCAGCCTTTGCGGCACGCGGGAACGGGGGCGGCGACCCTCAGAATGGCTGAAGATCAAGAGACAAAGTCTCGACAGCCTGGGCGTGCATGCTACCTCAACTCAGTCATGAGTCACGCAACTCCGGTGCGCCTCGTTCTAGGTCTTGGTCTTCTTGCAACCGCGTATGCGTGCGCCGACGTTGCCGAAAGCCCACAAGGGCCTAGTCCGCTTCCTTCGGCCACCGCCACTTCCCCGGTTTCCCCGCCGCCCATTCCACCACCACTCCCACGATGCGGCGAGGCGGAAGAGCTTCCGAAGCTTGCCCGTCGCGACGAAGGAACGCTCGTTCTGTCGTGCGAAGGGGCCATCGACGAGCTGGCCGTCACCCCTCTTGCAGACGGTCTGGTGCGACTGCGTTATGGCAAAAGTGCGGCGGGCTCCATCGTGCCCGTCGAACGAGCTGCGGCAACCGAGCCCCTCCGCTTGGGGCGCCGTGGCGAGTCTGCGGTGCTGTGCACTCGAGAGATCGAGATGGCGCTTGTGCCAGGTACGTGTCGAATCGTGGTGAAGGACGTCGCCACCGGAGCCGTGATTGTCGATGATGGTCCGCAAGGAGGATTCTATCGGGGTCGGGCGAGAGTCGCAGGCGAATCAACCGAACGTGATGTCATCGGCATTTCGCGCAGTTCCCCCCCGAACGAACGGTTTTATGGACTCGGACTCCATACCCGGAGCAAGGCCACTCTCGACCTACGTGGCAAAGTCGTCGACCTTTACAATACGGATGCGTACGACACTGCGGCAGGAGGCTTTGCCCCGGACGCCACGTCACTTTACGAATCGATACCCTTCTATATCGGGCTGCGGGCCAAAACGGCATACGGTGTCTTCACGGACAACACGCATAGAATGCGCTTCGATCTCGGTTCTACCGTCGCGAATGAAGTCCGCACGATGGCATTCGGAGGGACGATGGACCAGGTTCTCGTCGTCGGACCGAGCATCCGCGACGTGGTTCGTCGCTACACGAATCTGACTGGGCGAATGTCTGCCCCTCCAACCTGGACACTTGGATTCCACCAATCGCGCTGGGAAGGACCATGTGAGGGTTCGCCCGCCGAAAGGCCCTTCTGCTCTGCGGCTCAAATCAAGGGGCTGGTCGGGACGTTTCGAGACCGAAAGATTCCTCTCGATGCGGTCTTTCTCGATATCCAGCACATGCGGGGCCTGCGCACGTTCACGTTCGATCCGGACCGCTTTCCGAATCCTGCGGGGTTCGTTTCGGAGCTCGAGGCACTTGGCGTTCAGACTCAAATCATCGTCGACCCCGGTCTCAAGATCGATCCAGCCTGGGACATCTACACGGCTGGGCTTTCGGGAGGGCACTATCTAACACTACTGCTCGATGTTGAGCACGCGACGTGAAGGTTCCGTGGTCGCCACACGCATCGCATTTGGCGTATCCGGATCGCGGGAACGGTGACACGCCGGACATCGCGGAAGCCAGCGAGCGAGGACCCGGGCG
>JAYUKI010000044.1:0-6098 GCA_043764595.1 Myxococcales bacterium | reverse complement strand
TGCCTCTGCCCTATGGGCTAAACTTGCTCTTGATCGCCGAAAAGGCCTGAAGGTCTTCCTCCGATGGAAACGCTGACGACCTGCAACCTCTGCGGAGGCCGCGATTTCGAGCTCTTCGCCGAGCGCCGCGGAAACCTGACCTCGCACACGTTCACGATCGTGCGCTGCACCTCGTGCAGCTTGGTCTTCACGAACCCTCGCCTCGACGACGCCGAAAACGCGGCGCTCTACGAAGAGGACTACTTCCGCGGCGAAGGGTTCGACACGTCGGTGAAGTACCTGCGTCTCGACGAAGAAGCCCTCGCGCGCCGCGACGAGAGCCTCGCCATCGTGGCCAAGATTCGCGCGTTGAAGCCCTCCCGGCACGTGCGCATCCTCGATGTGGGCTGCGGCGCCGGCTCGTTTCTGAAAACCCTCGTCGACGAGGGCTACACGAACGTCGAAGGCCTCGAGCTTTCCCACTTTGGCGCGCGTCACGCAGCCCAAAAGACGGGCCTCGTGGTGCACGAAGGCGAGCTCCACAAAGTCACGTTGCCCGAAGGCCACTACGACGTCGTCAACGCCACCGAGGTGGTCGAGCACGTGCGCGACCCAATGGCGTTCTTCGCCAAGGTGAGGCGCATCCTCGCTCCGGGCGGCATATTTGTGTATTCTACAGGTAACGAGCGCGGTCTCTATGCCCGCATTCTCGGCAGGAATTGGCCGTATTTGGTCCCCGAGGGGCACCTTTATTACTTCAATCCGAAGACCATCGAGGCGTACTTCCGCAAGGTTGGCCTCGAGCCTCTCAAGGCCGATCCCATGACCCGCTGGCGCCTTCGCAGCGCCGAGTCCCGTATCGCCCACGCGCAGCTCCTCTACGTCGGCCAGAGCGCGCCAGGCCTCAAGGGCACGATCTTCCGCACCGTGGCCCGCCTCGACGTCTCCCCAGTCCGTCACTTGGTGTCGTCCGTGGTCGGAAAGGGCGAGCTCGCGATCGGCGTGCGCCCGGCCGAATAGGGCCGACCACGTCCAACGCTCGGTTTTGGAAGCGCTTCGTAGGCACTGCCGCGGCCCTTTGCTATAGCGCTTCGCATGTCCGCCTCGCGCACGCCGCCTCGTTTGCACACCTTCGAGGCCACTCCGGCCGTAGCCGCCTCGCGCGAGCGCAGCCGCTACATCGACTGCCCGAGCTGTGGCAGCGGTCAAACGAGCTATATCCGCCACAAGGCAGGCGTGCGTTTCGTGCGCTGCGACGCCTGCGGAACGGTCTACACGAACCCCGTCCCCGAGCACCGCGCCAACTTCTTCAACCTCGAAGAGACCGCGAAGGACACCAAGCTTCCTCTCGTCATCGAGTCGTTCGCGCGCCTCCTCGAGCACATCGCGAACGAGTTCAAGCGGGTCGAAGGGCGCTTCCCGAAGAGGGTCGTGCTGTGCGGCAAGCAGCACCCCGCGTTCCTCGACTGCGAGATTGCGCGACGCACGGGGCTTCGCATCGTGCGCGTGTCGGACGAAAGCTCCGCCGAGCTCCATCGGTTCGCCCGCGTCGACTTCCTCGAGAAGGAGATCGACCACGACGTCAACGTCGTCATCTTGAGCGAGCTGCTCGAGGCCACCTGCGACGCCCGCGCGACGCTCGAGCAGATCATGGCGCTCTGCGGCCCGAACACGTGGCTCGCCGTCTCGTACACGAACGCCGACTCGCTCCCCGCCCGCGTCATGCGACGGCACTGGGCGCCGTTTTTCGACTACAAATCGGCGTTTTTCTCGACCGGCTCGATGACCGCGCTCCTCGGGCGCCACGGGTACGTGCTTCGGCACCAGTTCCCACTGCCCACCACGCACACGCTCTCCTACGCCGCCTTGCGCGTCGCTCCGCAGTCCAAGGTCGCACGTTTCGTGCGCAAGACGCCCCTCGCCCAAGTGCCGGTGCCCATCTTCGCGGGCGCCCGCGTCGCCATGTTCCGGCGCAAGCCCGCAGGGGACCCGCCCGAGAAGCTCTCGATCGTGTTCCCCGTCTACAACGAGGCCGCATCGGTCGCCCAAGTGCTCGACGCCGTGCTCGCGAAGGACATGCGCATCGAGAAAGAGCTCATCATCGTCGAGAGCAAGAGCACCGACGGCACGCGCGAAATCCTCAAGCGTTACGAGAGTATCCCTGGTGTTCGAGTGGTCTACGAGGAGACCCCGAAGGGCAAAGGGCACGCCGTGCGCACGGGCCTCGCGTACGTGACGGGCAGCATCGTCCTCATCCAGGACGCCGACTTCGAATACGACATCGACGACTACGACGCCTTGGTCGAGCCCATCCTCCAGCGCCGCACGAACTTCGTGCTCGGCTCGCGCAGCCTCGGCATCGACGACTGGAAGGTGCGAAAGTTCGCCACCGGCAAAGCGAAGGAGTTCGTGCTGAACGCGGCGCAGCTCCTCTTCGCGGGCACCTTCAACGCGCTCTACCAACAGAAAGCGACCGACATCAACACGATGTTCAAGGTCTTCCGCACCGAGTGCCTCGACGGCGTCGAGCTCGTGAGCGACGGCTTCGAGCTCGACATCGAGCTCGTGTGCAAGCTCACGAAGAACGGAAACGCGCCGCTCGAAGTGCCGGTGAACTACGTCGCCAGGAGCTTCGAAGAGGGCAAAAAGATTAGCTTTTTGCGCGATTCGTTCCCGTCGTACTTCGCGATCTTCCGCCACAGGTTCGACTGATGAGCGCCCCCACCGCCCACGAGGACGTGCGCTGGGGCGACGAGGCGGTAGACCCGCGCGAGCGCTCCCTGCCCGGCCTCAAAGCGAAGTTCCTCGTCGACCACGCCCCCTCGGTGGGCACGCTCGTCGAGGTCGGCTGCGGCGAAGGAAAGCTCCTTCGCACGCTCTCGCGCATGCGCCCGAAGCTCACGCTCTCCGGTTGCGACATCCGCGTGCCCCAGCGCACGCCGGACGTGTTCGACTTCACGAAGGTAGTAGGCGCGACGCTTCCCTACGCGGACGCCTCATTCGACGCCGTGGTGCTCTTCGACGTGCTCGAGCACGTGCCGGATCCCGCCGGCATGCTCGCCGAGGTCGCGCGCATTCTCCGTCCGGAGGGCCGCCTTCTCGCGTTCGTGCCGATCGAGGGTCAGCCGATCTCGGCGTACGCCGTCTTCCGCGGAGCGCTCGGCAAGGGCGTCTACGCCGAGACCAAAGACCACATCCAAGCCTTCTCGCACGATGCCCTTCGCGCGCTCACCGACCGGGATTTTTCGGCCGAAACGGTGAAGTACGCGTACCATTTCGCCGGCCACGTAATGGACGCCTCGTTCTTTGCCGCCCAGAAGCTCGCGAGGCTGCGCGAGTTCTGGTGGAAAGAAAACACCTTTTACGGCGCTCAAAAACCGGAAGCGGGCGGTGCCGTGTCGGCCATGAACGGGGCGCTCCGCCTCGCGAACGCCGTGGCGTGGCTCGAGTCGACCGCCTTGTCCGACGTGCGCTTTTCTTCGGCGGGAGTGCTGCTCTCGATGCGACGACGCGCGTAGGAAGAGGAGCACTTCGTACGGAGGCGCGACACGACGACCAGAGGCGGTGCGACGGCGGAGAAGCAACGCTTGCTTCACTGCGTGACGTGCGGCTAAGGCTCTCGACCCATGAGCGCGTCGAGGCCGAGTGCCGCCCGAAAGTCCTGGGCGAGGCCCAACCTCGGCATAAGTGACGCGTTCGGGGCGCTCTTCTCGCTCGCCGTCGCTTCGCTTTCGTTCCTCTACCCCTATGGGCGCGACCAATCGGCTTTCGCCTACGTGGCGCGGGAATGGGGCCTCGGCAACGTCCCGTTCAAGACGGTCTTCGAGATCAAGCCCCCGAGCATCTACCTCACGTATCTCTGCGCCTTTCGGATCTTCGGCGATCACCCGTCGGCCATCCGACTCATGGACTACTTCGGCGCGGTCGTCCCCACGGCGATTGCGTGCGCCTACGCAAGCACTCCTGTCCGCGAAGGACCACGGCCGGGACGGATTGGGCTCGCACTCGCGTTGGTCAGTGTCGTTTACTATTTGCCGTTCGACTTCTGGAGCACGGCGCAGTGCGAGTCGTTCTGCAGCATGTTCTCGGTGCTCGCGGCATGTGCGGCGTTGCGCTCGGAGCGCTCGATGCGCGCCGGCTTTTTCGTCGGCCTGTGGTCCACCATGGCCGTCCTTTTCAAGCCGACCGTCGCCATCGTCGCCATCGGAAACGCGCTCGTGCTCGCCCTCGCACTGCACTCCCGCAAGGCATCGCGAAGCGACTACCTGAAGGCTTCCGTGGCCATGGTGGTCGGCATCGTCGCGCCCGTCGTGGTGCTCTTCGCCTACTTCGGAGCCAAGGGCGCCCTCGGGCCGATGCACGAGGCGCTCGTCGTCACGAACCGCCAGTACCTCCTGGCTGGACGCTACGTGCACGGGGCCGAGGAAACATCGCGCGCGGTCCTGTTCGGCATTTTCGGATTCCAGGCGCTGCTCATCCTCTGTGGGAACGTGCTCGTTTTTCGCGGCGCGCACGTGTTCCGAACGCGTCCGAGAGAAGAAGCGCTGCCATACCTCGCTGCGGGAGTGGGCCTCCTCGCGTCGGTGGCTTCGGTCATCGTGCAGCTCAAATTCTTCACGTACCACTGGGTCTCCACCGTTGGCTTCGTGGCCATGACACTCGTCGTGGTCGCGGGCGATCTCGATCGCGGGCGCGCCTCCCGCAACCGAGGCGCGGTCCTCGGTGCAGTCGTCGCACTGGCTCTCCTCGTCACCGGCGGACGCCAGAGCATGCGGCTCTTCTACACGGCAAAAACCGCCGTTCATCTCGCGCAAACCGGCGACGACGAGCCACTCGCGAAGAGCTTCGCGATCGAGAGCTACTACTCGTTCTACGACTCGCGCGAGACGGCGCGGTGGGTGAAAGACCACGCGTCGCCCGGCGACACGCTCGTGGTGCGTGGGTTCGAGCCGGTCATCTACATGGAGAGCGGTCTTCGGTACGGGGGCCGCTTTTTCGAGAGCACCTGGATCACCCAGAAGCGCTTCTCGACCTTGACCGGAGTGAACGCGATCGAGGACTACGCCTTTTTCAAGGCGAGCCCGCCGCGCTGGGTCGTGGCATTCAGTCACCTCGACACCGGAATCGATGCCGCAAAAACCTACGAGTCCATGGGCTACGTGAGACGCACCAACGTGGCGGTCTTCTCGATTCTCGAGCGGGGCCCGGTCCTGAAGTTTCCCGAAGAGATGCCATGGTGAGCACGACCCGAAAGCTCGATGCGGCGCTCGTCGCACTGGCGGCAGCCATCGGCCTCGTGCATGTCACGTTTCCGTTCGGGCGCGAGCACGCGGCCGTCGCCTATGCGGGGCGAGAGTGGCTCCTGCATGGCACGGCGCCGTACTCGGGCTCCTTCGTGCAAGAGGGTCCAGGGCTCGTCTTGCTCAGCGGCATTTGCGCCGTCGTCGGCCATGGAAGCGCCGTTCCGCTTCGCCTCCTCTCGCTTCTCGCCGTCCTCGTCACGGGGATTCTTGCCCCGTACGTGGTGATGGGAGAAGGCGAACGTCGGAAGGTCCCAGCGCGTGGAGCGGCAGCCCTTGCAGCAAGCCTCTTTGCGCACGGGTACTTCGACTACTGGGACTCGGCTCGCGGTGGAACGTTCGTGGCCGTGGCCATCGTCGGCGCCCTCGCGCTCTCCCGAAGCTCGCGAACGTCGTGGCTCCTCGCGGCCGGTGTCCTCACGGCGTTCGGCGTTCTCGTGCGGCCCACGGCGTGGGTGCTCGCTCCGATCGTGCTCGCCGCGGTGCTCGCGCGCGGTCCACGGGCGCCCCGCGTAGGAGCGTTCGTACTCGGTGCGGGCGCAACGGTTGGCCTCTTCGCGCTCGCCCTCGGCAGCCGCGGCCTGTCGGACGCCTACGACCTCCTTTGGGACGGGCGCTGTCTCTACCTCGGCCCGCCACGCATCGACCGCGCCGCGTTTCTTTTCTCGATGGAAGACGCCATCGGCGCATACCAGCCCCACGCGAGCCCCGCGCTCGTGCTGTTCATGTGCGGCATCGGCCTGGCCATGCACCGAATGGACACGCGCCGAGCTCTCCGCCGGCTCCTCGTGGCGTCCCTCGGCTTGGCCACGCTGGGAA
>JAYUKI010000043.1:0-22576 GCA_043764595.1 Myxococcales bacterium | reverse complement strand
CTACCCGCGGATCACATCGCGGCCGTGGAGACCGGAGGCTGCCCACATGCCGCCATCCGGGAGGATATCAGCCACAACCTCGATGCCTTGCTCGGCCTCATGGCGGCGGTCCATCCAGAGCTGCTCTTCGTCGAGTCCGGTGGCGACAACCTCGCCGCGCAATACAGCCGCGAGCTCGTCGACTACACAATCTACGTCATCGACGTTTCGGGCGGCGACAAGGTGCCGCGCAAGGGCGGCCCGGGCATCACGCAAAGCGACCTGCTCGTGGTGAACAAGATCGATCTCGCTCCGCACGTCGGCGCCAGCCTCGAGGTCATGCGCTCTGACGCGGACCGCATGCGCCAAGGTGGGCCCGTCATTTTTGCGCGCGCCAAAGACGGCCACAAAGTAGACGTCATCGTCGAGCACATCCTATCGGCCTGGAAGGACGCCGTGCCCGAGGCGTTCGCCTCGGGCCCACGCTGAAGAATCGCCCAAGCGGCTACTTTTTCGGGGCGCCCGCGTCTTTCGGGTTCTTTGCGCCCGCGTCGCTCTTGGCGCCTCCGTCGGCCTTGGCACCGCCGTCGGCTCCGCCTTCGTCCACGACCTCGACGAGCTCGACGTCGAACTTGAGGCCAGCCTTCGGCGGGATGTTCGGGGGCGAGCCGGTGTCGCCGTAGCCGAGGTCCGACGGAATGGTGAGCTGGCGCTTTCCGCCAACCTTCATGCCAACCACGCCTTGGTCCCAGCCCTTGATGACCTGGCCTTGACCGAGCTTGAACTTGAAGGGCTCGTTGCGATCCCGCGACGAGTCGAACTTCTTTCCGTCCATGAGGGTGCCCGTGTAGTGCACACGGACCTCGTCGCCCGTCTTCGCCTCGCGACCGGTGCCGACGGTTTCGTCTTTGATTTCGAGCTTTTCCGGTCCTGGCGGAAGCGGCTTCGGAGTGGCGGGCTTGAAGTCCTCTTTGGGCTCTTCGACGGGCTTCGAGCAGGCCGAAATGGAGAGGGCCACGAGGGCTCCAAAAAGCGCGAAGGTCTTCTTCATGATGCGCCCTTCTACGACGGACTGGGCATCCCGGGAAAGTCCTCGCGTGGTTCGGCCTATTTCAGGGGCGATGGCTTCGGATTCGTCGGCTCGAGGGGTGGCGCCGGGGCTCCGGGATCGGCGTCGAAGTGGGCTCCCAAGTGCGCACCGAGGAGCGACAAAACCGAGTCCAGCTGGGGGCCCGACACGGGAAGAGCGATCGCGACGGCCTCGCCCTTGGCTTGGGCCGAAAAGCCGGAAAGGACCCCTCGGAGGACGACGCGCACGAAGAACGACTCGGCCGAACGCGCGACTCGTTCGTTCATCCGATCGGCAACGGCACGCGCGGTTCCTTCGTCCTGGGCCAGGCCCATTCCAAAAATGCTGGCCCCTCCGTCGGGAGTGAGACGCACCTCGACGTGGAGGGACAAGAGCTCGGCGATCTCGTCCGGTGGGGAGAGCATTCGGTCCCGTGGCGGCACGAGCTCTGCCACCGCGACCACGCCATCGGGTACGTCGAAGGCGGCCATCTCCGAGTGGAGGGTCAGCGAGTCGCGGGCCGCTTCCGGGGCCACGAACCAGAGCTCGTCCCGGTTTTTTTCTCGGCGCACCGCGGTCCACACGTCCGTGGCGATCCGAATGCGCGTCGCGCGAGCCCCGCCGATTCCGAGGTCCACGGACCCACCACCGTCGACACGAGCGCCATAGATACGGAGCGCCCCATCGACGGCAGTGTCGGACAGAGTGTGGCGAAAGACGACCGCCTCCCAAGCGCCCAAGCGCGCCCCACAGAAACGCGCACGCTCGACCGCCTTGAAGGGATTGACTCTGTTCGGTATTTCGAGCTCTGCGAAGCGGGGCTCGGTGTGCAAGATGGCGCGAATCCAGGCGGCTCGCCGGAACCCGCGCAGCGCGGGGAACGATACGTCGAGGCGCGCCTTTCCACACGATGCGAGCCCTTCTCTAGGAGGTGCCACGGGTGCGTCGGTGCGCCTGAGCGATTGGATCGGCGCGGTTTTTGGGGCGACTGGGAGAGCGGCCACCGGTGCCATGGGCGGGCCCTGAGGCGCGCAGCCCAAGAGTCCGAAGACCGCCCAGCGAGCCAAACCTCGTCGAGGCCACTCACCGGATCTCATGGGGAAGGCGGCACTTGAGGGCCTTGCGACGGCACCGGGAGCTGCACTCCCATTTGGGCCGCGACCCCCTGCAAGAGGCCTTCGATTTGCTCGCGCGACGCCGTCACGTGTGCCTTGACGATTTTGCCGTCCTGTTTGAGCTCCACGTTGTTGAAGAGGCCGCGGGTCGCAATGCGGACCAAGAGGCTCGCGTTCTGCCGCGCGATCATGTCTTTGGTTCGCTCGAGGACATCCGCCGCTTCTTCTTCGCCTTTGCACTCGCCCTCGGCGAAGACGTCGGCGCCTCCGTCGAGGCGCGGCAAAACGAAGAGCCGGATCTCGGTCATCGACTCGGGGAACTTCAACCCGGGCACCGCCACTTGGCGGTAGGGATCGCGCACGATGAGGCGAAGGGCCTCGTTCGGGCGGAGGCCGGGGTCGACCGAGTGTTGCCTCAAAAGTAGAGCAAAATCATGCGCTTTCGCGGGCGGAACCACGGCAGCCTCGTGCGGCTGAGCCCGCAGGAAGACGCGCTCCGAGTTGTCCGCGTGGCCAAGCGATGCCAAAACACCCGGAACACCCGCGTCGAAGGGACCGCCCTTGTCGTACTTCTTCGTGGCGGTCGCGATGGCCTGATCGACCACCGCATCCGGGAGGCTGTAGTGAAGAAAAATGGCGTCCTTTTCGGTGTGGATGAGCGACGGGCCGTAGATGAGGATCCAGTCGGTGTCCCGCACCGGATCGACCATCGTTTGTGTGCCTTTCATGAAGTCGGCCCACTGCGGAATGCCGTTCAAGAGAGGGCCCATCTTCGCGCCCACGGGGTGCTGGCGGATGAGCGCCACGTTGAGCAAGAGGCGAACGTTGGTGGGGCCGGCCGTCACGAGGCCCGAAAAGCCGATCTTCGGCGCGCCGCCATCTTTCACGCCCGAAGCCACCTGCGCGGCGTCCGGTGCGGCATCGGTCGTCTCGGCGATCCCTCCATCCGAGAGGACCACGTCGGAGGACCCGTCGGTATCGCTGGCATCGGCCACGGCCGCATCGCGCTGCGGCCACGGCTTTCGTTTCGGACCCGCATCGGGCTTGGCGCCTAGCTCGCCCGTCGGGTCGGTCGCCTCCGGCGTGGCCGGCTTGGGCTCTTCTTTTGGCGCTTCGGCGACCTCGACGGCCATGAGCTCGATGGGCACGGTGAGCTCGTCGTCGACGTCTTTGAAGGTCACTCCGCCCGTGTCGGGCAAGAGCGTGTACGGAGAGAAAACCCCATGCACGAGCACCGAACCGACGAGCGCAGCCACGAACGCTATCTTTGCGCGTCGCCCGTCCCAAAAACGCGAGGGGCCCGTTGGGGTCTGTCCGTCATTCGCATCCCCGGCGTGGGGGGCGGTTGGAGCCGATGGGGCCGCACCATGCCGTTCGGCGCCACGCTCCGTGCCGATTTCCGAGCGAATTCGCGCCCTTGCATCGGGATCGCTCGAGCGTGTCTCAATGCCCACGGAAAGCTCGCATTCCAGACACACTCTTACGGCAGAACCCTCGATTTGGCGAAGGATTGCGGGTGGCGCTCGGCTTGCTCGACGACGCCCATCGTCGGAGCGCCCTGCGCCCCGAAGAACACCCCAAGCCGGACCGACGCCTTTGGTCTCGTCTCGCCACGGGCGCGCCCCCTTTCCCATGCGGAACGGCTCCCATGCCCGAACACTTCCCGGTCCTTCGCGGAAAGCGCCGCCGGAAACTGGATCGACACGGGTCACGGGCGGTACTAATGACGGCGCAAAGGTCGAAGATGTCGCTTTTTTCCTTCATTCAGCGGGCCGCCCGCCAAAGTCTCGTGGTGATGTCCGCTTTTGGCGGCCTTCTCGCCGCGTGCACGGGCTCGGACAAGCCGCACGAAAAGCCGGCGCAAAAAGCCCCCGTCGCGGTGGCTCCTTCGGCAGGGGCCTCGGCTCCCGCCGCTTCCGCCTCCGTCCACGTCACCAGCGCCGAGGTCACCGACGCGGGGGCAACCTCCGACGCGGGGTACGACGGTCCGCGGATCGGGGCCATGGCCCAGGTCACGATCGTCATGAGCGACATGGAGTGGCCTCACGACGACTCGCGAAAAAGCGAGAAGAGCGACAAGGGCAAGGGCGCCGTTCGCATCGGGTACCTCCGCCACGGCGCACGCGCGCCGGTTCACCCGGAAAAGCACGTCAAGCCGAACTGCCCCGAGGGCTGGTACGAGCTCGTCGGTGGGGGCTTCGTTTGCGGCCGCTACGCGACCCTCGACCTCAACAATCCGAAGGTCAAGCTCGCGCCGCACGATCCGGACCTCGAGGGTCCGCTTCCGTACCAGTACGGCTACAACACGACCAACGGCGCTCCGCTCTACCGCCAGGTACCTTCGCGCGAAGAGCGCTTGAAGCTCGAGCCATACCTCTCCGGAGGCACGGCAAGCTCGGACTCGACCACCACGCCGAAACGCAAGAAGCGGCGAAGCACGGGCGGCGAAGAGGCCCAAAAAGAAGGCTCGAGCGACATCCAAGTCCAGAACGACACGGACGCGGGCAACGGCAGCGCCGGAGGCATTCTCGGCCTCGCTCTGGCTTCGGCGAAGACTGCGGACGAACCCGAAGTGCCTTGGTACATGCGCGACTCCGGCGCGGCAAAACCCTCGGTCACTCTCGACGATCTGCGCGGCGATGGTCCCGTGGCGCGACGCATGGTCAAGGGCTTCTACGTCGCCCTCGACAAGCAGTTCGTTTCCGGGGGCTCGACCTGGTGGAAGACCACGAGCGGCCTCATTGCCCCGGCGGATCGACTCTACGTTCAGAAGGCGCTCACCGATTTCAAGGGTGTCTGGCTCTCGACCCCCACGGGAACGCCGGTCGTGGCCGAAGCCGGCCTCGCACCGAATCCGCTCTTGGGCTGGGCGCTCTACAACACCAAAAAGTACACGATCCAGGGACAGAAAGCGGTCGCGGGCGACAAGGTCCCGCGCTTCACCATGGTGAAGCTTACGGGCAAAAACGGCGTCTACGGCGGCGTTCGCTACGACGAGACCGAAGACGGCTGGTGGCTCCGGGTCAACGAAGGCACCCGCACGAAGCCCGGCGCCCTGCCGAAGGATCTCGCTCCCGGCGAAAAGTGGGTCGACGTGAACCTCAGCACGCAGACGCTCATCGCTTACGAGGGCGACAAGCCGGCGTTTGCCACGCTTACGTCCACCGGACGCCGCGAATCGAAGGACAAGGACTACACGACGCCGCAAGGCACTTTCCGCATCCGCGAGAAGCACGTCGCAGCGACCATGGACGGCGACGTCGCCACCGATGGCCCGTACTCGATCGAGGACGTGCCGTGGATCATGTATTTCAACGGCAGTTACGCGCTCCACGGGGCGTTCTGGCACGCCGCGTTCGGCCACGTGAAGAGCCACGGCTGCGTCAACCTCACGCCGGCCGACGCACGCACCATGTTCAATTGGACCGAGCCCCACGTCCCCGAGGGCTGGCACGGCGCGAGCGCCACGACCGAAAAACCGGGCACCCGCGTCATCGTCCACGATTGAGCAAAAGGTCCCGCCGGCGCTTTGGCACGTACGGATCTACTCAGCGAGGCCAACTTCCGCTAAAGGCTCGGGCGTGAGCTCCGACAGTGCCATGGACCAGTTCTCGGCCACGCTCGATCGCGGCTGGGATCTCGCGCAACGCGGTGACGCAAAAGGCGCGATCTTGTGCGCGCGGCGTGCCCTGGAAATCGATCCCCAGTCTCCGGAAGTTCATAATCTTCTTGGATATTCGGCTGCCCTCGCCGGCGAGACCGACGAAGCTCTCGAGCACTACCGCCAAGCCATCACCCTCGACGAGACCTACTTCGAGGCCATGTTGAACTGCGCCGAGCTCCTCATGCACCCCATGGGGGACTTCGACGAGTCCATCGCGTTGTGCGAGGACGCGCTCGACTACGCCGAGACCAACGAAGAGCTCGCCGACTGCCTTTTGCTCAAGGTGGACGCCCTTCTCGCCAAGGGCGACGTGCAAGAAGCAAAACGTGCCATGGCGCGCATCCCCGAGGGTCCGTGGGAGAACCCGAGCTACACGTTCCTCGTGGGGCGCGCGCTCTACGAGGTCGGCGAGGTCGAAAAGGCTCGTCCGCTCATCGAAGAGGCGGCCAAAGCCGATCCCGAGCACGTCGACGCCCACTACTACCTCGGGCTCCTTCGGGACGAGGCCGGGGATGCCCGTGGCGCCGTCGAGGCATTCCTGCGCTCCCGTGCCATCGACGGAAGCAAGGCTCCCCCGCCCTGGGCTCCGACGCCGGACGCCTTTGCGCTCACCGTGCGAAGCGCGATCGTGGGCCTCGATGCCATCCTCGGTCGCTACGTTCGCGAGGCCGAAGTTTACGTGGTGGACCTTCCGGGAGCGGAGCTCGTGGTGGACGGAGTGGACCCTCGCGCTCTCGTCATTCTCGACACGCCTCCGACGGACGACGGAGAGCGCCGGATGGTTCGGCTCTTCGTTTACCAACGCAACGTCGAGCGGGCCGCGGGCACGCTCGTGGGTCTCGAAGAAGAGCTCGTGGCAGCCCTCGAGCGCGAGGTCACGAGCGTGTTCCTCGACAACGGTGGCGGACCAAAAGCCGACAAACATGGCCTGAACTAAACGTAGTCGCGCCTGAAGAAGGCAAGCGCAACTGCCAGCGCAACTACGCCAGCGCGGCGACTCCCTCCGCCGACTCGCTCGCCGACTCCCCCCGCTCGGCGTCGATCACTTGGGACGTTGGAGCAGGAACCGAACCAGTGGCTCGGCGTCGATCTTCGCGGTCGTCACGAGGGCGTCCAGGAGGCGCTTCCCAAGACGCGCGAGATCGAGGAGGTTCGCGATGCGCTCCGACTGGAGCTCGGCTTTGGCCCGAACCTTCGGATCGTCCGACTTTTTGAGGGGCTCGAGGGTGACGAGGGCTTCTTCGAACGCCTCGATCGCGTTCTCGACCTCGACCTTTTCGCGTTCGTTGAAGACGCGCGAGATCATCTTCCAGAGCTGGACTTCGGCAGTGAAAAAGTCGCGCCGGTCGCCTTGGACCCAGACCTTGCGCACCACGCCCCACCGTCCGAGCTCGCTCAGGGTCATGCTGACCGCGCCGCTCGAGAGCTGAAGCGCATCGCGCAAATCCTCCGCGCTGAGGGCCTCCGGGGAGAGGTAGAGCACAGCCCACACGCGCCCCATGTTCCGCTTGAAGCCCCAGAACTCGATGAGACGACCCAGTCGGTCGCTCACCGCGGCCTCGCTTGGCCAGAGCTCTTTCGCTTCTCGCGTCACGATCTCAGCCTTACCTGAGCTGCTGCCAGGAGAAAAGCCCGGTTGACCGCCTGGTTGACCGCCTGGTTGACCGCCTGGTTGACCCATCGCGACCTACCCGAGCCTCGAGACGAGCTCGATGGCGACCCCGGACAGGAGGTCTTTGGCCGGCGAATCGGGGACCAGGGAGAGCGCCGCACATGCCGCTTCGGACTCTGCGCGCGCCCGGTCGCGGACCTCGCCGGCGCGCTCTCGGCCAGCCTCACGGAGGGTGTCCCGGGCGGCCGCATCGCCCTCTCGAGCCTTCTCCAAGATATCGAAAAGACTCGGATCTTTCTCGACGGCAAGGATCAGCGGCAGCGTCACTTTCCCTTCGCGGAGGTCGGCGTGGAGGTCTTTGCCGAGCCCCTCCCCAGTGTAGTCGAGCGCGTCGTCGACGAGCTGGAAGGCCATGCCGAGGTGGGAGCCGAAGACGCCGAGACGGTCGACCTCGGTCTCGTTGGCCCCACCCGCGCGGGCACCGGCGCGCAGCGACCAACGGAAGAGCGACGCGGTCTTTCCCTCGAGGATTGTGGCGTAAGTCGCGTAGGAAGCGTCGAGCTTCGTCCGACCACGAAGCTGCACCACTTCCCCATCGACGAGCTGCCTCAACGTGGCAAAAAGCTCGGTCAACGTCTGGGGGCGTCCCACTTCGCTCGTTCGGGAGAGGGCGTGAACGAGCAGCGAGTCCCCGGCGAGGACACTGACGGCGTTTCCAAAGACGATTCGCGCGACCACTTGATTGCGGCGCTCGGCCGAGTCGTCGACGACATCGTCGTGGAGCAAGGTCGCGAGGTGCACCATCTCGGCCACGGTCGCCAGCGTGCGTGCCTCGTCCGTGAGCCGGCCGAACGCGAGGGATGCGAGCAGCACGCATAACGGCCGGACGCGCTTCCCGCCCGCCGTCAGCAGGTGGGTCGCCGCCAGCGTGGCAGGGCTCACTCCGTCGGCCGTGGTGGCGAGCAGAAGGGCCTCGATTCGGGAGAGGTCACGTCCGAGAAGAGAGTGGGCGTCCCGGAGACGCCCCAGGTGGGGAGCCCCGAGCTCGGCCGAAACCGCGGTTTCTTCGAGCATTCGTACAGCTGCGGACGCTTCCATCTCAAACCTCGCCGGGGATTCGGCGTCCACGGAAAGCGCGGGCGTCGAATGTTTCAAAAGTTTTTGAAATATGTGGGCGAGCGCAGGCGAGGTCAAGCGCGTTGGTCCGGTTCGAGGCGATTGTGGGGACGCCTTACCCTCCGAACGCCGTGGCGCCTCCGCACACGGACAGGGCCTGGCCCGTGATTCCGTCGGCGTCACGCCCGCACAGGAAAACGACGAACGCGGCGATTTCTTCGGGCATGAGGAAGCGGCCGATGGGGACGGCCTTTTCGGCTTCGGCGCGCGTCTCTTCGGGAGTCTTGCCAAGGCCCTTGGCGATGTCGCGAATGCCACTCTCGGCCATGTCGGTGTCGACCCAGCCCGGCACGACTGCGTTGCACGTAATCTTTCGCGAGGCCACCTCGTGGGCGGTGGCGCGCACCATGCCCAAAACGGCGGCTTTGCTGGCGCAATAGGCCGCATATTCGGGCACTCCGAACTTCGCGAGCACCGAGCTCACCGCGATGAGACGCCCCCCCGCGGTGAGGTGCGGAGCTGCTGCATCGAACGTGTGGTACGTGCCGAGCACGTTGGTGTCGAAGATCTCTTTGGCGCGAGCCGAGCCATCGGCCGCACCGAGGGCGATCCGACCCGAGATTCCTGCGTTCGCTACGACGATGTCGAGGCGACCGAACGCGTCTCGTGCCTTGTCGACGGCCTTCACCATGTCCGCGTGCGAGCGGACGTCCGCTACGGCATGACGGCCTTTTCCTCCGCCGAAGGTGATCTCGCCGACGACCTCTCCAAGGGCCTTTTCGGTTCGTCCTGCAACGACCACCGAGACGTTCCGGGCGGAAAGCGCGAGCGCGATCGCTCTGCCGATTCCACGCCCGCCGCCGGTCACCAGCGCGACGCGCTGCTCTGCTTTTTCGCTCATACGGGCGACTTCTGCCACACGGCGCGCCCAGTTCGAAACCTTTCGGTGCTCGCTCGTGACAGTCGCTTGACGATGGGCGCCTGCGTCGGCAGAGTCGGCGCGTGCCCAAGGCCGACGAGACCCCCCGCGCCCGCGCCAATCGCCAGGCGACCCGAGCGATCGTCGCGGTCTTCTTGTTCGTCGCGACCGTGTTCATCATCGACAGCACGTGGGAGCTTGCCAAAGGAGCGTTCGAGCTCGACCGAGCGGAAGCTCCGGGCACGTCTCCCGAAGCCCTCGCGTGCTACGCGGAGCTCACCCGCCTCGAAGGCGTGCTCGACCGGGCCGTCGCCGAGTCGGCCAAAGTTACCCCGGAACTGGCCGCTGCCGCGTACGACACGAGCCTCGCCGGCGCTTTTGCCGAGTCCACGATGCAAAGCGTCGAAGGCATGTGCCGTAAGGTCCCGCGCGGAATGGCGGCGTTTTCGTCGTTTCTTCGGGTGCGCCGCGCCGAGGAGGCCGCACTCGCCGAGCGTGCTGCCGAGCTAGGCCCTCTGCGTGGCGATCTTCATCGCGCTTTGCCGCACTGAATCCGAATACATTCCAGTACTTGGAGCCCATTTGCTCGGCCCCCACCGACGCCACCGCGGGACGTCCGAGGCCTCTACCTAGCCCCTGGGCGCGTTCCCCCCTGCTGGGCAGCGCCAATTCGTGCTTTAGTCCGCCCGCCGGGAAAATGTCCCCGGCCCAGAAGGACCATGAACGCCGCACCCCGAGATCCCGACGCGCAGCCCTTGCCTCCGACCTTCGACGCTGACGCGCTTTCGCTCTCCGCCGACCTCAAAAAGGCTCTTGCCGAGCTTGGCTACGTGCACCCGACGCCGGTGCAGTTGGCGGTGTTCGAGCCCGCGACGCGGGGCCGCAATCTCGTCGTTCAAGCGCGCACGGGCACGGGTAAGACGGCGGCCTTCGGCCTTCCGATCATCGACTCGCTCGTCCGAAAGTCGCTCCCAGAGGTGCAAGCCCTCGTGCTTACGCCCACCCGCGAGCTTGCCATCCAGGTGTGCGCGGAGATCAGCAAGCTTGCCAAATACAAGGGCATCAAGGCCGTGCCGATTTATGGCGGAGCCCCGATGGGCGCGCAAATCGACGCGCTGAAAGATGGCGCTCAGGTCGTCGTCGGTACGCCCGGCCGCGTCCTCGATCACTTGCGTCGTGGAACCCTCGTTCCGAAGAGTGTGCGCATTTTCGTGCTCGACGAAGCCGACGAGATGCTCTCGATGGGCTTCGCCAAAGAGCTCAACGCGATCATCGAGACCCTACCCGGCGATCGCCAAGGACTCTACTTCAGCGCGACCATCCCGCCGGACATCGAGCGCCTCGCGACGGCGCACCTCCGAGATCCGGAGTGGATCGCCCTCTCGAGCGATCAGGTCGGCGCACTGTCGATCAAGCACTACACGTACGTGGTCTCGAAGGCGGACAAGCGCGAGACCTTGATGCGGGTGCTCGAAGCCGACGATCCGGAGAGCGCCATCGTGTTCTGCAACACGAAGGACGAGACCGAGCGGCTCGCCGAGGTACTCCAAAATCGGGGGTACGACGCGGCGTCCTTGAACGGCGACATGGACCAGCGTGAGCGCGAGAAGGTCATGGCGCGCACGCGTGAAGGCAAGCTTCGCTTCCTCGTCGCCACCGACGTCGCCGCCCGCGGCATCGATGTCTCCCACCTCACGCACGTCATCAACTTCGATTTCCCCGAGTCGACCGAAGCGTACGTGCACCGCACCGGACGCACCGGACGCGCGGGGCGCACGGGCACGGCCATCTCGCTCGTGGGTCCGAAAGACCTCGGCAACCTCTACCTGCTTCGTTTGACCTACAAAATTAGGCCGATCGAGCGGTCCCTTCCGACCACCGGCGAGCTTCGCACTCGCGAGGAAACCGACCTCGTGAACGTGTTCCTCGAAGGCTTTTCGGACGAGCCCTCGTCGGAGGATCTCAGCCTGGCGCGACGCCTGCTCACGCACGAGCGCGCCGAGTCGGTCCTCGCGGGGCTTCTTCGGGGATTCCTCGGTGCAAAGCCTGGGGATCCCCGCGTTGCCGCAGGCGAGGCCCGTCGCGCAAAGAACCCGCCTCGGATAGATGCCCGCGCGGAAGCACGCGTCGAGCCTCCTCAGCCCGCTGCACGGGTGGAAGCACGCGTCGAGCCCCAGTCCGCTGCACGGGTGGAAGCACGCGTCGAGCCTCAGTCCGCGTCACGGCCCGTCCGCGCGGAGCGTCCGCGAGAACCTGCTCGCGAGGAGCCCACTGGCAGTCCGGCCTTCGCTCCTCGCGAGGAACGCCGTGACGGAGCCATTGCCACGGCCAAGTCTCCCGATCTCCAGCGCCCTGCGTCGCGCCGCCACGCTGGGGTTCCTCACCGCGATTTCGCGAGCTGGGAGCCCCCTGCAGAAAAAGACGACGATCAGCCGATCTTGACCGAGCGCGGTGGCACCATTCCGATGCCTCAGGTCCAAGTCGACGTTCAAGCGCCGTCGGTCCCGAACGAACGCCGGTTCGACGCCGAGGGCCGCGTCGTCGTCGGTCCAACGCCGCCAAGCGCCGGCGGTGGCTCGGGCAGTGCCGGGTTCCCGGAAAGCCGCGCCCGCAATCAAGACTCGCGTGGACAAGAGTCCCGGCGCGCTCGTCCCCGCCCCACCGGTCGTGGTCCGAACGACGCACCCGACACACAGCCCTTCCGTGTCCCCGAACCCGTCATGCCAGGCATCACGGTGGCCGACGGACCTCTCGAAAGCCAGACGGAGGCGCATGGCTCGAGCCACGACTTCGAGGCTCCCGTAAAGGAGGTCGAGGACGATCCGTCGTTCGCTCAACTTTTCCTCAACGTGGGTCGTCGGGATGGTCTTCGTCCAGGGGACGTGCACAAGCTCTTGGTCGACGTGGCCCACATCGACGAAGGCGACCACGGGCGCATTCGGATGCGCGAGCGCATCACGTTCGTCAGCGTTCGACCGGAGCTTCTCGACAGGGCGGTTGCCGCGCTTGGAGGACAGGTCGTCGCAGGACGCACATTGGTCGCCGAGCGCGCGAAGCCGCGAACCGACGAGCGCTGAGCGACCCGTTCGTTCGTCATGCACGGATTCGATCGGCGCCTCGGGTTCCGTGGCTCCGTGGCTCCGTGGCTCCGTGGCGCCGATCGGCCATTTTGTCGTTCCACGCTTCCAACAGGCCAGGTACGCTAACGCGTCATGACGACGACGCACGCCGCTGGCGCGAACCCTCACGCGGCATCGGGTTCCGCGCCTGCGCACAGCCTCCGTGCCCTCCTCGACTCGCGACGTGCTTCCCAAGCACCCCTCACGTTGGGTGAAGCCGTAGCTCTTCTCGCGCCACTCGCCGCCGACGTTGCCTCTCGCCATGCGCGTGGCGAAGCCCTCTTGCTCCACGCCGGATGCATCTGCGGCGACGAGAGCGGCGCATGGGTCTACGATCCGATGTACGCGACGATTCCGTCGAGCCCGCAGGACATCGCCGTGCTCGCCCCGGAGCTTCGCGGACAGCAGCCCGGGCCCGCCTCTGCCAGCGTTTACGCTTTCGGCGCCATCTTCTACGAGTGCATTACGTGCGCCTCGGTCGGGCCAGGAATGCAGCCGCCGAGAACCCTACAGCCCTCGCTCCCCGCCGGCATCGATGCCCTCCTCGGCGCGGCGTTGGTCGCGGATCCGGCTGCACGACCGGCCGATCTCAATGCGCTCGCCAGCGCGATGATGGACTTGGCCACACAGGAGGCTCCTATCCCCTCCGCGTCCTCCGCGTCCTCCGACGATCCGTTCGCCGCGGTCGCGGCGCCCCAAGAAGCGGCTCAACCGAAGGTCGACGTGACCGCGCAGCTTTCCCAGCTGAAAGCGCAGCTCGAGAGCGATCCCCGGCCGCGCTATGTCGTCATCAAAGACTCGATGGACCATGGTCCGTTTTCGGCCGTCGAGCTCTTGCAGCAGATCGCGAGCCACTCGTTCGTCTCGACGAACACGCTGCGCGACGAGGTGACCGGTGAGTCGAAAAAGATCGGCGAGCACCCCGAGTTTTCGCAGTTTGCAGGCCACGCTCACCTTCATCGCGAAATCGTCGCCGAGAAGAAGCAGGTCGTTCTGCTCGAAAAGGCCGAAAAAACAGCTGGAATAGCGAAGTACGTGATCGGCGTGGGCGTGACGCTCGTGCTCTTGAGTGGGCTTCTCCTTTGGTATTTCAAGGGACGAGGCGCGCGCGACGATTCCACGGCGCTCCTTGACGACCCCTCCGCAGTCGACCTCACCACGGACGGCGGCGTGAAGGGCACCCGCAAACCGGGCGGCGGCGGTGGCGGCGGCGGCGGTGTCGGTGGCGGCGGCAAAGGCGGCGGTTATGGCGGCAGCTACGAGGCCGCGCTAGCCGCCAACAACGAAGAAATCAAGATGGGGGGCGCACCTTCAGGGCCCGACTTGAGCAACGCGCAGCTCTCCGCACCGATGGCCAACACGGCCTTTATTTCGGGGTGTGGCGCGCCGGCGGACATGAGCGTGACCGTGCGTGTGGCCATCAAGATGGGGCGGGCGGTGGGCGTGAGCGTCTACACGAACCCGTCGAACGGCGGTGTCGCGAGCTGTGTGGACCGTCACGTTCGCCAACTCTCGTGGCCTGCCCACCCAAAGATGGACTCGTTCACCACGAAGTACTGAGAGACGGTTCGCGAGAACGCGAGCTTGGCACTCCCTGGCTTGCGCGACGTCCGTCGGTCATCCGTTGATTGGCACGAATGGAGGAGCACACAACCGCGTGCTCAACGGGACTCTCGTCTACGCTTCGCCCGCGTGTCAGAGAGTTGCGTCGTTCGTGTGGCCAGCTTTCTGGCTTCGACGGAACACGGCATAAAAAGGCAGTCCAGCGAGCAGGATGGCAAGCCCGATCCCGCACTCGCGAGGCTTCGCCCTGAGCATCGACAGGGCAATGGCGACGTTCGCAATCACGTAGAGGAACGGCACGAACGGATATCCCCACGCGCGGTAGGGTCGCGGCTTTTGAGGAGCTCGGACTCGAAGCATGTAAAGTGCAAGGGTGTCGGCGATGGTCGCCAAGACGATGGCGAACGTCGTGTAGTCGAGGGCTTTCAAGAAACCCCGCAGCCCGAACACAACCACGAGCGCGACCGTGGCTTGGACGAAGATCGCTACACGAGGAGCGCCCGAGCCGGCGTGCACTCTCGCAATCTGAGGGAAAAGTAGGCCGTCCTTTGCCATCGCGTAGGCGATGCGAGGACCGACGAGCGTGTTCGCGTTGAGCGCTCCGAGCACCGACGCGAGGATGAGAACCGAAACGAAAATGCCGCCCTTTTCACCAAACAACGCGACCGCGGTTGCCTTTCCTACGGCCCCCTCCCCCGCGAGCTTGTTCATCGGAAGTGTCGTCGCGTAGGTCGCATTCACGAGCAAGTAGATCGTCGTACAGATGGCGAGCCCGATGAAGAGCGAGCGCGGAAGGGTCTTTTCGACGTCGCGGATCTCGCTCGCCACGTAGACCGACGCGTTCCAGCCGAGGTACGTGAAAAGGACCGGAGACAGTGCCGCGCCGAAGGAAAGCGACGCGATGGGTGGGGTCGGCTCGGACGACGGACCGACGGCGTGACCTATCACCAGCGGGCCTGCGATCACGATCGCCGCGAGCGCCGCGACCTTGAAGAACGCGCTCACGTTGTTCACTCGAGCCCCCGCGCGCACACCAAGCGCATTGACGACGGAGGTGAGCACGATGACGCCACCTGCCAGCGCTTGTTTGGCCAGCGGATGCATCGGGAAAAAGCTCGCAACGCCGTCGGCAAAGCCCACGGCGAGCGTGGCGACGGTGCCTGCGTAGATGACGAAGAACGAGAGCCACCCGACCAAGAATCCGGCGATGGGGTGATAGGCCTCGCGCAAATAGACGTAGTCGCCCCCAGCCTTCGGGAACATCGCTCCGAGCTCGGCGTTCGCCAGAGCCCCCGCCAGGGAGAGGAGCCCACCCGCGAGCCACGCGGCAAAAAACCACCCCCGGCTCGGCAGCGCTTGGGCGACCGATCCGGGGGTGAAGAAGATGCCGACCCCGATGACCGACGAGACCACGAGCATCGTGGCGTCGACGAGACCGAGGCTCTTCTTGAGCGTCGGCTCTTCGGCTTTCGGGGGCGATTCGCTCAAGAGTCGATCGCGATCGAGAGCTTCTGGCGCAGGCCGAAGTAGTCCTCGGAGGTGCTGTAGAGGACGAGCTCCTTCATGCGTTCCTTCACGGCCACGCTCGCGCCCTCTTCGTGGGTGCGGATCGTCTCGGTGGTCACCTGGAGGTCGTGGGAGAGCACGAAGCCCGCACGGTCGGCCGTGTAGTCCACCGCAGCGACCCAGCGCTTCAGGTCGAGCGCGCCACCGGCTTGAAGGAGCTTGGATACGACGCTCGCGAGAATGTCGCGCGACTGTCCTTGGAAGTCCTGGTTCATGGCCGCGAGGGCCTCGTCGACCTGACCCGCGAGCTCGGCCGAGACAGGGAACTGCGGAACCACGAGCTTGATCGCGGCGAAGAGCCAGGCCTTGAGCCCGGTTCCGGTCGGAATGAGCTGGCGCACATAGAAGCCCGGTCGGAAGTACGCGAGGTGGCGTCCGGTGAGGAACGCGAGCACTTGCGTCGGGGCGTTGAGCTCGAACGCTCCTCGCCCGAGGAGCACCGCCGGGGTCTGCGCGTGCACGAAGCCGAGAGAGCCGGCGTCGTTCGGGTTCTGGAACACGAGCGGCGGCACGATGCCGAGCACTCCCTGCACGTAATACAGCGTCTGGGAGACGGGGTACGGGTGCAGCGAGGTGTCGATGGCGTAGCGGCCGTCGTAGCCCTGGGCTTCGAGCGACTGGGTGCGAGTCCGAACGATCGTCGGCTGGATGAGCGCAAAAATGCGGGTGACGAGCGGGTCGAGCTCGCCGTGGGCGAGATGTCCCCAATCCTCTTCGCTGAGCGCAGCCTGGGCGGCGGCGGCGTTCTCGGCGCGGTGCTTCTTGTAGAAGCGCTCCTCGTCGGGCTCGGCGAGCTTGAGCACGGCCAGCGCTTGGCAAAGGCACCACGCGGGGTCGGGCTTTTTGGCGTCCGTGAAGAGCTTGCGCAAAAGCTTGTAGCTTTCGACACGGTACGGATTCTTGCGGAGGATTTGGGCCTGCGCGCGGACGGCCTTGTCGAGGTACTGCGCCGGATCGGAGGCGTAGAGCTCGGCGAGCCGCTCTCCACGGGTCTTCTCGTCGGGGTCGAACGCTTGTGCCGCCTCGTAGGCGTCGATGGCGAGCTCCGGCTCCTTGAGGTGTTTCTCGTAGAGCTCACCGAGTTGGTCGAGAACACGGACGATCGCCGCGCGATCCCCGGCGGACTTGGCGGTCTCGATCTGGTTTTTGAGCATGCGCTCGACCTTCACGTGGTCGCCCTTCTCGCGGTAAAGCTCGAGAAGCTCGTCCACGGCTTTGGCGATCGAGTCGTCGTAGCCGAGGGCCTTTTCGTAAAACTCGATGGCCTGATCGACCTTCTTGAGCTGGCGCCCCGCGATGGTGGCAGCCGTGTGCATGTACTTTGCACGTTGCTTGCGGTCGTCGACGAAGTCCGCGAGGCGGGTCACGACGTCGATGAGCTTTTCCCAGTTCTGCTCTTCCGAGTAGAGCTGCATGAGCTTGGTCAGAAGCTTGCGGTCGTCGGGCTTTTCCTGGAGCGCTGCGACATAGTCTTTCTGCGCAGCCCCGCGATCTTGGAGCTTCTGGAAATGGATGTCGCCCATCTCGAGCAAGAGCTCGAAGCGTTCCGTTCCGGTGGCGATTTCGACGCGACGCTTTCGCACGGCGATGGAGTCCGCCCACTTCTCGAGTGCGTCGTAGACCTTCGCAAGTGCTCGGAAAGGCCGAGGATTCGACGGATCGAGATCGGCCGCTTCTTTGAGAGGCTTCTCGGCCGCGGTTAGGTCGCCGCTGCGACGCGCGCTCTCGCCGAGGTGGTAGAGGGCCTCGGCTCGGTCGGTTCCGACGAGCTTTCCGCCGTACTTCTGGAGGAGGTCCTCGTGCATCTTGTAGGCCGAGTGAGGATCGCCGAAGTCGAAAAGAGCCGACGCCGCGCGCGAGAGCGCCTCGACGTTGCCCTGGGCCTGTTCCTTCAGGGCCTCGATGGCGGCCATCATGCGGGGGTTCGTCACCGACGGCGGCGCGACCGACTTCATCGCGCTCACACTCCCGGACTCCGCCATGGAGGACGGCGGTATCGACGGCATCGACGGGCGGTGGGTCTTCCCGAAGGCTTCGATGAAGCGGACGAGCACACGGACGGCGTCCTCGCGGACGAGGACCTGCGTGCGGGTGACGAGCGATTCGTAAAGCTTCGATGCCTCGAGCATCCGGTCGGCCTCGAAGGCGAGGTCACCGAGCACGAGGAGAGCGTCGGCATTCGAGCCGTCGAGATCGATGGCGCGCTTGGCGGCTTGCCCCGCCTTGTCGTCGGCGCCCTCGGCCTTCCACACCTTCGCGAGCTCGGCATGGAGCCTTGCTTTTGCGAGATCGCCCTCGGCAAAGGTGAGCTCGCGCTCGACGAGACCGACCACGCTCTGGGCATCGCCGCGTTCGGAATAAGCCTTGCGCAGGGCTGCAGAAGCCGAAGCGTCTTTCGGGTTCGACTCGAGCGCTCGCTTGTATCGTTCGATCGCGCCGTCCTTGTCCCCTCGCGCTTCGAGCAAGCGGCCCGCGCGCATCCACTGGTCGCCCTTCGCTTCCGGCGCTTCGGCCTTCAACGCGAGCGCTTCGATCGCGCTGAGGGCGGCATGGGCGTCGCCCGAGAGCTCGCGAAGGTGTGCGATGGCCTCGAGCGCCCCGGGGTGATCCGGCTTCATCGCGAGGGCTTGTTCGTAGGCCTTGGTCGCGCGCTCGGGCGAGCCGACGTGCTCGGCCAACGTCCGCGCTTTGGCGACGAGGAGCTCGACCTTCCGGGAGTCCTCGCTGGTGGTCAGAATGTGCTTTTCGTAGATTCCGACGACCTTTTCCCACTTGTCGAGGGCGCGGTAGTGACGCGTCAAGGCCGTCAGCGCACCGTCGTTGGTGCTGTCGATGACGAGGATATCTTCGAGACATTCCGCGGCCTTGGCGTGGTCGAGGAACTCTTCGTCGTGGAGCGCCGACATGCGCTCCAAGATCGTGATCTTTTGTCGAGGGGTGGCTGCGACTTGGATCTGCCGTTCGAGGACCTCGAGCAGCTCGCGGTAGCGTCCGGTGCGGTTGTAGATGCGGTCGAGGCCCTTCAGCGCCGTCAGATTCGACGGATCGATGGCGAGCACTTCCTCGAACCGGCGCGTGGCTTCGGTGAGGTCCGACAGATGATCTTCGTAGACCTCGGCCACCTTGCAGAGCGCTTCGGCCTTCTCCCGCCCGCGGCGGGCCTCGGCGCGCTCGCCGAGGATCCGAACGAACGTCTTGAAGTCGCCGGTGCGCTCGGCGATTCGCGCCAGGGCATCGCCCGCGCGGACGTGGCCAGGGTCGTCCGAGAGGACGGCCGCGAACATGTCGCTCGCGCGCTTCGTGTCCGAGAGCTTCGACTCTAGAAGCTCGGCAGCCTCGACGCGAAGGTCACGGGCTTTGGGCGTGCCCCCCGCCGCGTCTGCACGTGCGATGAGCAAATTCGTGAGCTCGGGCCATTGTTGTGCGCGCCGGTAGATCGCCGTGAGCCCCTCGGCGGCGGCGTCGCTCGAGGGCTCTTGTGCGAGGACCTGTTGGTACGCGAGGAGCGCGAGATCGGCGCGGCTCAGCTTCTGCTCGTACCAGCGGGCGGCACGAACGAGGAGCGCCGTGCGGTCGGACGCGGCGAGCTCGGGCTGCTTGATCGCTTCGGTGAGCGCCCCGAGCGCTTCGTTCCAGCGGTCTTGTTTCGTGCCGGCGAGGCGGTCGATCTCGGACGCGACGTCGTCGTCGGAAGGCACTTCGCAGAGCGCCTGAGCGTAGGCCACGAGGGCCTGATCGATGTCGTCGAGCTCGGACGAATAGAGGCGTCCGATTTCGGCGAGCGCCCGTGCACGCGGGGCGCCGGGAGGCGCGGTCTGGCTTCTCTCGAGCAGCATCTCGACGAGCTCTTCGTACTTGCCGAGGCTCTTGCGGGCCGCCTCGAGAGCGTTGAACGCCGTGTCGTCGCTCGGATCGAGCTCGAGGAGGGTGACGTAGGTCGATTCGGCGCGCGCTTTGTCCGACGCGTGGTCGAACGAGCGGGCGGCCCGGAAAAGAAGGGCCTTTTTGGCCTCGCGGTTCTCGTCGGAGTCCGCGCCAACCTTCTCGGCTGCCGCGAGGAACGCCTCGCCCACCCGGGTCGCGTCGGCGCCTTGGTCGATGGCGGTCTCGACGGCCATCGCGGCATCGGCGTTGCCGGGGCTCTCGCTCAGCTTGGCGAGCAGCTCGTCCACCTTCTCGGTGGAGAGCATCGCCGACGGGCGAACCGACATGCTCGCTCGGCCGATGCTCTCGATGGTCTCGAGCAAGGCTTGGGCGTCTTTTGGACGCCGCGCGGGGTCTTTCTGGAGGAGCGAGAGGATGAACGTGTCCACGTCCTTGGCGACCCAGC
Source organism: Myxococcales bacterium (assembly GCA_043764595.1). Classification (GTDB taxonomy): domain Bacteria; phylum Myxococcota_A; class Polyangia; order Polyangiales; family Polyangiaceae; genus JAAFHV01. Next base: position 2,524 of record JAYUKI010000043.1, on the reverse strand, counting down.
CACGCGGAGCCTTGGTGCTCGGGGGCTCGGGTTCCTTCGCGAGGTGCGCGAACGCGGCATCGGCGAGGGTGTCCGCCTCGAAGACGGGCTTTCCGGACACGAGCTCGTACATGAGCGCGCCGAAGGCGTAGACGTCGGCTTTGGCGTCCGCGACCTTGCCGCGCACGATTTCGGGGGCGATCGTGCGAGGCGAGCCGATGACGGCGAGCTGCTTGCCGTTCGTGCCCGCGCCGCGATGACGGAGACGGTCGGTTCCGAAGTCGATGAGGACGACCGGACCGGTGTGGGCCAGAAGGACGTTCTCCATCTTCAGGTCGCCGTGCGCGAGCTGGGCCTTGTGCATGGCCGCGAGCGGCTCGAGAATTCCACGAAGGAGCGGCTTTAGCTCACCGACGTGCGAGGCTCCCGTGCGACCGAAGCGGGCCGACAATGGACCGCCCTCCACGTGCTTGTACGCGACGAAAAAGAGGCCTTCTTCAAGCTCTCCCGCATCGAGCGACACGGGAAGTCCGGGGTGCGACAGCGCGGCCACGAGGCGATTCGCCGTGAGAAACCGGTGAACGGCGCGGCGGTCGCGGGCGGCCTCGCGGCGGAGCAGCTTCAAGGCGAACGTTTCGCCTCCGCGCAGCGCCACGTAGACGGTCGAAATGTCGCTCTCGCCGAGCTTCTTCTGGATGGTGAAGTCGCCGATCTGTCGGCCCGACGCGAGATCTTCTTTTCCGAGGAGCGCGGCGATGTCGAAAATTCGGGGATCGACCTCCCGCTTTTGGACGCGGAGCACGTCGACCAAGGCCTCGATGCGTTCGCCATCGACGCACCTCTCGGTGAGAGCGCGCGCGAAGCTTCCCTTCGCGGACGTCCCCCCGACATCGACCGGATCGAGCCCCAGGAGCCTTTGGCTCATGCTGGTCATTTCTTCGAGCGAAAACAGGCGCTCGAGCTCGCCACGGAGGATGTCAATCGTCGGGTTCATGAGGCTCCTTGCCCCGGCGCTCGTGCGCACGGTGAAGTTCCGCGAACGTTCGAAGAGAGCGCCGCGCGGGCCGCGGAGCTTAACGAAGATCGATGCCGCCGTGGGAGTGAAATTCCACTGGTTTCACACTCGTGCTTGGGCGCGACGGACCGGAGGGCCGTTCGGTTCCCCGAAATGACGAACGGCGCCCGCGAGGACGCCGTTCCTATCGCACTGCAGCAAACGCTGCGAGCACTCGTGCTCTATGGGGTGGCTACTGGCCGGGCATTTTCGGGAGGCAAGCGGCCCCGAGCGGGCCCTTCACGCAACCGAAGCTCGGCTGGCAGTCGAAGTCCGTGTCGCAGGGAAACGCGCATTTTCCGTACTGCAAATTGCACTTGTGGGACATGCAGGGCGCGTCGCTCGTGCACGCGATCGCCTGGGGACCGGGTACGGCCATCGTCGGACCAGCGGCCGGGGCCTGCGGGTAGCCCGGCTGCGGCTGCTGCGGGTAACCCGGCTGTGGCTGCTGCGGCGGGTAGCCCGGCTGCTGCGGCGGGTAACCCGGCTGCTGCGGGTAGCCCGGCTGCTGCGGGTAGCCTGCTTGCCCGTTGACGCCGGGCGGAGCATTCGGGGGGACGTCGTCCTTTTTGCAGGCGGTCGCCACGACCGAAAACGCAACGACGGCAAGAAACACGACGGAAGCTCTGCGCATGGTGTTCTCCTCGGAAGCTCACGCATCTTACATATTTTCGAGCGATGTGTGTGAAAACCGCCCCAAAAGGCACTTGGCCCGCGGAGCCCATGAGGAACGTGCGGGGAGCTGCCGGCCTTACACGCGCTCACGTGACCTGCGCTATACGGGCTCCGTGCGGTCCCAAGGCTCGTTCGTCTTGCTCTCCCTCTTCCTCACCCAGGTCGTTGCGGCGTGCCATCGCAGCGAGCCTCCTGGACCCGATCTCGGCCTTGGTCCGGCAAGCTTGTCCGCTTCGCCTCTGTCGGCCGCTCCCACGCGGGCCGACAGCGCTCCCTCCGTGGTGGCGTCAGCGTCGAGCTCGGCCAAACCACCCTCGCCCGTGCCCACTTCCTCGGCCCCGTCGAGCGACGAGTCTGCGGCGCTTCCACAAACGCAAGACAAGCCCAAAGCGGACGGCCCCGTCTTCGACGCCCGCGTCGCCGCCTTGTGGGACGCGATCGTCCACGACGATCCCGACCGGGCGATGCCTTTCTTCTTCCCGGCCAAGGCCTACGCCCAGGTGAAGGACATTCCGCGGCCCGAATCCGACTGGAAGCACCGACTCGTCGCGGCCTACGCGCGCGACATCCACGCCCTCCACAAGCGTCTCGGCGATGCTCCCGAGAGCGCGAAGCTCGTCCGCTTTGAGGTGCCAGCGGGCGGAGGCCGATGGGTGGAACCCGATGAAGAGACCAACAAAATCGGGTATTTCCGCGCGTACGGAAGTCGACTGCATTTCGAGTCGGGCGACAAGTCGCGCTCGTTCGAGGTGAAATCGCTCATCTCGTGGCGAGGCGAGTGGTTCGTCGTCCACCTCTCCGGATTCAAGTGACCTG
>JAYUKI010000042.1:0-22607 GCA_043764595.1 Myxococcales bacterium | reverse complement strand
GCGAAGATGTGATCGTAGATGGTCTTGCCGTCCGGCTGCGGTTCCTCGCGGACGCGCTTGCTCGCCTCGAGCAGCTCCTGGGTCACCTTCGTGCGCATGTCGTCCATTTCTTTCCGCGTACGAATCCCGCGCGCCTCGAGCTTGGCCTCGAAATCGGCGAGGCAGTCGCGTTCCTGGACGACGAAATTCGCCCCGGAAGCGGACGAGTGGCCGTTGAGACGCGAGACCATGGCCTCGATCAAGTAAGGCTTTTTCTCGGTCCGAACGTAGTCCATACCCTTTTTGATGGCGTGGTAGGCCACCTCGGGATCGTTGCCGTCGACCGTGACCGTGGGCATGCCGAACGCCTTGCCACGATCGCTCACCCGTTCTTCGCCGTGCTGGCCTTCCCACGGGGTCGAGATGCCGAAGCGGTTGTTCGTGACGATGATGAGCACCGGGGCTTCATGGCCCTTGCGAGAGCTCCACACGAGGCACGTCGCGAAGTCGCCTTCCGCCGTGCCCGCGTCGCCGCCTTGCACGATGGTGATGCCGGTCGAGCCCGCGCGCTTCTGCGCGATCGCCGTTCCGGTGCACATCGAGTACTGGACCTCGATCGGCGAAGAAACCGGAACCACGTTCCACTTTTTCACCGAGTAGTGGCTGCCGAAGTTCCGACCGCCCGAGTAGGGATCGGTCGCGGTGTTCTTCATCTGGCGGAGCGCGTCGACCGGATCGGCACCGAGGGCGATCAGCGTGCCGCTCGAGCGGTAGTGCAGGTGGAGGTAGTCGTATGCGACGCCCTCGCCCTTGTGGACGAGGAGACCGAGTGGAACGTTGAAGGCTTCTTCGCCCGGGCCGCCGATCCAGAAGTACCCGTCGCCTTGGCGGTACATCGTGATGAGGCGCTCTTCGAGCACGCGCGCAGTGACCATGTGCGCGTGCATCGTGAGGAGTAGCTCGGGGGTGAGCGAGGTTTGTTCGGCGCCGTTCGCCGCGTGGGTCTGGGGCATGCTCATGTCGGGCTCTCGCGCGTTTTAGCGCTCTCTTCGACCCTTCGGGAAGCAAAACGCGAAAGCATTCTACGACGCCGCATCTCGCGCCGCGTCACGCGTCATGCAAGCCCGCGCTTGCGGCGGGGCCAGTGATAAAATAAGGATTCGGCCGCCCTTCCCCCTTGTGCGGAGGCAAGAGACGGCCGGCACCGAGCGGGCTCCTCAGGCTTCGGCGGCAGCGTTCAGCTTGAGGTCCGAATCCGCGGCCATGATGACCCCCTCGGCTCCCATGTCCTCGCCGGGGAGCTTCTCCGGGATCCAGTTCTCGTCCGGGCCTTCTTCCGGAAGGACGATGGGGCTTCCGTCGTACGCGAGGCGCTTGCCCGGGAAGACGAAGGTCTTGAAGAGATAGACGAGGAGGGACTTCTGCTCGAGCGCCGGGTGGATGGTCGGGTGGAGCACGCGCATGTGCTCGGCGGGGAGAAGGCTCCAGTGGAGGCCCGCCTTCTCGTGGTGCATGCCGTGGTACCCGTTGTTGAACGTGAACCAGTTGAAGATGCGTCCTACGAAGTTCCGCGAGTGGTTCACGGGGTGGTCCTTGTCGCAGCCGTCGTGCTGGAGGTAGTTCACCGAGGTGATGCCCCAGACGGCCCACAGGTGCGGCACGAGGACGAGAAACAGAGCCTTTTTCCAGTCGATCGCGAAGAAGATCGCCTTCGTGCCCCAGCCGACGGCCATCTCGAGCAGCAGCTGCCGGTGCCACTTGGGAAGCTTCTCCTTCATGGTGGCCGTGTACTTGTAGTTTGCACGGGTCACGTCGAAGCCGACGGTAGGAAAGAACATCAGGAACGAGAAGAGGTTCCAGCCGTATTGCACCTTGGTGGTGCGCATCACGTCCCGACGCTCTTGCACGTACTTGTGATGGGACAGGTTGTGCCCGACGACGTACTCACTGACGGGAAAGCCGTAGGAGCACGTGAGCGCGACCTGGAATAGCTTGTTCGCCCAACGCGACTTGAACACCGGTGTGTGCAGCGAGTTGTGGGTGATGATGGCGCATATCCACGAGACCGCCATCAAGGTGATCACGAGGGGCACTTGCCCGGCGATCCCCACCTGGGACCACGCCCAGAACGCGAACGCGAGGAACGCGAAGTAGAAACCTACGAAACCCAGAGTCCGGACGTCTGCGCGGTAACGGAGCATGGCCTTGGCAAGGGCGTACCCCCAAGAAGGCACCTGGGCAAGTGCGACTCGCTGCGTAAAAAGCTTTGCAGACCGCGTCACGACGGCGCCACCTCACCTCAACACTTCAACAGCTCAACTGCTCAACGAGGCGTACGAAAACGACGAAGCGCCCGGACCTTGCGGGCGGGCGCTTCGACGAGTCCACCGAAAGCAGAGCTTCAGGGCAGGAAGTTTACCTGGGGCATGCTCTCGGCTTCGCGCATGAACACGGCGCGCGCCAAGGTAAACCCGAAGTCTTTTCCGTAGTTCAATCCTGCGGGCACCTGGATGCGCTGACCGTGGTGGGTCACGAGGGTGACCGCGATGGTGCGGTTCCAGTAGCTCGGGTCGATCTTCGCGTTTTGGTTGGCCATGTGGTTCGCCACGGCCGTGACCGCCGCACGAACCGCAAGGCCGATGAGGCCACCGCCACCGCCGCCCGCGCTCTGACGAACGGGATCGATGTCGGCGATTTGGTTCAGCGCGTACGACTGCTGCTGGCCCTTGCCGTCGATCACGATGATGCGGCGGTTCGTGATGATGTGGGCCCGCGGGTTTCGGCCGTCATGGATGAGGGCCAAAATGATGAAGATGATGCCGACGATGCAGATCAGCAGAAGGACGCCCAAGACCCACATGATGATCTTGTCGACCGTGTAGTCGTGGCGCTTGAACCAGATCACGCGCTCGCCCGGCTCCATGGGGACGCCCATGACCGTGCCCGCGCCGCCCATCATCGCGCCGCCGGGTCCAGCAGGAACCATCGCGCCTTGAGGGGGATACCCTTGCTGCTGCGGAGGACCGTAGCCGCCCGGTGCGGGGGGTGCGCCATAACCGCCAGGCGCCCCGCCCTGTGGGGGTGCGCCGTAGCCACCACCGCCACCTTGAGGAGGCGCTCCGCCACCAGGAGGCGGACCATAGCCACCACCGCCACCTTGGGGAGGCGCTCCACCGGGAGGCGGACCGTACCCGCCACCGCCAGGAGGCGCTCCTCCGCCACCTTGGGGAGGCGGGCCGTATCCACCGCCGCCACCTTGAGGCGGTCCCCCAGGAGGTCCGCCGTATCCGCCATTGCCTTGCATGAGCGTTCGAGTCCCTTTCGTCGAGAGCGTCGAGCGTAGCGGCCCTTTCGGGCGCGATGCAAGGCGAGACCCAGAAAGAACGCGGGCGCGACCTCCGAAAAGGCGCGCCCGCGAATTGGTCAACTTAGATGACGAGTGCCCACTGGGGCCGTCGCCTCAGTTGTTGTTGCAGAAGTCGCCACCTTGCGCGCCGGCCGCAGGAATCGCGACGGTCGGGGTGTCGTTGTCGATCGACAAGAGATACTGGACGATCGCTTCCAGGTTCTTCGCGCGCTCCGCCGGATTCGACTCGGCGAGGAAGTTCGGAGAAAGCGCGGTGTAGTGCGTCTTGAACGTGGTCGAGAAGAGGCTCTCGAGCGTCGCCGCGTTGCCGCCATGGAGGTACGGAGCGCCAGTCGAGACGCTGAGCAGCGACGGCGGGTTGTACCCACGACCGAACGCCTGGTTGCCTTGTGCAGCGACGGGCGTTGCTGCCGTGGAGTTCTGTCGGAACTCGCTGACGCCCGAGACGGCATCGGCCACATTGAACGTCCCGACCGGACGCAAAATACAGAGGATTTGGTCGAAGTTTCCGATGGTCGTCGGGTCCGGCAACGACGCCGGATCGAGGCGCATGGCACCGGTTCCGGACTCGGTCGGCAAGAGCGCTGCAGGGAAGCCTGCAGGAGCCGCCCACGTCTTGGCGCGGAGGCCGTTCATCGTGTCGATCGAAGGCGTGTAGAAGCGCTTCGACACGGTCCACTTGTCGCCACCGTGGCAGCCTTGGCAGCCTCCGTCGGACGCAAAGAGGGTCTTGCCCAGAGCGACCTTCGCCGCGTCGAGGCCCGTGGCCGCGCGCGGCGACCGGATGGTCTTCAAGTACTCGGTGATCTCTTCCCAGTCGGAAAGGACGCTCGCCGCAGGGAGCCCCGCGGGATTGGTCTTGTCGGAAGCTTGTGCGGCCGAGCCGTTGAGCGCCGTGTGGTTGTGCGGCGGCGTCAGAATGTCGATGCGGTCAGCGTTGCCGATGGGCGCGGTCGCCTTCGACACGATCGCCCCGACGCCACCCGAGATGCCACGGGTATTGCCTTCGAAGTCGTCGACCTCGTCGAAAATCGCCGTCCAATTGAAGATGCGCTGATCGGTAGGATCCTTCTTGGAGAAGCTGCCGTCGAGGCTCACCGACTGGCGAGGACCACGGGCGAACGACCAGCTCACGTTGTCCGTGAGGCCGTCCACGTGACACGACTGGCACGCGCCCCAGCCCTGACCGTTGAAGGACCACCGGCCCGTAGCCGTGTTGAAGAAGCGCTTGCCCTTGAGGATCTTTTCGTCCTTCGAGCCCGCCGCCGGCTGCGCCGCAGTCACGGCCGCCACTGGAGTCGCCGCTCCGCCGGCGATGGCCTGGGTGTTGAGGTCGACGACCTGCACCGTGCGGCTCACGTCGTTGGCGACGAACATGAATCGCTTGTTCGCGTCGGTGTTGGCCGTGGCCACGCCGATTGGGTTCTTTCCAGAGCCCGCGGCCGGAATGCCTGCCGGGTTGGTGTCGATGAACACGCTGTTGGTCGCGCCAACCTCTTCGATTTCGCCGTTCGTCTTGTAGCGAACGCGGAAGACCGAGTCCACGGCGTTCGCCGCCACGTAGCCGACGCTGGCATCCTTCACGAACGCGATGTCGCTCGGCACGGCAGGGTACCTGCGGCTCGCATCCGCCGTCGCCCGCTGCCCGAACAGGACCTCGAACTTCTGGTGAAGGCTGCTGGTGCCCGTCGTGACCTCGCTGCCCTTCGCGAGATCGATGACCGAGACCGCGCCGTGGGTCGTGGTCTTGAAGTTCTCGACCGTACCGCCCGTGGGTCCGCGCGGGGAAGCGCACACGTGGCTCACGTACGCGAGATTCCCCTGGATCGTGATCGACTGAAGCTGGTTCGGAAAGCAGCCGGCCGTCTGGGTGGCGCTGTCCTTGAAGCCCATGTCGGCGATCGGACCGAGGCGGATCGTGGAGACTGCCGCGGTGCCGGCGTTCACCTTGTAGACGATGCCGTCGTGGTTCGTGTCCATCGCAGCGGCGTTGCCAGGTGCAGCTCCGTTTTCGGCCGCGGTGCGCTGACCGAAATACTCGGTGACGTAGAGGCTCTCGTCCTCGTCGTTGTCGTTGCCGTTGTTCGTGATCGCGATGGAGCGCGGGTGGGCGAGGCCCGGGCGCGGCGTGAGACCAGCGCCGAGGAGGTTCGTGGCCACGAGCGCCGCATTGAGGTCGACGGTCTTCTTCACGGTAAACGCCGCGGTGTCGACCGCGGTAAGCGTGCCGTCGACCCAGTTCGCGACCCAAGCCGTCTTGCCCGTCGGCGAAAGCGCCACGGCGGTCGGCTCCGAGCCGGTCGCGACCGAGCCCTTGACGGCGGGGGTGGCGGTCGAAATTCCACCGATACGAACGAGCTTCTGATCCTTGCGAAGGACCACGTAGGCCGTGTCGTTGTCCGGCGAAATGGCCACTTGCCAAGGCTCGCCGCCGACGGGAATCTCCGCCTTTTTCGTGAGGGTTGGCGGTGCTCCGTCCACTCCGTACGCCACGCCGAACACGGTGACCGAGCCGAGGTCGCGGTTCACGGCGACGAGCGTCGCATCGTTCCACGAGAGGGCCACGGCCGAGCCACGGCTCGGTCCGGTCGCCAGGAAATTCCCGGGCGGGGTCGCGTCGGGTCCGCCATCCGGCGGCGGCGGCGGCGGCACGGTGACCGTCGGTGCGTCGGTCCCGGCATCCGTAGAGACGGCCGGATCGTCGCCACAGGCGGCAACGATGCCTACCGAAGCGAGCGTGCTGACAAAAGCAAAAAGCGCAGTCTTATTTCGCATTGGGCCTCCCTAAGGGCGAAGGCGGAGAGATGCTCCGCGTTGCCTGCTCCCAGAATCAACAGAGTGTGCGGGCCGACGAGGCCAAGCGGTACTAGGGCTCCCCCAATGGCGCCCATAGCCACAAGCTATGCCGCGTTCTTCCCGCGCGATTCTCTAGGGGAACGCACGTAGCTCTGCCAATGCACGCAAAAAGCGACATGGCACTTCATGTGCCACGCAGCACCTCGTGCGAATAGCTATCCCTTTCGGGGGTTTGTCTCGGTTGGCACCCCTTCGATTAATTCTTTTGGGCCGACGCAACGCTTCCGGGAAAGCCGTCGAGAGAGGGGCACCATGAATGCAACTCCTCAACCCTTGGGCGGCGGGCTCGGCTTCCGCGTCGGCGAAATCATCACGAGTGCGGGCGGCGCGTATCGCGTCCGCGGGTTCCTCGGACGCGGCGGTATGGCGCAGGTGCTCGACGTCGAGGACGAGGGCCTCGGCAAGCGATTCGCCCTCAAGATCCTAGACACGCACCTGTCTTCCGATGGTCCGAGCGTCGAGCGCTTCGAGCGCGAAGCACGGGCGTTGGCGAAGCTCGATCATCCTCACCTCGTCGGCGTGGTGAGGCTCGAACGCACGTTGGCGACCGTTCCGCGCCCGTTTTTCCTGATGGAGCGTCTGCGCGGCGGAACCCTTCGCGACCACCTGAATCGAGGTCCGGTAGCGCTCGAGCGCACGCTCACGGTGTGCAGCGATCTTCTTCGCGCGCTCGACTACGTCCACGAACGCAAGCTGCTCCACCGCGACGTGAAGCCCTCGAACGTGTTCGTCCACGTGGACGCGTTCGGCGAAGAGCGCGCCAAGCTTCTCGATTTTGGCGTGATGAAGCTCATGCTGGAGAACGAAGCCGCGCTTGGGTTCTTCGGAACGGCACACTACGCCGCCCCCGAGCAGCTCGAGCCCGGAGCCGTTCTCGGACCGCCGAGCGACGTCTACGCGGCGGGCATCGTGCTCTTCGAGACGCTCACCGGGCGGCATCCATTTGCGCAAGCCGAAAGAACGCCACGAGGTGCACGTGCGGCACGTCTCAAGGGTGCGCCGAGCCTCGCCGACCACGTCACCTACGATCGCATCCCGCGCGACGTCCTCGACGAGCTCACGCCGCTCGTCGGGGCGATTCTGGCTCGCGACCCACTCGGGCGACCGAGCGCCGGAACTGCGGCGCGGGCCCTCGCCCGCATTGGTCGCGCCCTCGCAAGCCTGCGGGCGGAAACCGAGGACATCCTCGCGGCACGAACAGCCGTTCCAGAGCCCTTCCTTCCTGGACACCTCGCGGCACCGACCGAAGTGGACGAGCCCGGAGTCCGCCGATTCCCAGGCTATGCGGGGAACGCCAACCCGAACCACACCGTTCCGATGCCGCCGCCCGAAGGCCACACCCAGTCCGTGTCGGACGCGGAGCTCGACGCTCCGCCGCAAAGGCGCGCGCCGCTCGTGCCCGACCCCCCGCCTCGCGCAACGGCCACACGCATGATGCTCGACGCGCCACCACGTCCGCTTCCGCCTCCCTTGCCGGCCTGCATCCATTCGAGCACGACCCTCACCCGAGGAAATGGCGTGCCACTCCTCTTGAGCGGCCCAAACGGAACCGAACGGCTCTCCGCCGAAGAAAACCCCGTACGCCACCTCGTTCCGCCCGATATTGCGCGACCTCGCCCGAGCCGAGGGCGCCTGTCGCTGGCCACCAAGGTGCTGTTTGCCGTCGCGATCCTCGTGCTCGCAACGGCGCTTGGAGTCCTCGGCAAACGTCCTCGCACCAGCAGCGCAAAGGCCACCACGGCGCACGGTTTGGCTGCTGGAACGAGCTCCCCCGCTTCGCACGTGGCGCTCCACGCGCTCTGAGACCCGCGGCGAGGATCGGAAAGCGGATGTCGCATTTCCGGATTTGCCCGTAGTCTCGCGTCGTTCCGATGGACCTCAACGCACTCCGCTACTTCTGCGTCGTGGCCAAGAGCCAGAGCCTGACTGGCGCGGCAAAAGCCCTCGGCGTGAGCCAGCCGACCCTCTCGGTGGCGATGCAAAACCTCGAGGCGCGCCTCTCCACGACTCTGCTCGTCCGCGACCGGAGCGGCGTTCGGCTGACGGCCACGGGGGACGAGCTGTTGCGCTACGCGACGCGCGTTTTCGCTCTCCTCGACGAGGCCGAAGAGCGCGTCAAGGGGCTCGAACAAGGCGACTTCGGGACGTTCGTTTTGGGGTGCCACGAATCGCTCGGATCCTATTTTCTTCCCGCGTTCATGACCGAGCTCCTGAAGACCGATCCTGGCATCGAGCTCTTGCTCTCGAACGAGACGTCGGCCCTCGTGCGCGACAAGGTCATCGCGCGCGAGATCCAGTTCGGCATCGTGGTGAACCCCCAGCCTCACCCCGACCTCGTCATGCTCGATCTCTACGAGGACGCCATCGACGTGCTCGTCGCAAAAGACTCGAAGCCTCACGAGACCCTCGAAGAAGCGCGCCGCGCGTACGTCGAAGGCCCCGTCATCTACGCGCGACGCGTGACCGAGTGCCAAACGCTCGTCGACGACCTCGTCGGCGAGGGATTCGTGGGAACACGCAAGCTCGTCTGCGGAGATCTCGAGCAAGTAAAGAGCCTGGCTCTCGCAGGGCTTGGCGTGGCCGTGCTTCCAAGGCGAGTCGCCACCTACGGGCACGAAGGAAAGCTCGTGCGCCTGCATCCGACGTTGCCGGTCCTGCGCGACCGAATCCAGCTTCTTTTCCGCGCCGACATGCACAAAACCCGAGCGTCGACGCGCCTCAAGGATGCGCTCGTGGGTTACGGGCGAACCCTCGACGTTCGAGCCTGAAGCACGGACCGACGCGCTCATCGAGGACGCGCGGCACTGCGCACGTCATCGAGCGCGTCCATCGAGCGGGTTCTTGGTTACGCGAGCAGCTCCCGCACGGGCTGACCGCCGTCCGAGAGTGCGATAGGACGGCCCGCGGGCGAGATGGCGGCGTCCGCCGGATCGAGCCCGAGAACCGTGGCGAGCGTCGCGACGAGCGTCGGTACCGTGACGGGCTTCGCGACCTTGGTCGCCTGCGCATCGGTCTCGCCGAACACCTGCCCCGGACGAATGCCCGCACCCGCGAGCACCACGCTGGACGCGCCAGGAAAATGGTCGCGGCCATCGTTGCCGTTGATGCGCGGAGTCCGGCCGAAGTCGGTCATCAGAACGACCGTGGTCGAAGTGAGAAGAGCCTTCTGCTCGAGCTCTTTGAGCAAGGACGCGAAGGCGGGGTCCAGAACGCCCATAAGCTTCTTCGTCCGACCGAAGTTGTCCGTGTGCGTGTCCCAGCCGTCGAGCACCACTTCGACGTAGCGCGTCCCTGCCGCGACGAGGCGCGAGGCCACGAGGCACCCGCGGCCGAAGTCGCTGTCTCCGAAGGCATCGAGGGTGGCCTTGGGGGCACCCGTCACATCGAACGCGGACAGGTCGGGTGCCCGCATGAGGCCGACGGCTTGAGTGGTGAGCGCGCGCCGGCCTTCCACCTTGGGATCGCCGGTCTTCTGGGCGTAGTCGGCCTCGATCGTGTCGAGCAGCTTCAACCGCGCGTCGAAGCGGGACTGGTCCACTCCGGGCGCGTAGCTCACATTCTGAGGCAAAGTCCCTGCTTTTTGGAGCACGAACGGCCCGTGTTGGACGCCGAAGAAACCCGCCGAGTGGCTCGGACCTCCGAGACTCACGAAGGCCGGGAGGCCGCGAGGAGGCGGACCGAGGCGCTTGCTCATCCAGCCACCAAACGATGGATGGTCGACGGTCGGACTCGGCGAATAGCTCGTGTGCATGAGGGCGTTGGCGCGTTGGTGGTTGCCCTCCTTGTGGGTGAGGCTGCGCACGATGCAGAGCTTGTTCGAAAGCCGCGCGAGCTCGGGAAGGTGCTCGCTGATGGACAGCCCGGGAGTCGCCGTCTTGATGGCCTTGTGCGGACCACCAACTGGGGTGCCGGGGTTCGGATCCCACGTGTCCACGTGGCTCTGACCGCCGTTCATCCAAAGAACGATGACCGACTTGGCCTTGGCAGGTGGGGCCGCGGCGCGTCCTTCGGCCTGGGCTTCGCGCTCCATCGCGGAGTGAACGAGACCCGCCAGCGCGCTTGCCGAAAAGTAACGAAAGAGGTCTCTACGGGAGGGGTTCATCGAAGGCCTCAGTGGTTCATGAGCGATTCGCTCGACGTGAGCAGAACCCAAAACAAGTCCTCGAACGCGCGCGTATGCGCATCTTCCGGGCCTTTGAGACGACCCGTTCCGAGCCTCGCGAGCTGACCGACATCCTGTGGAGGGGGACGCTTGCCGCCCTTTGCGCCCTTTCCGGCGCCTTTTCCAGGGCGTTTCGGCGGGGCGGGTGGCGCGCTCAGGTCCGTCGCGGGCACGGGCCGCGCTTCGGCTTCCTTAACGAACGCGAGAGCCCGAGCCGTTTCCGCTTCGGTCGGAGCACGAGAGAGAACGCGGAGGTAAATCTTGCTCACCTTGTCCGTGTCGCTTCCGGGCGCGCCGAGGATCTCGGCGAGCGCCGTCCCGGGAATCGCGCGTGTCCCGTACCCCGTGACGTTGCCGTTCAAGAGCGAGAGCGCTTGTGTGACGTTCCCTTCGAAGGTCCGTGCATCTTGCACTTCGTCGACGTCGAACAAGAACGAGTAGCTGCGAACGAGCTGTGCACGAATCACCGGCAGGTTCTTGAGGCCCGCAGCCTCGGCGGCGCGTTCGATGCGGGTGGCCGAAAAGAGGTGGTTCAAGAGCTCCTCGGGGCCGAGAGGCACCAGGCGAAACTTCGCCCACGTGACGTTGTCCGGCGCGATCCCCTCGCCTCCCTTCGCGTCGAGACCGTAGACCTCCGTGGCACACACGAGGCGCACGAGCGCCTTCGGATCGAAGCCACCGTCGGCGAAATCCTTCGCCATGGCGTCCAAAAGATCCGGAAGCGTCGTCGGATTCGAGGGCCGCACGTCGTCCACCGGATTCACGAATCCTCGACCGAGAAAATGCGCCCAAATTCGGTTCACGTACGCCTTCGCGAACCACGGATTCTTGGGTGAGGTCATCCACGCCGCGAGCTCTTTGCGGGTCTCTTTGCCCTTGTCGATCACCGTGCCGTCGAGCGTGGTCGGAGTCGCCGCGGCAATGGGCGCAAGATCCGCGTTCTTCACGAAGCGGTTCGGAATGCGCGCCGAGTCACTCACCTCGACACGACGAATCCCCTTGGTTTGTCCCTTGTCGAGGACCTCCACCTCGGCGTGCATGAAGGCCGCGGTCAGCTTGCGGAAATCGTCTTGTTTCCACTTTTCGGTCTTGTGATCGTGGCACTGGGCGCACTGGGTTTGCACGCCGAGAAACGTCCGCGAGGCCGACCCAGCCAGGTCCTGCGGTGTCTGGAATCGGAGCGCATAGTTGACCGCTCCGTTCACGGCGCGCGCGCCGGAGCCCGCGGTCGGGGCATCCGCGGTCGCTCCCATCGCCGCGCCCATGCCATCTCCCGCTGGAACGTCCATCGGGAGGGCATTTCGTGGTCCGCCATCGCTGTTTTGGCCGGTAGCCGCAACGAGATCCGCGACGGTTTTGTCCCACGAGGCATTCGCCGAAAACCGCGCATGAAGCCAGGCTCTGAGCTCCGTCCGGTCGAGCCTTTGATCGCGGACGTCGTTGCCCACGAGGATGTCGTCCCACACGTTCGTCCAGTGCGTGGCGTACTGGGGCGAGGCGAGCAGAGCGTCGACCTTTTTGGCTCGCTTGTCCGCCGATTGGTCCGCCACGAAGGCGACGAGCTCCTCTGGAGAAGGAGGCATGCCCACCACGTCGAACGAGACGCGCCGGAGCCAAGTGGCGTCGTCGGCCGCTTTTGCGGGTTTGACGCCATTGGCGGACCAGGACGCGCGAATGGCACGATCGACGTCGGCCGCCGCAAAGCGAGCCGACGCGGGCGGTTTTGCTGGCACCGTGGCGAGTCTTGCAGCTGGAGGTCTCGCGTCCGGCACGGCCGGGGGGGTTCCGCAGCCCGCAACGAGGGCCGCGAGAACGAGCACGCCAAAGCTTCTCATGGGGCCATGTTCGATCTTTCTCGACACAACGTAAACCCGAACGAGAAAGCAGACTTATCCCTGGACGTCCTCGCCGCCGGGCCGCGAGCACGTCGGCGACCTCCACCAAGCACGACCTGACCGCTCGAGCACCTTGCGCGTCGGAGCCGAAGGCGGGATTCAAGACGGATCGAGCCTGGTGCCACCCGCGGGCACCACGAATCCGGGGTAGGCTCGGTGCGCGAATGGCGAAGCCCAATCACCCCGTACGCCGAGGGCTCACGCGCTTCTTCGGCTTCGTCTTGCGCACGTACTTCCGAAAGGTCGAGGTCGTCGGCGACATCCCGGGACCGGACGTTCGCGGGCGCCTCTTCGGAGCGAACCACGTGAACGCACTCGTCGATCCGATTCTCGTGGTGACCTCGGCGGCATGCTCGATTTCACCCATCGCGAAGAACACGTTGTGGAACATCCCGTTCTTCAAATGGATGCTCGACCTCGTCGACGCGGTCCCGATCGTGCGCCGGCGCGACGACCCAACGAAGTCCGCCAAAGACAACGACGCGGTCTTCGAACGCGTCGCCACGCACCTCGTTTCGGGAGGAAACATCCTCATTTTTCCCGAGGGAACGAGCCACAACGAGCCCTACCTCGTGCCGTTTCGTTCGGGTGCCGGTCGTATGCTTGCTCGTGCGAAGAGCGCTGGCGGACAAGGGCTCGAAGTGCAGGCCGTCGGCCTCGAGTTCGACGAACGCGAAATCTTCCGGTCGCGCGTTCTCGTGGTGTTCGGCAAGGTCGTTCGCATCGACGACCTCGACGGGCTCGATGGAGACGCGCTCGCCGCCCGCATCACGGAAACCCTCCACGACCGGCTCACCGAGCTCGTCGTCGAAGGAAGGACGTGGGAAGAGCGCCTTCTCATCACGCGTGTGGCGGAGCTTTTCGCGAACGAAGCCGACGACGCCAGCCTCGAGGGACGGAACGTGCTCGGACGACAGGTCGAAGCCGCGCGCGCGCTGCTCTCGGACGAGGATCCGATTTTGGCCGAAGTACGCGAGACGGTCACGGCCTACTACGACGCGCTGACGTCCGCGCGCACGTCCGATGCGGTCGTTCGCGATCCGGCAGGGCACCTCACTCCACGGAGCCCGCTCGCGCTCGTTCTCCTGCTGGCCACCCTTCCACTCGCGCTCTTTGGCTCGGTGCTCTACTTCGCCCCCTACCAAGTGCCTCGCCTCGTGGCTCGCGCCACGAAACAACAAAGCACCGACCTTACCTCCACCTACAAGCTCGGCGCCGGTCTCCTGGCCTTTCCGTTGTGGGCCGCCGCCGCGTGCACGCTCGCCGCGCTCTTCGTCCCTGGAAAGACCGCACTCGAGCCCGTGCTCGCATGCCTCGTCGTCCTCTCGAGCCCGTTTGCGGCGCTTGCGTGGCTCGATCGCTTGCCACGCCTCTCGGACACGTTCGGGCTCTTGCTCGGAAACGGTCGAGGTCGACTTCCGCACCTCCGCGAGCTCCGAAAACGCGCACTCGACGCGCTCGAACGTGGCCGCCAGAAGACGAGCCCGACCCCTCCATGAGCGTCGAGAAAACCGGCTCGACCGCGGTTGCATCGCACGGACCGAGCAAACCCACGGCGAGGCTCCTCGTGCTCGCCGCAGCGGTCCTTTGGAGCACGGGGGGCTTGGGCGTGAAGCTCCTCGGTGGCTGCGAAGCTCGGACGATCGCAGGCACTCGCGCGCTCTTCGCCGCACTGGTCATGGGGATCGCGCTGCTTTCGACCGCACCGCCGGCGCGAATCGTTGCAGCGCTCGGGCGGCCTCGCGTGTGGGGCGCAGCCGTGGCCTACGCCGTCATGGTGGTGTGCTTCGTGATCGCGGCCAAGCTCACCACGGCCGCGAACGCGATCTTGCTCCAATACACGGCGCCCATCTACGTCGCGCTCGTTTCGCCGCTTCTGCTAGGCGAAAAAGTCGGCCCTCGGGACGCCGTCGCCGTGCTCGTCACGTTCGTCGGAATGGTCCTCTTCTTCTTGGGCGACCTCTCGCTCGACGGCAAAATCGGCAATGGCATCGCGATCTTGTCGAGCTTCGGGTTCGCCGGGTTGCCCATCTTCCTGCGCCTCGACGACCGGGACCGTGCCCAAAAGAATCTGCCCGAAGAGCCCGCAACGCCGCTCGTCGCCATGACCCTCGGCAACCTGCTTGCGGCGCTCGTATGCGCGCCACGCCTCGTGGCCGCCCCGCCCGCCACTGGGGTCGAGTGGGCCGTCATCGCGGCCTTGGGCTCCCTGCAGATCGGTCTTCCCTACTTGCTCTACGCACGCGCCGTGCGTGTGCTTCCGGCCCTCGAGAGCTCTCTGCTTGCGTCCATCGAACCGATCTTGAGCCCGGTTTGGGTCTTCTTGCTCGCCCACGAACGCCCAGGCCGCTCGGCCATCGTCGGAGGGGCGCTCATCGTGTGCGCCGTCACGTTCCAGGCCGTCGCCAAAGGAAGAACCAAGGAGGCGTGAACCGGTTCAGCGGCGCGGCGCCACGCGATCCTCGAGACCGACCGTAGCCGCCGTTGCACCGCCATCGGAGGTCGGGATCATGGCGGCCTCAACGGCGCTGAGCTCGCCCTTCGTGAATCCACGAAATGCGATGGTGCGGTGAGGACGCACTTGCGAAAGCGCATAGAGCTCGTTGTAGGCATCGAAGACGCCCGGCGTTGCTCGAAGCGAGTCGAGCGCGCGCCCCACGGCGAGCGGATACTGCCCCTTCGCGTCGGCGACGAGGGTCGACACACGGACGCTCGTGTTCGCGTCGAGCTCGGCCACGGACAAACGACCCACCTCGTCGATGTCGGCTTTTGCGCGCTCGAGGCGCGCGGCGATGGTCTCGAAGATTTGGCGAGACACTTCGGGCAGGAGGCTCACGTTTCGAATGAACACGAGCTCCACTTTCACGCCCCAGCGAGCCGTTTCCTGGCCGATGTCGCGCTGGAGAATGGTCGCGAGCTCGGTGCGGTCGCAGAGAATTTCTTTGAACTCGCGATTGCCGAGAATGCTGGTCGCGGCGTGCGAAACGAGGTTCTGGAGTGAAGCGTTCCAATCGGCGACGTGAAAGAGCGCCTTCACAGGATCTTCGACGCGCACCTCGAGCCAGAGGTCGACGATCACCGTAGTGCCACGCGAATCGTTCACATGAACGTCTTGGAAGTGCCTAAAATCACGACGCAAAGAGACGACGTGCGTGTCGACCCACGGAAAGAGCCGCTCGGGCATCAGCACGAGCCCGGGCTCGGTGAGCGTCGCTACCAGCTTGCCGAAGCGGGTGACGAGCACCGACTCGCCGTCCTCGACACCGATGGTCGCGCGCTTGAAGACCAGCGCGAAAATCGGCAAGAGCCCAAGACCTAGGAAGAAGCCGAGAGCAAGAGCCGCTTTGTCGCTCACGAGACCACCTCTTTCACGTACACGGTGCGCGACTCGGACAGGACCTCGGACCTACGCCTCGCGACATACGCCTCGAGGGTTCCGGTCCGTGAGAGGTCCGCGAGGTACTCGCCGAGCTTTCGGATTTCACTCTCGATCGCGTGAGCACGGGCCTTGGCAATCTCGACGCCTCGCTCGGCCGACAAGATGCGCTGCTGGCTCTCTCCCTCGGCGCGGAAGTATTGCGCTTCGGCGTCCGTGTGGGCTTGGATCACGGCATTCAGCGCGTCCGCCAGCTCGTCGGGTGGAAGAATGTCGGTGAGGTCGACCGCGTTGAACTTCACGCCATAACGATTGCCGATCTGCTCTTGGCAGAAGTGGGCGATGTGCTCGTTCAGCAAACCTCGCTCGCGTCGGATGAGCGCGTAGGAGCCCGCGTGCGAAGCGAAGTCGAACTTCGTGGACTCGGTCGAGAGCGTGCGACCTGCGGGGAGTCGGAAGTTCGCGATCTCGTTTCTCAGGAGGCACGTGAAGAGCCCGGTGATGTGGTCCTTCGGGCTCTTCATGCCGAAAAGAAACTCTTCGAGCTCGGCCTCGACCGGGACGTAGCGCAGCATCGAGTCCAGACGAAGCACGGTTCCATCTTCGGTCATCGCCGAAGCGCCCCCGTCCTGACCCGAGAGGTCGAGGCTCTGCTCCATCATCGGGACTTGAATCACGTGCTCCCACGGAAGCTTCGAGTGGAGCCCGGGGGGATAGGTGAGCAGGCGCTTCTTGTCCGGGGTCTTTTTCGCGGCGCCGAACGCGCTCACCACGCCAAGATGCCCTTCGTCGACCCGGAACGCCGAGCGCGAGAACACGAACACGAGGTAGAGGCCAAACCCGAGGGCGAAACCTATCAACATCAGAAGCGGTCCTTGTCGACGTGATGGGCCCAGGCGGGCTCCCAAGCGTGGGCGGCACGAGGCTCGTACGGAAGTGCAGCACGCCGATCGTTCTCGATGGCGCGTTCATCGTGACGGTTGTAGGCGACCGCGAGGCCGCGGTTCACGTCGACCACGTCCTCGTTGAACTCGGCATGGGCATGGGTGACGAGTGGGAGCTGTGCGACCGCGTCCGCGCTGTCGACGATGCGACCATGCGGCACGTGGCGACCGTCCGGAATCTCGACGCCGACGACGACCGCGCCGATGCCGATGAAGCAGTTGGCCCCAACGACCGAGTCGTGCACGACCGCCTTGAAGCCGACGAACGTGTCGTCGCCGATGTAACAGGGCCCGTGAACGAGGGCGCCGTGCGCGAGCGACACGTTTTTCCCGACGTAGATCGCCCATTCTTCGGGCCCGACCACCACGCGTTTTTCCTTCAGCGCGTGCAGAATCACGCCATCTTGAAGGTTCGTGTTCGCGCCAATGAAAAACGGCGACCCTTCGTCGGCGCGAACCGACGTTCCTGCCGCGACGTGGACGTGGTCCCCCATCACGACCCGACCGATGACCGTCGCGGCCGGATGCACGTAGGCCGAGCGAGATCGCAGACCGTCTTCACGAATGTTCGAAAGCCACGCATGGTGCTTGGGAGCTGGCTCGGCGTGCGTGTGCTTTCGCGCCTCGGCGTGCTCCCTCTTCAGGACGGCCCGCACGCCACGGGCGCGCTCTTTCGTGAGTTGCTCCTTCGCGGCGTCCTCGTGCCGGTGAAGAAACCGGTTCGCGAAGTGGAGGCCGAGCCCCGCCACCATGCCGGTGATGAGGTGGCCCGATACGGTTCCCGCGGCGGTGGCTACGAACGCGACGGCCTCCACACGTTCGTGGCGACCGAGCTCCACCAACGTCTTCAGCTCCACGAGCCGGTAGCCAACCACGCAGAGCAAGCCCGCGAGGGCTGCAATGGGAACGGTAGAGATATACTTGCCGAGATAGAGAACCGAAGCGAGCAAGAGCACCGCATGGAAGAGGCTCGCCAGCCGCGTTTTTCCACCGCTCTGCACGTTCACGCTCGAGCGCGCGACGACCCCGGTGACCGGCATGCCGGAGAAGAAGCCAACCGCGACGTTCGCAAGGCCCTGGCCAAAAAGCTCGAGGCTCGAGTTGTGGGGCTTTTGCTCCGGTACCATCCGATCGATGGCGCGGGCCGAAAGGAGAGACTCGACCGCTGCCAAGAGCCCGAGCGGAGCAGCCTTCCCGAGGATCTCGATGAATGCCTCGTCTGGAACGATGGGCAACGACGGAGCCGGGAGCGTGTTCGGAATGTCCCCCACGCGCTCGATGTCCCAATGCAGGTACGTGGAGACGAACGTGATGAACCCGATGCCGATGATCGCGGCGGGGAAACGCTTGTACTTTGCAAGCGTCACGACGAGGAAGGCGACGAAGAGGCCACACACCACGGAAAAGAGCGACACGTGATGCAGCCACTTCGGCTGGTGCATCATCAGCGCCACGTCGGCCATTTGGTAGATGGGCTTGCCGGTCGAGTTTCCTGCCGAGTCGAGCAAGTCGGGAAAGCCGAGCAGCTCCGGCACCTGCTGGTCGAGGAGCTTCAAGCCGACGCCCGTCGTGAACCCCGCGAGGACCGACTCCGGCACGCGAGCGACGAGCTTACCTGCACCAGTGAACGCCAAGATGAGCTGGATGACGCCGACGAGCAGCGCCGCGAGCGCGACCCCAGGCGCCCCAACGGCTTTCTGGATGTCGAGCACCATGAAGCTCAACGCGGCCGCTGGCCCGGTGACGAGCAGAGGTGCACCTCCTGCGACCGCCGCGATGGCGCCGCCGAGGGCTCCGGCGATGAGCCCCGCGACCGGTGGAAGTCGGCATGCGACGGCGAGGCCCACGTTGAGCGGGAGCGCCACCGCCGCAACGGTGACGCCCGCCAGCAAGTCGACGAACGGCTTGCCCTTGATGACGTCGTTCCACTTGTCGCGCCACGCCGCGACCATTTGGGCGACGTTTCCGCGTGGTTCTAACGCCTTTTTAATGGGCTCTTCGCGAGGGGATCTGGACATTTGCGGCTCGAACGTCGTGACCGTACCGAAACGCCAGCCAATTGTGTCGTTTTTGTAATGTTGGACGAACGCAAATCTTGCGCGCAGCCCTCGCGCGGCGCGTCAGCTCTTGGGCGTGCGTTCCGGCGAGCTCGAGGCGCGGACGCGACGACGCTTGGCCCACCCGACCCCTAGCGCGACGAGCAGCAGCCCGACAAAAGCTCCCATCCAGACCCCGGCACGAGAGCCCGGCTTCGGCGGATCGGCCCCCGGTTTTGCATGGAACGATACGCGCTTCTGCCCCCCCGACAGAAGGGTGTCCTCGGTCGCTTCACCCACGGTGCGCGCCACGTGACGATGGCTCGCGTCGAGCGCATCGAGGAAACCGACGGTGACGTCGAAGCCCCGCGGCCCGTCTTCGCACGTGTACCCAAGCTCGACGAGAAGCCCATCGCCTTCGGTGAGCGCGACGTCGGTGAGCGCCGAAGCGCACGGGCGTCCGTCGCCAAGAACGACGACGCTCCGTGCAAAGACACGTGCGACGTCTTCCCGCGCACGGCCGACCTCCGCCGCAGACACACGCCTGTCCCGATCGCCATCGAGGCTCGGCACGAGCGCTACGCCATCGGCCACGGCGAACGACAGTCGGATGGCTACGCCACGATCCGTCGCCCGATACTCGCCCGACGAGATGCCGAGCGTATGCGCGCGCGCTTCCCGGGCTGCAAATACCGAGAAAATAAGTACATATGGAAGAGCGCGTATCCAGCGCGTGGTGACCAACTTGGTCCCAAGTTTGACCCAAAACCAAATCCCTAGGAAGGATGAGGCATGCACGCTCGGCCCGGCTCCCTCTCGTCCTTCGCACGACTCGCATCGCTCGCCATGGCCACCTTCGGCCTCGGGGCGTGCGGTTGGGGAACGGGATCGGCGTACATCGAAGAGCCGCTCTCGCCCGCGAACGAGGCCGAGCTCCCCGGCGGCCGCGCGCCGAGCGGACCCGCACCGGGCCGCAAACCGAGCGTGACCCTGGAGACGAAAGAGCGCGTTCCGGAGGATCTCCGGGGCCAAAATCTCGGTGTATTTCGAAACACCTACTACGACTTCCCGAGCGAAGCCGATCTCGTGAGCAAGGAGGCGACCTCCGGTGCAAAGGTCACGCTGCGCGATCCGTCGTGTGGAGCTCTGGCCGAGGTTCCGCGGCCCTTTTTCGAGGCCTTGTGCGTCCAGGGCTCGGGCTCGCTCGCGCGAGGCGGCACGGTGAGCTTCGCGAAGCGCGACTGCGCGTGTGCCGACGTTTGCCCGCGCACGGGCCAGAAGATTTGTTTCGAAGCCCTCGATCCCAAAGCGTACCCGTGGGGACGCGGGGCGGCCGGAAAGCCCATTGCGCCTCTCCGGAGCGTCGCCGCCGACACCCAGCTCTTGCCGATGGGCACCGCACTCTATGTTCCCGAGCTCGACGGGCTTCCCATCGGCGAAGGCGGCGCCGTACACGACGGTTGCCTCGCCGTGGAGGACCGCGGCCTCAAAGTTCGCGACAACCACATCGACATTTTCACGGGGAAGCCCCGCACCACCGAGCGAATCGAGGACATGCTGCCCTCGAACCAGGGCGTGCACGTCATCGTCGGAACGAAGCGCTGCGAGCGGCTCTCGCGTCGGTGAAGGGCTCCGGAAGCACGCCCACCGGGATGGCCCCATGACCGACGACGACCGTGGTGTCCTCACGCTGCATCCGGTGGGCTTCGCTCGCACGCCACACGCCGAAAAGGCCGATGCACCAAGGCAACCTCTCGCCGCCGTGGGCGTTGCAGGCAGGCTCGAGATCTTGCCGACTTACCGCGATGCGCTCTCCGATCTCGAGGGTTTCGAGAGACTCATCGTGATCTTCGGGTTCGACCGCGCACCGAGGACCGCGAGCCTGAAAGTTCAACCCCCACGCAGCACGACGAAGCGAGGGGTCTTCGCGACCCGGTCACCGCATCGGCCGAATCCAATTGGCCTATCCATCGTGCGGCTCGTCCGAATCGAAGACCTGACGCTCCACGTTTCGGACGTCGATTTGCTCGACGGAACGCCCATCTACGACCTCAAGCCGTACCTCGCCTACACCGACGCCTTCCCGGCGGCGAGAGCCGGTTGGCTCGAGGACGAAGAAGCCTCCGCGAAGCGCTCGGAAGGCGGCGAGACCCCGACCGATCCTCGTGGCGCGTACGCCGTGACCTTCGGCGAAGCGGCTTCCGAAGCGTGCACCTTCGTCGAAACCGAGACGGGCCTCGCCCTCGAGCGGCGCGCACGAGAGCACCTCGCGCTCGGTCCTCAGCCTCATGCGTACCGCCGCATTCGCAAGGAAGGCGATGCTTCGGTCCTGTCGGTCAAGGACTGGCGTGTCGTGTTCGTCGTGCGTCAGGACGGCCGCAGCATCGACGTCACCCGGGTCCGCTCCGGCTATTCGGAAAGAGAGCTCGAGCGCGAGAACGACGGTCGTCCGGAGCGCGACGTCCATCGTCGCTTCGTGGAACGTTTCGGGCGCTAGAGCGACCTTCGGACCACCAGCCGGAAGCCCATCCTTTGCGGTGGCCGCCCGTGCGAGCTTCTCGCCGCTCTACTCTACACCTCGGAACGATCCGGGGTAGAATGGCGAACATGCGTCCGTCGCTTCGTTCGTGGATGACTCTCATTTTCGCGGCAGGGGTCGTGTCGGCCGCTCTCGGAGCATGTTCGAGCGACGATCCGGCGCCCACGAGTGACGCCGGAGCAGACGGCTCGTCACGCCCTGACGGGGATGCGCCCGACACCGCTCCTTTGCCCGGACCGGATGCCGCTGACGCCAGTGACGCTTGCGACGACAAGGGTGCCGACGGACTCGTCAATTCCCTCGCCTGCACCGGCCTCTATGCCAACTTCGCCACCAAGACACTTCCGCCGGCGATAAAACCTTATGTACCCGGCACTCCCTTTTGGAGCGATGGCGCCGAGAAGGCACGATTCCTCCTTTTGCCAGCAGGCCAAAAGATCGACACGACCGACATGGCGGCCTGGAAATGGCCCGTCGGAACGAAGGTTTGGAAAGAGTTCAAGCTCGCCGGGAAACGAATCGAAACTCGCTATTACACGAAGACCGCGCCCGGAAAGTGGCTTCGAACGAGCTACCGCTGGGACGCATCCGAGTCGACCGCGAAACGCCTCGACAAGGGCGAAACTCTGGCGGACGGGTACGAAATCCCAAACCTCCAAAAGTGCGATACATGCCACTACGGCGGAGCGGACCAACTGCTCGGTCTGGACGCCGTGAGCCTCGCGCTACCTGCGGCCCAAGGCGTCACGCTCGCGGGTCTGGTCGCGGACGGCACGCTCACGGCTCCGCCAGCAAAGACCACGGCCACGCTTCCCGAGGACGGAACCGGAAAGGCCGCTGCCGCCATTCAGTGGCTCCACGCCAACTGCGCCTCATGCCACAACGACTCGCCCCTCGCGGGGGCCGCGGCGATCGAGCTCCGGCTCGCGCTGAAGCCGAGCGAGATCTTGGGGGCGGTCCCGACTCCGGTCGCCGATCTGTCGCTCTTCAAGACCTCCTACTGCACGACCTCACGCTACTCCCTGGCCGATGGGGGGACACCACTACGGAACGTGGTCGGAGGCGACCGAGCCCAGAGCGCCGCGTACGTGCGCGCGAATCTGCGTGAGCCCACGGGCATCGCCCAAATGCCACCTATCGCGACCCACATCATCGACACGACCGGCGTCGCGCTTCTCGGCGCTTGGATCGACGCTCTTCCGCCCTGCCCTTAGGTCCGTAAAAGCGCGCGACTTGCAGGAAAAGCTGCAGGAAAAAGCGCCCCCCCGCACCGCCGCTCGCGGTCCATGAACCCCTAGCCAACGGCTAGGTGGGACGCTGAGGCGGCGCTTCAGGCTTCCGAGTTATCCGGCTCGTGAGAGCAGGCCCGGCGTGCACACCGCACCTCCATCGCGACCCTGGTTCGTGAGAGTAAGGGATCCATGACGCCACGAACGCGACGGCACGGGAGAGC
>JAYUKI010000041.1:0-22618 GCA_043764595.1 Myxococcales bacterium | reverse complement strand
CCTCGAGCGGAGACTCGAGACGCTCGCCTCCGCGCGAAAACGCCCGACTCACGAGCTCGCGATGGGTCTGCCCTTCCGGAGTGAGCACGAGGCGATCGGCCCGCAAATCGCGCAGCGTTAGCCCCCGCTTTCCGACGAGTGCGTGTTTCGCGGGCATGGCCACGCAGAGCGGCGTACGCGCGAGGTCCTCGGCCTCGATCCCGTGCGGAACGAGGTCGAGCACGGCGACGCCAAGCTCGGCCTCGCCCGACCGCAAAGCTTCGACCGTGGCCTTTGCGCCCGTCGTGAGAAGGTCGACGCGTGCGCTGGACGCCTTCGTGAACGCCGCGATACCCGGTCCGAGCAAATACAGATACGAGCCTTCACCCGCAGCCAGCGTGACACGGCTGCGAGACGGAGAGCCGGCGAGCTCCGCGGAAAACGCGCGAAGCCGCTCCCTCACTTCGCGCGCGAGAACGAGGACCCGCAGGCCGTCCGCCGTGAGCACGAGGTCACGCCCCTTTCGTTCGTAGAGCGTGAGCCCGACCTGGCCGGAGAGCTTCTGGATGCGCTCGAACAAGGCGGGCTGCGAGACGCCCAACAGGCGGGCCGCGCGCGTGAAGTTCTTCGTCTCACCGAAGGTCGCGAAGGAGTCGAGCAAGGAAGTGTCAATCATCGGTACGGCCGATAGCATCTCGGATCATACTAGTTCCCACCGATGGCTTTGGAAACCACACTCCAAGGCATGAAAGACCTCCAATCGAGCACGACCTGGTGGAACCGCATCAAGACCGATCCCGTGGCTTTTCGCGCGTGGCTCTACGACCAGTACCGCGGAGAGGTGACCGCGGGCGATCGCATCGACGCCATGCGCGACGCGTTCACGACCCCAGGGACCAAGGCCTATCGCCTCTTGAGCGTCATTGCCGCGCAAGAGCGCAAACACGCGCGCTGGGTGGGCGAGCTTCTCCGGGCACGCGGCCTGGAGGTTCGTATCATGCCTCGCGACGATCGCTATTGGCGCGAGACCGTACCCGAGGTCACCGATCTCGAGACCGGTGCCGCGGTCGGAGCGCACGCGGAGAAAATGCGCCTCGAGCGGATCGAGGCCATTGCTATGGACGCTGAAGCGCCTTCCGACCTGCGCGAGGTATTCCGAAGGATCTTGCCGGAGGAACGATTCCACGAGCGTGCGTTCCGAACCCTGTCGACGCCGCGTGCGCTGGCCCGAACGTCCAGCGCACACGAGCTCGGTCGACGGGCGCTCGGACTCGTTCCCTGACGCGGTCCACCGCGCGAAATGCCGGCGTCGGCGCCGAGCCCACCCGCCGGCGCCGAGCCCCAGCCCGCTCTGGAACCTGTGTACGTCACGCCGACACACGTGTATTTCCGCAGCGGAGACCGTGTGCGGAGAGTCACGAGGATGCATCACGATCGGGCGTGTGAAATGAGCGAGAGTGGTTCGTCGAATCTTCTGCGCGCGGCTCGAATGGGCCGTCTCGGGGCCGTGTTTGGGCTCGCCGTATTCATGCTGTCCACCGTCCCGGCATGCGAGGTCGGACTCGGACGCGCTGCCGACGTGCCGAGCTCGCCCACGAAAGAAGGCCCCGACGACCTGCTTTCACGTCTCGATCTCGTTGCCATTGCGCCCTCGGTCTTTGTCCACACGTCGTACCGAGATCTCCCGAACGTCGGGATTTTCCCCTCGAACGGCCTTCTTCTTTGCACCCCCGGCGACGGTGGCCTCGTGGACACGGCATGGAGCGACGACGCCACCAAACGGCTTCTCGACGAAGCGGTCGCTCGGGGCTGTCCAATCAAGCATGCATTGTTCACGCATTCGCACGACGATCGAACCGGTGGGCTCGCGGTGCTTTTTGCGCGCGGTGTCCGGGTGTGGGCAACGGCGGAGACCACGCGCCTTCTCGCTCACCCAGGGTTTGCACCCGATCCGCTCGAGCCTCCGGCTCGCGTTCGTCTTGGTGGGCTCGACGTCGACGTACTCTTTCCCGGCCCGGCACACGCGCCGGACAACCTCGTCGTCCATGTTCCGGCCCACCGGGTGCTGTTCGGCGGCTGCATGATCAAATCGGGAGACGCCAAAAGCCTCGGCAACGTGAAAGACGCTTCCCTGACCGAGTGGCCCGCCGCCGTGTCCCGTGTTTCCGAGCGCTTCGCGAAAGAAACCACCCTAGTGGTTCCCGGCCACGGCGCGCATGGGGGCGTCGCGCTCCTCGAGCACACGACCGACCTCCTGCGGAAAGCGGCCGCGCGCGCCCAACCGTGACCCGCTCGACCTCGAAAGACCGCGGCGCGCCTTGACCCAGAAAGGGTCCGTGGTACTCTTTTTAAATGGGACTCGCCGGAACTGCCAAGGAAACACTCCAAATCGTCGCCGAAAGTGGCTATTTCTCGCCCTCCGGTCGTCGCGTCGCGCTCTCGGTGCAGCGCGCGCTCGAAGGTACGGTTCTGTTCCGGCCCGAAGAACTGGACCGTCTTGTCGCAGAGTCTCCTTCGCATGACGGAACGAGCTCGGCGTGCCGGATCGACGTGACCGCCGAGACCACCGCCGAAGCGGGGGCGCGCCTCTTTCGGGAGGGCCTCCGCCACGTACTCGCGCTCAACTTTGCTTCGGCGAAGAACCCAGGCGGAGGTTTCCTGGGAGGGGCGAAAGCCCAAGAGGAAGACCTGGCGCGCTGCTCGGCGCTCTATTCGTGTCAGCTCACCCAACGCACCTATTACGACGCGAACCGGGCGTGTGGCTCGATGCTCTACACGGACCACATGATCTACTCGCCGGACGTGCCGTTCTTTCGCAGCGACCGCCTCGAGCTCCTGGAGGAACCGTTCGAGCTCTCGGTGCTGACGGCCCCCGCTCCGAATGCGGGAGAGCACCTGCGGCGGCATCGCGGCGATGGGGCCACGGTCACGTCGGTGCTCGAGGCCCGTGCGGCTCGCGTGCTCGCCGTCGCGCGGGCGAAGAATCATCGCGTGCTCGTGCTTGGCGCGTGGGGATGCGGCGTTTTCAGGAACGATCCGTCGATTGTGGCGGACGTTTTTGCAAAGCACCTCGCGAGCGCAGCGTTCTCGGGCGCCTTCGAGCGGATCGTGTTCGCCGTCTACGATCGCAGCGCCGCCGGGGCCACACTTGCGGCGTTTCGTGCTCGTTTCGACGGCCCCAGCGACGGCTCGGCTCTCCGCCCGTGAAGCGCCCGCAAGGCGGAACCGAGCTCGGCAACAAGAGCCGAGGAGTCGATTTTCCTAGGACAATGAACGTCGCACCAAGGCACCGTGGTCCGTGCCGACGCGGCATCGGCGGGGCGGCAGAAGAAAATCAACGGCCTGCAACGCTCGCCGAGCACGTTGGGCTCGTGTAGCGTCCCGCGTCGTGGACATCTCGAAAAAGCTCGCGGACTGGCTCAGCCACCTCGTTCTCCGCGGACCGAGCGGCGAGGCGCGCGCCACCCTCACGTTCGGCGAGGACGGCTCGCCCTCGCTTCTGGTCGTGATTGCCCCGACCAAGGGCAAATCCCGGGAGAAAGTTCACGTTCCGAAGCGGTTCCAGCCCGAGCTCGCCGACTTCGCGACGCTCGCCCTCGTCGACAAGGCGTTGCTCGAGTTGCTCGCGCGCGAGTACGTCGGAACGGGGGATGGCGGACTCTCGCTCCTCATCGGGACCGAAATTGGTCCCCCCATGGGCAACGCGTTCGCCGTGGACGAGGGGCGCGGTTTGGCGTGGCTCGGGGACTGGGGATTCTTGCGTCGAGTGGATCTGAAGACCGGGCTCGTTACGTCGATTCCGCTCGGGGATTTCCCTGCCGTGCGCGAAGTCTGCGTAGGCAAAGATGGCGGCGTGTGGATCCTCGCCGATCGGGACACCGCGAAGACCGACGGACCTTACCGCGCCCCCACCGGACCGAAGGTGACCTTTGGCATTCTCCGAGCAAGCGGCGCCGACGGCGGGTCGCTCGAAATCCGTCACGTGGTCGCCGTGCCCCGCAATGCGGCGGACCACGTCTGCATGTGCCTTTCCATGTCCCGCGATGGCTCCATGCTCGTCCCGGACGAAGAAGGCTTCGCCCACCTTCGCCCCGACACTTCCCTCGTGCGCAAGTACCCCTGCGAACCGATGAACCACGGGGGAGCGGTTGCCGCGATCTCGAACAACGGTCGACTCATCGCGGTCACGGGCGCCGAAGGGCGAATCGACGTCCACGAAGTCGCCAGTGGCAACGTGCGCACGCTCACCGTCGAAATGGAGGACGCGAGCTCGATTGCCGTCCACGACGACGGCACGGTGGACGTTGGAACCCGCACGCCAAACCACCATTTTCACCGCATTCCCAAGAAGGGCCCGATGAAGACGGTCCCCGACCGGGCTGCCCACTACACGCCGAGCCCGGACGGCGCGTTCGTCTATGCCGCCCAAGATGGAGTCCTTACGCGTTGGACCCTCGAGGGCGAAGCGATCGCCACGTGGCCCGTGATTGGCGGAAGCCGTGGTTCCCCCGTGTTCGTCGGAGCGAAATCGCTCTACGTGCGCACCGGGCGTGGAGTGCTCATGCGTATCGATCTCGAGTGAAAGAAGAGACGCCTCAAGGCTGGGCAGGAAGCGATCGTTGCCAATCGGCGATTCGCAACGACCCGAAGACGGCGAGGTTCCCACCTCGTGCTTCGAAGCCTCTCCGGTAGTCGACGGCCACGCGGACGACGAGCGGCACACGAAGAGCAATCGTCCCAGGAATGCGTACGATGCGGTCTTCGTTGCATAGCCTCGTGTCGCCCACTTCGATCGGCGCTTGCTCCTTTCCGAAAGCGCGCCGGTGCGCATCCCAGTCCCGGTGCAGCGCGACCTCCACGTCGCCCATCACACGACCGCCTTCGGTCTCGATCCACGCCCGGACGAAGAGCTCGCGAAAGATATCCCCCGTTGGATAGCAGTGTCCGACTCCGACGCTCGCGAGGGTGAGGACGACGCCTTCCGGCTCGCGCCGCACGTCGCGAAGGGCAATGGCGTGACTCAAAAAACGAGCGTCGCGCGAGACCCGAAAACGGTGGTCGTGTCTTCCACGTTCGTGCTGCGGCATATGGCAACTCGCACAAGGGACCTCACGGGCGCGGCTCGCACGGTGCTCGCTCGCAGTGCTTTGGAGGAACGTCCCGGATCCCGGGCTCGTGAGCTCGTGGCACGCCGCGCAGTCGCGCACTTCGTGTGGAGCCGTATCCCGTGCGGCCGTTTGCGAGGCCATTGCCGCACGATCGTGCTCGTCGGCGCGAGGGTGGCAGCTCGCGCAGTCGATGCCTCGGGCGGCGCCCTCCGCCATGCCAAGGTCCGCTTTGCGCGGAGCGTGACAGCCCACGCAGAATGGGAGCGGCTCTTCTCGGTACGAGGCCTGGAAGTCGGGGCTCGAGAAGCTTGCATGATGCATTGACTCTTCCCACTCCGCACTTTGCGTCGCGTGGCAGCCTCCGCACTTCGCTCCGACCACGGACGGCCGCGT
Organism: Myxococcales bacterium; assembly: GCA_043764595.1. Taxonomy (GTDB): domain Bacteria; phylum Myxococcota_A; class Polyangia; order Polyangiales; family Polyangiaceae; genus JAAFHV01. The sequence continues at coordinate 17,138 of JAYUKI010000041.1, read as the reverse complement.
CGACGTCGCATCGGTACGATCCGGGCGCGCAGTCGCACACGCACCGGCCAAAACCGCGACGAAGAGTCCCACGAGGGCTCGTGCGACGGACCTCATGTCAGAACGCGAAGGTGCCTTTGGCGACGTCGAAGGTGAACGTACGAGTGGGCGTTGGCTTTCCGCAGACGACTTCGGCCCGGAGGTCGAGCCCCTTCGAGACCAGCGTGGCGAGCGCTTTGGCTTTGGCCATGTCGGGCACGAGCGCGGCCAGGTTCGAGCGCCCTTGTCCCTGGAAGTTGACGAGCGTGATCGTCTCGCCCAGCTCGACCTTCCCTCGCAACTTTGCGCGAAGGTTCGGGTAGTCCTTTGGCGGCTTCGGGGTCGTGTCTGCCAGAAGGGTCACGACAGGCGTTTTGCACGTGTCGTCCGCGGCGGGTGGCCACGAGTGAAGCCCGACTCCCGTGGCGCCACGTGTGTCCTGGCAGCGTAGGACCTCCCGCGGGCGCTTCGTGCGGTAGATGGCCCGAAACGGCTCTGGGTCCTTCCAGCCACTGCCCTTTTCGATGCGACGCACGTTCACCATCACGTCGTCCGAGGACGATACGATCACATCTTCGACACGAAGCGGTCCACGAAGCTCGCTTCCGAATGGAGGCGCCGGAATCGGCACGGGCTCCCAATGGCCGGCGGTCTTCCGATAGAGCATATCCGAGCCCTGAGCCCCTTTTCCAGCCACGAGAAGCCACGGCGCGTCTTTGGCGAGCCCGTAGAGAATACCGACCGCAGGAAGGGTCTCTTCGGTCACCGTGCCATCGGTCGACTCCTTCAGCGCGACGCCGCTCGGCAGAACGACATGAAGCGCATCGTCGTGCCCTATCGCCCATGTCATCCCCCGAAGGAGACGCGGAGCCACTTTGACGGGCGATATCGTATCTCCGTCGTAGGCGAAGAGCTCCCCATCGATTTCCACGTAGGCCCGAGATTTCCCTCCCAATAGCTTGACCGGTGGCTTGCCCTGCTTCGGCAGAGGGAGATCTGCCACGGCTTTGCTCGGAGACCACCGCACGAGCTTCGTGCCCGAACCGCGCGCAAGGCCCAGAACTTCGCCGTTTCCCAGGCGGACCACCGACGCTCCGAGCGCAAGCTCGGCCAGATCGGCATTGGGCACCTTCGGCGACCGCACCCACGCGCCGTCGGGGCCGAGAACGCGGAACGCGAACGTTTCCTTGTCGGACTGCGACGTTCGAACGGTCGTTCCTTCGGGGAATGCGTACGAGCCCTCGCCCCACGGGATCGGCTTCCCCAGGCGTCGAAACGGAACTTCTTGGGTCGGCGCGTTTCCTGCGTCTCCGAATCGGGCGCCACTCGGCAAGAGCAGTTTCCAATCGGCGACGCGAATGCCTCCGGTGTAGAAATCGGTCACGCTCACGATTCGGCTCGATACGTCCACGATCGCCCAGAGCTTGTCGGGCGCGCGCCCTCCCATCCACGACGGTGCCCAGAAGTCGAAGGCCTTGCCGAATCCCTCGTTCGGCATGGGCGCGAGGCCTTCCTCCGCGACGAGCTGCGCCGTCGTGGCGCCACCGCGCGACCACGGGCCTTGGGTCATTCCATAGGCAAATACGGCGCCGTTCTCGAGCTGGAAGATCGTGCCATGAATGCACATTCCGTCCACGATCGGATAGAGCGGTCCGGTCGTGTCCGCGCGGGTCCCCCAATCGAGTGGGGCCTCAGTGGGCGCTTTGGCGCTCGCGTCCGAGATCCCCTTCGCCGTCGCCGTCGCGGCGGGACCGGACGAATCCCCGAACGAGCTCGGAGGCACCACCGGAGACTTGCCAATGGAGGGCTGCTCGACCGAGTGGCACGCGAGAACCGTGAGAAGGACGGGCGTCATTCGAAGCGAGCGCATGGGATCTTGTACAACGCCGCCCGGCCCGAAGCGGTTCCCGTTCGTTCGGAGCGGCGTTGCTTTTCACGCCAAGGGTTCCGAGGCCCGAAAGCGTGGTAGATCTGATCCATGTACCCGTTCGAAGCCAGATGAGTCGCATCCTCGTCACGGGCGCTCTTGGGAATGTCGGTCGCGAGGTGGTTCGTGAATGCGAGGCCCGGGGTCTCGAGGTACGCGCCGCTCTTCGTGATCCCAACGAAGACGCGAAGCACTTTTCCGGCACGGAGACCGTGGCGTTCGACTTCCTCGATCGTCGGACGTGGGAAAGGGCCGTCTCCGGATGCAGCGCCCTCTTCCTTCTGAGGCCACCTCCCATTGGGGATATGGAGACGACCCTCTGCCCGTTCGTCGACGTCGCCTACGCGGCGGGGGTGAAGCACGTGGTGTTCCTTTCGGTGGCCGGCGCCGATCGCATGAAGTGGGTGCCGCATCGAAAGGTCGAGCTCCACCTCGAAAAAACCGGCAAGCTTTGGACGCTGCTTCGGCCTGGGTTTTTCGCGCAGAATCTCCAAGATGCCTATCGGAAGGACATCGTCGAAGACAATCGCATTTATGTACCGGCGGGCGAAGGCCGTGTGGCGTTCGTCGACGTCCGCGACATCGCAGCCGTCGCGGGCCACGTTCTCGCCTCACCGGAAACGTTCCGTTCCCAGGCCCTGACGCTCACCGGCCCCGAAGCGATCCCGTTCACGGCCGTGACCGAAACGCTCACCGCGGTGCTTGGACGAACCATTCGCTACGACGCCGCGACGATTCCCGGTTATGCGTGGCACTTGCGCACGAAGCGAAACATGGCGTGGATGCAGATCGCCGTTCAGACCATTCTCCACGTCGGGCTTCGCGGCGGGGACGCGGAGACGGTAGACCCAACCGTGGAGCGACTCCTCGGTCGGCCGGCGCGCAGGCTCGCGGACTACGTGCGCGAATCGGCGGCGACGTGGTCTTCGCGAGCATGATCCGGGCACGGGGTACTGAGCCATTCGGCTTGCGGACGCCGCAAAAATCCCACCACGAGCCGGCGGATCGACACTACCTTTGCGCGATCATGCGAAGCGTTTCTCTCTCCGGAATCCTCGTTGTTTCCCTCACGGGCTGCGCGTCCGCGCCTCCCGTGGCCGCACCTCCGCTGCCTCCGGAGCCCTGTCCCAAAGTCGCCGCGGTGGCAGCTCCGGCACCGTCCGCCGTCGCCCCTTTGGCGAGCGCGGCGACCGTCGATGTGGTCCCGCCCGCAGCCTCGTCGGCTCCGACCAAACCCGAGGCACCTCCCGTCGTGATTGGTCCCGCGAAGGGCGGTCCGCGCGGCGTTCATCGGTGCGAGTTTCGCGAGAGCGTCGACACGTACGCCCGCAGCTGCACGATCAAGGTCGAAGCCGACGGCTCACTGACGGTCACCGCAGCGGGGACGTCCCTCAATCCGAACAATGGGTTTTCGTTTCGTATGGGTGGGGGACCAAACACTTTCGAGGTTACCGGGCAGCTCGAAGCCTTCGGTGTCTGCCGTGGTCCCTTTTCCGGCCATATGGGCACCGTGCTCGATGGCGCGACGAAGACCTACGAAGCCCGCTTTCGCGATCATTGCATGATCGTCATTCGCTGAACGCGCGCTTCCGCACGTTGGGAAGCCGCAATCTCGTTTGCCTGACGAGTCGTATCCGAAGGTTCGAGTCCGGATTGGCTCCTTTCGCACACGGCAGCGAGACTTGGGCCTTGGTTTCCCCGGCAATACACGCGTAGGAAACGCGGCCTCCGTGCGCCTTTGCGAGACGAGCGGTGAGCCAAAGACCGATTCCGTAGCCTTCGATGTTCGGGTTCGTTTCCTCGCGGGCGAAGCGCGTGGGACGCTCCCGCGGCCCTTCCCAGGTTCCGCGATTCGAGACCACGAGCAAAGCGCGAGACCGTACGACGCGCGCCTCGATCGTGACCGGGTGGTCCCCACCGTATTTCATGGCATTGCTCATGAGCTCGCCGAGAATCGTCCCCAGCAGCTCTTCGTCCCATAGCCCCGGAATGGCACCTTCCCGCCGAACGTCGGCCTGGAGGCCACGGGCGGCGAGCCTCTCCGCGTCCATGGTTCGTAAGGCGATCTCGAGAAGGTCGCCCGAGGTCTTCCGCGCGGGAATCGGCCGCCTGGGCTCGGCGATGATCCGAAGCTCCCTCGCGAAGCCAAGCAGCTCCGCGAGGGCTTCCTTTTTCCCCACCTTCGAGGCCCCGAGAGTCTCGAGACGGCTTTCGAGCTTTCGAGCCACCGTCGCCAAGAATGCGTCTCGAGTGAGAATGGCTCGCTTCATGGAGGTGTCGGAAGACATGTGTGGACCTCGCTGCCGTCGTTCAAGCCAATTGGAGCGCCGAGGACTCGCTCTTTGGCGCCTTGGGCGTGTCGTGCAGACCAAAGCGCCAGAGACGCTTTCCCCCCACGAGAGCGAGCAATACGACCAACCCCACTTGCAGTGCCCCCACGCGAACGAGCATCGCGGGAATGCCCATGCTCTCCGAAACTTCGGTCGCGATGCCCTCCACGAAGATGTCGCCCACGATGACGAAGAACGCGTAGGTTCCGGCGATTCGGCCTCGCATGGCGGGGCTCGAAGCGCTGTTTTGAGCCAGCTCGGCAAGCGAAACGCTCGCGAGCGTCAGCGAGTGGTCGAGTGCGAGGATCGCCGTGAACGAAGCCACGGCTCCCGGAACGGCCGCATGGGCCACACGGCCAGCGAGTGAAATCACGAATCCGTCGAGCAGCATCGCGACGAGGAAGATCTTCCCGAGACTACCCACTTTGCGAGCCAACATCGGGACGGCTAGGACTCCGAGGATTCCCACCACGCTCCATACGATCTCGGCATGACGAACCGTGTCGTCCCCGCCGTGGAGCACGTGCTTGACGATCATCTTTCCGTCGTACGACTCGGTCACGAGCTCGACGAGCGCCGCGCCGACCAAGAGGGCGAGCAGGGGCCGACGCTCCTTGCCCGACAAGAACCGCACTCCTTCCCAAAGGGACTTCGCGAAACGTGCCGGCGTGCCGAAGGGCGAAAGACGCGGCTTCGCGACCGAACCCGATACGGTCTCGTTCGGACCGGGCGCGTCGACGAAGAGCTCGCGGAGCCTCACCTCTCCGGCGTTGCGCGTCGGGTGGCAGAAGAAGAATACGATGAGCAAGAAGCCAAGGTGCATGACCCCTTGCACGGCGAAGAGCGGCGCGTAGCTTCCCGCCGCCATGGCCAAGATTCGCCCTCCGAGCAATAGTCCGACGAGCGTGGCGATCGCTTGGAGTGCGCCCGTCACCGACGTCATCACGAGGAGATGCGTCTTCTGCGTGAGCGGCTCTCCCCGTTCGTCCACGAGAGATCGTCCCTCGGCGTCCGTCTGAGGGGACTCGTGCTCGAGGAGGTCCACCGAGAAGGCCATACGAGCCGGTCGGAATGCCGTCTTCGTGAATGCCGTGAGCATGACGAATGGCAAGATTCGCCCAATCGTCGGAGCGCCGAGCGAGAGCTGCGCGAGAAGCACGAAGAGCATGAGCGTTTCCACGAGACGCGCCCAAACGACGAGCCGAAGCCGCGTTCGCGCGAGGCGAGCCCACGAATGCCGCGCCCCGAAATCCGCGAGCGGACCGGACACGAGCGTCCCGAGGAGGAAGCACCCGAGGGAAGGGAGCATGAGGCTCGCGCGCTCCCTCTGACTTGTGAAGAGGTTCGTCATGAGGAGCATCGACGCCCACGTGGCCACCGCCACGCCCAGGTCGTCGACGAAGTTCGCGGCCGCATAGGCACGGAGCTTTCGCTCCTCCCGAAACGCCCGCACGTACGGTCGAAGAAACGATTCGATCGCGCTCATGCCGAGGAAACGGACGGGCGCGACGGCCGTGACCCAAAATCGACAAAATCGGATTTCCTACGAGGTTTCGAGGCATTGTGGCCGGGTCGGAGCCTTCTCCTTGTCCCCTACGTGTGCGCTCGACTACGACTTCGCGAGGAGAGACGAGACGAGACGCTTGCCACGCCCGACCCCAAAGACGAAAGACGCGCAACGGCGCGCACGATCTCTCCAAGGAGACTGGCAGACGCCGTTCGATCTCGCGCGGGCCGTGCTCGACGTGGCGAAGGAGCTCGGGCCCGAGCCCGCATCGATCGTGGAGCCGACGTGCGGGCGAGGGACGTTCCTGCTCGCGGCGCACGACGTGTTCCCACGCGCATCGCTCGTCGGTGTCGACAAGTCGAAGGCCCACGTGGCGGAAGCCAAGCGCGTCTTGCTCGGAACTGGAGCAAGCGTCCGCGTGGGCGACTTCTTCCGCACGCGATGGGAAGACGAGCTCGAGAAGCTGCCCACGCCCATTCTCGTTCTTGGCAATCCTCCTTGGGTGACGAGCGCGGCGGTCGGAAAGCTGGGTGGAAAGAATCTTCCGAAAAAGGGCTGGCGAAAAGGACATTCGGGGCTCGAGTCTCTCACCGGAAAGGCGAACTTCGACATCTCCGAATGGATGATGCAAAAGCTCCTCGAGGCGGGTGTACCCCGAGATGCGCGGCTCGCGATGCTCTGCAAGTCCACGGTCGCCCGGAGGCTGGTCGCGTTCATTCACGACCGCGGCTGGGAGCTCACCGGTTCTTTGTACCGAATCGATTCTCGCATTCACTTCGAGGCTTCGGTGGATGCCGTGCTCTTCGTGGCTCATCCGGCCCGTGAAAAGAAGGACATTGGGCGTTTCGCCGTCCATGACTCCCTCGCATCGGCCCCGACGCGCACCATGGGCGTCATCGATGGACGCGTCTCGACCGACACGGAAGCCTTTTTGCGCACGCGCGATTTGGAGCGATCCGAGGCGGAAGAGTCCGAGCTTTCGTGGCGCTCGGGGCTAAAGCACGACTGCGCCGCCGTCATGGAGCTCGCGCTCCATCCGGAGGGGTATCGAAACGGCCTTGGAAATCCCGTCGACCTCGAACCGCATCGTGTGTATCCGCTCCTCAAGGGGTCCGATATCGCGAATGGCCGCTCACCAGGGTTGCGCGCCGTGGTGGTTCCGCAGCGTTTCCTCCAAGAGGACACTCTGGAGCTCGCCCAGTCGGCCCCGCGAGCGTACGCGTACCTCCGCTCCAATGAACGAGCGCTCGCCGCACGCAAGAGCCGGGTCTACGAGGGCAGACCGCCATTTGCCATTTTCGGCATTGGGCCCTACACGTTTGCCCGGTACAAGGTAGCCGTTTGCGGACTCTACAAGCGTCTCGCGTTTCGCTTGATCACACCCTTCGAGGGCATGCCCGTCATGGTCGACGACACGGTCACCTTCTTGCCATTCGACGACGAAGCCACCGCGACCCGTGTGGCCGACGCATTGAATGGCCCCTTGGCGAAGGCGTTCTTCGAAGCGCGGGTGTTTTGGGACGAAAAGCGGCCCATCGGGAAAGCGCTCTTGTCTGCACTGTCGATTCGGAAGCTGCTCGAAGCTTCGGAGCCGACCTCGAAACCGCCACCGGCCTTCGAGCATCCTAGGAAGCCACCCATGCAGTCCGCCATCCTCACGATCGGGACGGAGCTCACGCGCGGCGAGCTCGTCAACACCAACGCCTCGTGGCTTTCGGCCCGTCTTACCGCACTCGGCTTCGACGTCGTCGAGCAGGCCGTGATCGCCGACGACCGGGCGACCATCGTCGCCACGTTCGAGCGCCTCTCCAGGAACGGGGGCCTCGTGCTCGTGACGGGCGGCCTCGGTCCGACCACGGACGATCTGACCACGGCGTGTGCGGCCGAGGCCATGGGCGTTCCGTTAAAGCGGGATCCCGCTTCGCTCGAGCACATTCGTGCACGGTTCGAGCGGCTGAAGCGCACCATGAATCCTTCGAACGAGAAACAGGCCGACTTCCCCGAGGGCGCCGAGGTTCTGCAAAACCCCATTGGTAGCGCACCCGGATTCGCCATTTACCTCGGCAAAGCCCACTTCTTCTTCATGCCGGGCGTGCCCCGCGAAATGAAGACCATGTTCGACGACGAGATCGCACCTCGCGTCGAGAAGCACGCCAAAAAGGACACCTTCCAGGTTCGCCTCCGCACGTTCGGCCTCCCGGAAAGCCACGTCGGCGATCGCCTCGCGGGCCTCGAAGAAGCGAATCCGGGGCTCACGATTGGATACCGCGCGAACTTCCCCGAAGTCGAAGTGAAGGTCCACGTTCGCGCCGAAGATTTCACGTCGGCCAAGGCTCGCTCGGAGGCCCTTGCCGAGGTCGTCCGGGAGCGCCTCGGCGACTTCGTGTTCGGCGAAGGCGAGGAGACCTTCGCCAGCGTCGTCGCGAAGGCCCTCGTCGCGAAGAAGCTCACCCTCGCCGTCGCCGAGAGCTGCACCGGCGGGCTCGTGGGGCACTTGCTCACGCGTGAAGCGGGCGCGAGCGAGTACCTGCTGGTCGACGCGGTCACCTACGCAAACGAGGCGAAAACGCGCTTCGCGGACGTATCGGAGGAGCTCTTGCGCGCCCACGGTGCCGTGAGCCCCGAGGTCGCGCGCGCCATGGCCGAAGGCATCCGCGCCCGCTCGGGAGCCGACGTCGGCCTCTCGCTCACGGGCGTCGCAGGGCCCGGTGGCGGCTCGGAGGAAAAGCCCGTGGGGACCGTGTTTTTGGCCGTCGCGACGCGCGAAGGCACGACGGTGAAGCACCTGCTCTTCGTTCAAGAGCGCACGATGGTGCAGGCCTACGCGGCTCACGCCGGGCTCGATCTCGTTCGGCGGGTGGTCACCACTCTCGCTTGATTCGGCGCATCGGCCCGGTACGGATCGGCCGCCTCCTCGGACTGTGCCATCCGTTCGCGTGGCACACCTCGAGGCCCCAAAACAGCCCATTTGCTGCCGTTTTTCGGCATGGCACGTCGGCTGCAAATGGAGGGTATGGCAAATCTCTCCTCGACTCGGTTGGTTCGCGCAGCGGTCCTCGTGGCGGCGGGGATGTCCTTCGCGAGCGTGGCCTGTAGCGGCTCGGTGGGGGTTCCGGACGGCTTCACGTCGGCGTGCGAGGGTATCGAGATTCGTTACACGAAGGGTTTTCGGCCCGCGAAGCCGGTGGACTTCGTCGGCTTCCGTGTCGAGTCGACCGAGCCGCGCTTCGTACCCACGGCAGGCGCCCCCTCGCAGGGCGATCCCGCAGCTCCCCAGGTTCCGACGACGGGGAGCGTCTCGCTGGTCGCAGCATGGTCGGCAAGCTTCACGTCGGACGTGAACGGAGTCCCCTGTTCGGGCGCCACGGACCAAAAGGCATGCCTCGCCAAGATCGAGGCCATTCGTGTGCTCGCGGGATGCGACGGACTCTCGGTCGTCACGAAAATTCGAGCCCCCGACGAAGGCGCGCCCATGAAGCCGCAGGGGACCTGTTCGGCCACGTACCTCGTCTACACACGAGGGGACGATGTCGGCGTAGTCCAGAATGCGGGAGAAGCCCGAACGCTCTTCGGAGTCGTGGACTCCGCAAAGGAGGCCCTCTATCTGGCCAAGCTCAGTGGCGAAAACCTTTCGTGCACGACCAGCGTCCAGGCGTCCTACGCAGCGGTGGAAGGCGGCTACGAGATCGTCGGGAGCTTCGGAACGTGCGGTAGGCGCATCGTTCAGGTCTCGAAGGACGGCGCCGTAGAGCTCGTTCGCCAAGACGACGGTTGCTGAGCCGGGCGGATCGAAATTCGGATACGCTAGTCGTTTGACGTACGCGCAGAATAGAGGACTCATGACCGCATCGACTTCCTTTCGCTTCTTTCGCCATTGTGGGGTTCCGGCCACCTTCGCCGCGCTCGCGGCGCTCGTCGGATGTAGGACGATGGGGATTCCCGATGGGATGACGGGGGCGTGCGAAAACGAGACTCTCCTCCTGACGAAGGGCTTTCGGCCGGCCCAACCCGTCGACTTTTTGGCTTTTCGCACCGAGTCGACCGAGCCTCGTGCGGCGACGGGAAGTGCTGTTCCGCGCGAAGGCGACTCCGGTGCACCCTCCCCGACTCCCGTGGGAAACGAAGCCGCTTGGACGGCGAGCTACTCAGCCGACGTCGTTGGCACTCCCTGTTCGCGCGCGACCGACAAGCCCGCGTGCGAAAAGAAGCTCGCGGCCATTCGCCTCTTGGGCACCACGTGCGACGGGCTGCTCATCGTTCCGAAAGCCGCTCCCTACTCCGAAGCCCAGCAGAAACCCTTGGGCGCCTGCACCACGACCTACCTCGTTTACACACGCGGGGACGAGGTCGGCACCGTGTCCACGGCGGCCGAAGCCAAGGCGTTCTTCGGCGACATCGATTCCCCTCAGGAAGCCATATTCGTCGCGCAATTCGGCGGAGAGGTCTTCTCCTGCAGCGAGCCCAGCCCCGCAGCCTTCACCGCGGTCGAGGACGGATTCGAGCTTCTCGCAGGCTCGAGATGCGAGAGGCGGTTCGTCCGGGTCTCCCGTGCGGGAGTGGTCACGCTCGTGCGAACCGAAACTGGCTGCTGACTCGAAAGACCGAAATGACCCCCTCCCAAAGGCCGACCTCCCCGAGCTACGAGCTTCGAAGGCTCGGGTTCGTCGCGCGTATCGCGCTTCTCGCGTGCGTGGGAGTCGGGGTGTTGGGGGGCCTTTCTGCGCTACCAGGGTGTTCCTCGACGCTTCCGCCCGAGCCCGAGGAGGACGACATTCCCGTGGAGCTTCTCCCGAAGACGCTCCATACGCCGATCTTGAAGACCGCGCGCACGTTCGAGGCCTTCGCCACGGTGGGCGGTGGCTTTGGCCAGGCCGGCCGGGTGATGAAGTATTTCGTCGACACCCGAAGCGGTGGCGACACGACCTACTTCATGAACTCCAACTATGCGGTCGACGGAAAGATTCCTCCGTATGCCCAGTACCACTACGACTTTGCGAAGTTCGTACTCGGCATTTTCGACGATCCAGCCACGTTCAACGAGCACACCTACTACAGCGACGAAAAGCGCTACGTCGCCGGAACGATTCAGACGTACACGCTCGGCGGCGAGTCTTTTCCCACGTATGCCATTCAGTTTTACCCGGACGATGTCATCCACGAAGAAGGACTTCTTCGCGCCGTCGAGATCCTGCGGCCCAAAATTCGTTTGAAGGGCGTGCGAATCGCGGTGGTGTCCACGGGGCCGCAGCAAACCTTCGAGCGCGTGAAGGACCGACTGCGCGCGATCGGCGTCGAGCCGATGACCATCGATCAGGTGCTCGGCTCGGTGAAATATCTGCCCCTCAATGCCGGCGAAGCCTGGGGCTACCTGCGCGTATTCCCGAAAGATTACGGTAGCCTGCGTGCCACCGACATTCCCGTGTTCGACGAGCTTCCGCTCGACCTCTCGGTGGTGGCGGGCACCATCACGCGGGCCTACCAGGACGTCACGTCGCACGTGAACTTGAAGAGCAAGGAGCGCGGCACTCCGAACATGGTGCTCCGCGACGCCTCGCCCGAGCACCCCGAGATGGCGCGTTTCGCGGACAAGCCGGTGCACCTCGTGGTCGGCAAAGCCGGCTACGTGATCGAGGACACCACTCCGGAGATGGTCGAAGCCAAGCTTCGCGAGCGGACGAACAAACCTTGGATTCCGCTCCCGGTGACGAACGAACCCGGCCTTCGCTCGTACGACGACATGTGCCCGGTCCTGTCACCTACGTGCGTGAACGACGGCGGACGGTTCGGCGGGAAAGCCACGGGGCTCGGCTTCTTGGCCAGTCCGAAAGTGCTCGGCAGGTTCAACCGCGCCGACAGCGTGAGCCAAAAGATGGGCTACGAGCTCGCGCCTTTCGGCTTTGGGATCCCGGTGCAGCGGTACCGTGACTTTCTCGCCGAAAATCCGATCGTTCGCGCCAAAGTGGATGCGCTGGTCGCCGCCGAAAAGAACGGCAATCTGTCGGCAAACGATCGGGCCACTCTTGCCGCCGAGCTCCAGCGCGCTTTTTATTCTGGCCGTGTCCCTGCGACGCACCTTGCCGAGGTCGAAGCCGAGATCGCGAGCCTCGCGGGACGCTTTCCGGCGATGGACGAGCTCAAGTTTCGCTCGAGCGCGAACGCCGAGGACATCCCGAACTTCGACGGTGCCGGCCTTCACGACAGCTTCTCGGTGAAGCCCTTCGAGCGCGACAATCCGGACTTTTCCTGCGCCGTCGACGTCGACGCGTCCGACGTGGTCACGAAGCTCAAGGTGAGGCCGAAGACGCGGCAATGCGCGATCAAGGCGGTCTACGCGAGCCTTTGGAACCCGCGCGCCATCGAGGAACGCTCGTTCGCCCGCCTCGACCACGCGACGAGCGCCATGGGGCTCGCCGTGGTGCCCGCCTACGACACCGAGTCGGACGTCGTGGCGAACGGCGTCATCATCACCCGCATCGTGAACGGAGCGGGAATCGTCGGGTATACGCTGTCGCTCCAGCAGGGAAACGTCCTTGTCACCAACCCCACGCCCGGTACCACGGCGCAGATGACCCTCGTCACGTTCAGCGCGGATCCGTCACGCCCCGACCGGTTCACGGTCCTTCGCACCGCCACCCCGACTCCGTACGGACCGCCGCTCACCGGCTCGGTCTTGCCCGACGCGAAGATGGCCGAAATCGTCGCGATCGCTCGTGCCGTCGAAGTGGCCTATTGTTCGGTGAGCCCTGGCTACAGCACCGGGAGCTGCGCCTCCGTGCACTATGACAGCAAGAAGCCTGTCGCCCTCGACATGGAATTCAAAGTATTGGCCAATGGGCACGTGGTACTGAAGCAAAACCGTGAGTTTCACGGCCAATGAACGGAAGCGGAGAATGGCAATGAAGAAGTGGCTCGTCCTACCCGGTTCGTTCATCCTTGCCGCTGGCCTCGTGTATGCGTGCTCCAGCACGCCGGACCCCGCTCCGATCGACGCGTCGGCCCCCGACGTCTACCAGCCGCCTCCTCCGCCTCCGATCGACGCCGCCCGCGACGTGGCGGTGAAAGACTCCGGGCCAACGTTCGACGCCGGCACGAACGTGACCGCATCGGCCATTCTCATCAACGAAATCTCGGGCGGCGACGAATGGATCGAGCTCGTGAACTCGGGCCAAAACCCCGAGGACATCGGCGGCCTTCGGCTGGCGGACCGCGACAAAGTGACGGGAGAGCCCAAGCTCTCCGAAGCCGTCACGTTTCCTCCGTCCACGATGATCGCAAAAGGGGGCTACATCATGGTGCGAGGCGGGGGCACGGGCGATGCCGGCAAACCCTGCCCGGACGGCGGCCAGAGCCACTGCTTCAATGCCGAGTTCGGCATCAGCAACAAGAGCGGCGAGACTCTCTATTTGCTCGCGCCGGACGGCGGCACCTTGGGCAAAGTCGTGTTTCCTCCCGATGGCTCCGCGGGCGACACCAGCTATGCGCGAATCCCAAATGCCGATCCCGACGCATCGTTCCAAACCTCGGGCACGAAGACCCCGGGGGCCCCGAACGTCCCGTGATGTCGCGCTGACCTGAATCGCGAGCCCCGCGTGCGCACCGGACTCACGCTCTACTCCGAGGCACGAGTACCCACCACTCGACTCAGCCTGGTCAGAGCTCAGAGACCTGCACGCGCGAGGATCTCGCGGGCGGCGACGACGTCACCCCCGCTCGGCAGGGGTGGTCCGCGGCGCTCGGTCCGCGTGGCATCACGGATGGCGCCCTCGATTTCACCGGCATAGAGCGCGTCGGTCGGGAGCATGACGGCGCGGAGCGAGCGCTCGAGGGCCTCGACGAGGATGGGCTGCTCGCGAAACGCGTCGCGCGGAGACCACACGACGGGTTTGTCGTTCACGGCGCACTCGGAGACCACGCCATAACCTGGTTTGGTCACCACGACGTCGCACGACGCGAGGAGATCCGAATACGGGACGACGGCGCGATCGAGCACCTTTACCCGCGAGCTAGGGAGCTCGAGTGGAGGCAAGGACAAAAGCTCGATGCCTCGAATCGCGTCGATTTTCTCGATGGCCCGCGCGTCCCACTCGATCGACGCGAGCGACAAGAGCGCCCACACGGTGTCTGTCGGAATGCCGTAGCGTTTCGCGAGCTCGGCGCGCCGGTTCGTGCCTTTGGTCGCGACGAGCGGGAGGTTCACGTGCTCCCGAAAGGCTCGCATCGGCTCGGCGAACGGGAGCCTCAGGAGCACGTCGGCGCGTGTGTATCCCTCACGGAAGTGGGCGACGAGGGGCTCCCACCGAGGATCGGCCCCGGCGTACTCCTCGTAGATGTGGTCCCACCCGAAGTTCCCGACGGCGAGCGATGGCAGGCCCACGTTCGCCGCGGCGACGAGCGGGATGGCGGGGATATCGGCGACGACGGCGACGATGCCACGGGCGCGCAGGAACGCCTCTTCGGCAGCCAAGAGCGCCGAGGCGCGGGCGAGAAACCGAGCGCCGTCGGCGACGGTGGCCTCGAGATCGACCCGCAACGAGTCTCTCTGAACCATCCCCACGTCGAAGCGCCCCGGCCGAATCGAGACATTTCCGAACGGGAGGCGAGAGCGAAGAAAGCCCTCGGCGAGATCGGTGACCACCACCAGATCGACGTCGGGGCGCATCCGAGCAAGGGCCGCGAGTATGTCGCACGAGCGCGTGCCATGTCCGAACCCATGAGCCGTGACGTAGTACGCGATCGCAGGAGGCATCGAGAGGGTTAAAGCACCGACGCGAGCGGCTTTCGAGAGGAGATCGTTGCCGGGCGCGGATGGGGAGCCCGCAGGAGCAAGGGCCGTATACGTCCCCTGCCCCTCCTGGCTCGGCCAACTTTGGCGACGGAACGGAAGCGTTCTATCGCTACGACACCCCCGAGCCGGGCGAGTCTGCGGAAGAGTTTGGGCACGCGGCAGCGCTTCCGGGGCGCCTCGTTGCACAGCGGGACCTTGGCACGCACACACGCTACAAATACGACGCGCTCGGGCGCTCGACCGGTGTTGGCCGAAGGGTCACGCTCCCGGGGCGTCCGTCAAGTCAGCTTGCCGATCGCTATACCGAGCATTGGTACAGGCAAGAAACGGCCTACGACATCAACGATCGGATCGTTTCCTCGAGCACGGGTGCGGACGTTCCGGAGCTCTTGGCGCCGGGCTCAAGCACGGTGTCGATGACGTATGGGCCAAACGCACTCAGGGGCAATCCTTCGAGTACGACTACCTCGGCAACATCACGAGCTCCAGGAGCGACGCCGCCAATGGCGCGTTCGATAGGCACCTTGGGACCGAGCTTCACGGCTCGAGCACCAACGGTCCGAGCCAACTGCGCAGCGCCGACGGAACGACCGCACGCTACGACAGCGCTGGAAACCTCGTCGATCTGATGGTGGAGCGACCCGGCCCGTGCGACGCGGGAAAGCCGTGCACGCAGCGGTTTCACTACGTGTGGAACGAAACGGGCCAGCTCGAACGCGCCTCCCGTTGGGATCTCACGTTGGAGCCCGGCGAGTCCGCCGGGGACGCGCAAATCTTGCTCCGAACGCCCGCGTGGGACCTTCGCTACGCGTATTCGGACGACGGCCAAAGGGTGCTGAAGTCGGCCCAAGAAGGTGGCCAAGACGCGCGGCACACGCTCGAAGTCTTTGGCCCTCTAAGGGTGGAAAACGCCCGGTTCGACGGCGCGGACTACGAGCGCACGGGGCAGACCGAGAAGGTCTCGCTGGCGGGAGTGGGAAAAAGGTCGAAGTTCTCGAGCAGTCCGTTCCGGACGGCCAAGCCGGAGAGGCGCGTCTTTACCTGCGCATTCCGGACGCCTTGGGCTCGTCGAGCTTCGTGATCGACCAACGCACGAGCGAAGTGGTGGAGCACACCACGTACGACGCATTCGGCACGACGGACAGCGACTACCGCCCCGAGCGCTGGGGCGCACACCGCGACGCGCACAAATTCACGAACAAGGAAGAGGACATCGAGGTTGGCCTCGTCTACTTCGGGGCTCGGTATTACCACCCGAATCTCCGTCGATGGATTAGCCCTGATCCCCTCACGATTCATGGCTGGGGTGCGGATCCGAATCCCTACGCCTATGTGAGTGGACAGGTACTCCGGCAGACCGATCCCTGGGGTTTGACGGGGTTCGAGGCCCCCGCGCCGAATCCAAACGACCCGGGATGTGGGCATTGCACGGCCGAACCCATAGGTCCCGGAATGGATGCCAAGCCCCAGGAAAAGGGGGCCGGTGGCAGTGGCAGGAGCAGTGGCAGTGGTGAATCCCGTCCCCCGCCGCCCCCAGGAGCAGCGAGCCAAGTTCGTGGTGCACTCGCTTCCTTTGGCGCGAGCGTCGGAGCAGCGGCCTTCCGCGCGGTGAAATGGTCCACCGACTACTCCCGTACCGCGATGTTCACCGTGCTGACCGCTGGAGCCGTCCGGCGTGGGCATGGTCTCGAAGATCCGCGCCACTGGGTGCAGGAAATTACGGGCGTCCCTGAGAACAGTTCTGCCGGCGTCGTTGGCATGGTCGGGGGGATCGCAGCGACCGTCGTGCTCGAGGCTCCCGTCGCGGCCGCCGCCATCGTACAAAAAGGAGCGGGGGCACTCAATGGAGCTGCCACACACCTGGCTGGCAAATTGGGCATGCGCAAGATGGTCACCATCTACCATGGCACCACCGCGAGCGCGGCGGCCAGGATTGTCGCAAACGGCTTCAAACCAGGCTACGATGGGTTGGTATACTTCGCTGAGGATATGGCCACCGCGGATTTCTTCGCGAAGGATGCATACATAAAGCCGTCGAGAGAGGGGCACGGAGGTTCTTCATGCAACCACTTCGCCCCGCCATTCACGCTGAATCCGCTGCTTTTACTGCTCAAAACCTGCCCCTCGCTCCCATGCAGAGGGTTGGCCACCCGGTTCCCGTTCGTGTCCTCGTGATCGAAGGCCGAGATGTGGCCGGGATCATCGAGAAGCACTACTTGCCGCGCGCGGCCATTTCTCCCTGCGGGACCAAAAATGGCTCCCACTCGCATGAAGGCTTGGCCAAAATCGATCCTCGGATTGGACCGGGCCTGGCACTGCTCGAAAAAGAAGCCCGATGCGGCGTGTGCTTCGTTCTCTCAAGCATCTTCAGGTGAACCATGACTTCAATGACATTGGACTCGATAGTGCACTTGTTTGCTGGCGAAGTCCTGACTGCGGAGCGAGAGCCAACGCGAGCATCTCATCGCGCCTGGGCTAAATCAGCGGTCGTGATTCTCGAGCATTCGGCAGGGCTACTTGGCATACCCTCAACTACAGGACCGGATCGATCCGTCCGGCAAAGTAGCCGTC